>JBQTHC010000158.1:0-17237 GCA_052390255.1 Microthrixaceae bacterium
GTCGATCGCGATCTGGTGCGGCCACAACGAACCCATGGCCATCGAGAACGACCCGGAGATGTGGGGCGACCGCAAGGCCATGGCTCGCATGGGCCTTCGAGCGCTCGCCGCGCAGGAGCTGCCCACGTGGAACCGGACGGTGCTCGACCACTCGGTGAAGAAGGCGTTCGAGAAGCACGACGGCACGCGTCCGGTGGTGGCGCACTCCGGCGTGCTCCCTCACCCGCCGCAGCTCGACGGCACCGACAGCCACCTCTACTTCGGTTGGTATCACGGCCACGAGCGCGATCTGCCTGGCTTCCTGCGCAGGATCCCGCGGATGGGAAGGTTCGTGACGGAGTTCGGTGCGCAGGCCGTGCCGACGAACGCGGCGTTCTGCGAGCCCGCGCGCTGGCCGGATCTCGACTGGGAGCGGCTCGGGCGCACGCACGCCCTCCAGAAGGCGATCTTCGATCGCTTCGTGCCCCCTGACGCACATGCCACCTTCGAGTCCTGGCAGCGCGCCACCCAGGAGTACCAGGCGCTGGTGGTGCGCCGGCAGATCGAGGAGCTCCGTCGTCTCAAGTACCGCCCCACCGGCGGGTTCGCGCAGTTCTGCTTCGCCGACGGGCACCCCGCGGTGACGTGGTCGGTGCTCGGGCACGACCGAGCGCCCAAGCTCGGCTACGAGGCCCTGCGTGCCGCGTGCGCGCCGGTCATCGTCGTGGCCGATCGCCTCCCGGCGCAGGTGCGCCCTGGCCAGGAGATCTCCCTCGATGTGCACGTGGTGAGCGACCTACGAGACCCGCTCGAGCCGGCAGAGATCGACGCGGTGCTCGCGTGGCCGGGTGGGACGCGCACGTGGCGCTGGCAGGGCGAGATCCCAGGCGACGGGTGCCAGCGGGTCGGCACGGTGCGGATCGACGTGCCCGATTCCCCCGGTGCGATGCGCCTCGATCTGCGCTGCAGCCACGCCGGGTCGAAGGCACCGGTCACGAACTCCTACGACACGATCATCGAGCGCGCGGAGTAGCCCGGCCGACAAGCCCTCGCGGTTTTCAGGGGCTCTCGGGGCGAGGACTAGCGTCCCGAGGGCACTGATCGATGAGGCTCGCGGAGGCAGATCGAGCGATGGCGACGACGATGGACCGCCCCGGTGCCGGCCGGGTGCACCCCACGCCCCGGCGACGCGGCCCGTGGCCGCTGGAGTTCTACCGGTCAGCCGTCGGCAAGAAGTGGGTGATGGCGCTCACCGGCATCATGCTCATGGGGTTCGTGTTCTTCCACGCCATCGGGAACCTCAAGGTGTACCTCGGCGCAGAGGACGTCAACCACTACGGCGAGTTCCTCCGGGATCTGTTCGTACCGCTCCTGCCCCGCACTGTCTTCCTGTGGCTCATGCGGCCGGCGCTGGCACTCGCGTTCCTGCTCCACATCCACTCCGCCTACGGCCTCACCCGGATGAACCACCGCGCGAACGGACCGGGCTACCAGCAGAGCCGCGACTGGCAAGCCGCCACCGCGGCCAGCCGCTCGATGCGCTGGACGGGCATCGTCGTGGGGCTCTTCGTCCTGTTCCACCTCGCCGACCTCACGTGGGGCACGGTCAACCCCGACTTCGTTCGCGGCGACATCTACCGCAACCTCGTGGCCACGTTCAGTCGCCCGGCGGTCGCGGCGATCTACATCGTCGCCAACCTCGCACTCGGCCTGCACCTGTTCCACGGCGCGTGGTCGATGTTCCAGAGCCTCGGGCTCAACAACCCGCGGTGGAACTCCTGGCGACGCGGGTTCGCCACGGGCTTCGCAGCCCTCATCGCCGCGATGAACATCATGTTCCCCATCTCCGTGCTCACCGGGCTGGTCAGCGCCGATGACAACCCCGACTGCGTGAAGAACGGCGACGTCATCGTGAGCTGCACCAGCTACGAGGAGGCCAACCCGTGAGCGAGCGGAGCGAGCGAACCATGTCACAGCTGCGTTACCCGGCGCGCAGTGCCGATCGATCACTGCGCGCGACCCCGAAGGGGGAGCGCCAGTGAGCGAGCTGAACAGCAACGTCCCCCAGGGGGCGCTCGCCGACGCATGGACGCAGCACAAGTTCGACATGAAGCTGGTCGCGCCGAACAACCGGCGGAAGTTCGACGTGATCATCGTCGGCTCCGGACTCGCCGGTGCGTCGGCGGCGGCCACGCTCGGCGAACAGGGCTACAACGTCAAGGTCTTCACGTACCACGACAGCCCGCGCCGGGCGCACTCGATCGCCGCGCAGGGCGGCATCAACGCCGCGAAGAACTACAAGGGCGACGGCGACTCCGTGCAGCGCCTCTTCTACGACACGATCAAGGGCGGCGACTTCCGCAGCCGTGAGGCCAACGTGCACCGGCTGGCCGAGGTCTCCGTCGACATCATCGACCAGATGGTGGCGCAGGGTGTGCCGTTCGCCCGCGAGTACGGCGGGCTGCTCGACAACCGGTCCTTCGGTGGCGCGCAGGTCTCGCGCACGTTCTACGCGCGCGGCCAGACCGGCCAACAGCTCCTGCTCGGCGCCTACCAGCAGATGATGAAGCAGGTGGGGCTCGGCACGGTCGACCTCCACACGCGCTCGGAGATGCTCGACCTCGTGGTGAAGGACGGGCGTGCGTGCGGCATCGTCGTGCGCGACCTCGTCACCGGGCACGTGAGCCGTCACTCCGCCCACGCGGTGCTGCTGTGCACCGGCGGGTACGGGAACGTCTTCTTCCTCTCCACGAACGCCAAGTACTCCAACGCGTCGGCGTCGTGGCGGGCGCACCGGCGAGGAGCGTTCTTCGCCAACCCCTGCTACACGCAGATCCATCCCACCTGCATCCCAGCGTCGGACGAGTTCCAGTCGAAGCTCACGCTGATGTCGGAGTCGCTCCGCAACGACGGGCGCATCTGGGTACCGAAGAACCCCGACGACGCGCGGCGCGCGGATCTCATCCCCGAGGACGAGCGCGACTACTTCCTCGAGCGGAAGTACCCGAGCTTCGGCAACCTCGTCCCGCGCGACGTGGCGTCGCGCAACGCGAAGACCGTCGTCGACCAGGGCCGCGGCGTCGGACCGCTCAAGAACGGCGTGTACCTCGACTTCGCGGACGCCATCGGTCGCGTGGGCGTCGAGACGATCAAGGAGCGCTACGACAACCTCTTCCAGATGTACGAGCGCATCACCGACGAGAACCCGTACCAGGTGCCGATGCGCATCTACCCAGCGGTGCACTACACGATGGGTGGGCTGTGGGTCGACTACCACCTCATGTCGAACGTCCCCGGCCTGTTCGTGCTCGGCGAGGCCAACTTCTCGGACCACGGCGCGAACCGCCTCGGCGCCTCCGCGCTCATGCAAGGGCTCGCCGACGGGTACTTCGTGATCAGCTACACGCTCGCGAACTACCTGGCCGACCTGCTCGGCACACCGACGGTGCCGATCGACGACCCGAGCTTCGCCAGCGCGCAGGAGGGTGTCGACGACCAGGTGAAGCGGTTCCTGTCGATCGGTGGGACCCGCTCCGTCGACCACTACCACCGCGAGCTCGGCAAGATCATGTGGGAGCACTGCGGCATGGCCCGCAACAGGGCCGGGCTCGAGAAGGCGCTCTCGGAGATCCCCGCGCTGCGCGACGAGTTCTGGAGCGACGTGCGCGTCCTGGGCGACGGCCCGATGAACCAGAGCCTCGAGCGTGCCGGCCGCGTCGCGGACTTCTTCGAGCTCGGCGAGCTGATGGTGCGCGACGCCCTCACGCGCGAGGAGTCCTGCGGCGGCCACTTCCGCGAAGAGAGCCAGACGCCCGAGGGCGAGGCGCTCCGCAACGACGAGGAGTTCGCGCACGTCGCGGCGTGGGAGTGGGGCGGCCAGAGCGGCGCGCCGATCCTGCACAAGGAGCCGCTCGAGTTCCACAACGTCCACCTGTCCCAGCGCTCCTACAAGTAGAGGTCCTGCAGATGCACGTGAAGCTCCATGTCTGGCGCCAGGCGGGCCCCGATGCGCCCGGCGCGATGGAGACCTACGAGGCGAACGACATCAGCGAGGAGATGAGCTTCCTCGAGATGCTCGACGTGGTGAACGAGCGGCTCAACGCGGAGGGCCGTGAGCCGATCGCGTTCGAGCACGACTGTCGTGAGGGCATCTGCGGCTCGTGCGGGATGATGATCAACGGCCAGGCGCACGGCCCTGCCCGCGGCACCGCGACCTGCCAGCTCCACATGCGCAAGTTCGCCGACGGCGACGAGATCCACATCGAGCCGTGGCGCGCCACGGCCTTCCCGGTCATCAAGGACCTCATCGTCGACCGTTCGCCGTTCGACCGGATCGTGGAGGCGGGCGGCTACATCACCGCGCCCACGGGTGCCGCCCCCGACGCGAACCTCACGCTCGTGCCCAAGGAGGTGGCGGACGCCGCGATGGACGCGGCGGCCTGCATCGGCTGCGGCGCCTGCGTCGCCGCATGCCCGAACAGCGCGGCGCAGCTTTTCACATCAGCGAAGATCGGCCACCTCAACCTGCTCCCGCAGGGCCAGGCGGAGCGCTACCAACGGGTCGTGGCGATGGTGGACACGATGGAGGAGTTCTTCGGGTCGTGCACCAACCACGGCGAGTGCCAGGAGGCGTGCCCGAAGGAGATCTCGATCGACTTCATCGCCTACATGAACCGGGACTACGTCAAGGCGCAGGTCAAGAACCGCAAGCTCGCCGCCCAGACCTGACAACGTCTGTGAACTGCCACGTCTGCCATACGGACGTGCGAGTTCACAGACGTTGGTTGGTGTGTCTGCGCGCGCGGTAGATCTCCAGGGCGATCGGTGACAGCGACACGGCCACCACGCTGAGGATCGCGATCTCGAGGTTCTGCTCGATGACGTCGACCTGGCCGAGGAAGTATCCGAGCAGCGTCACGCCGAACGCCCACAGCGTGCCGCCGAGCACGTTGTAGGTGACGAACCGGCGGTACTCCATGTGCGCGACGCCGGCGGTGATCGGCACGAACGTGCGCACGATCGGCACGAAGCGCGCCAGCACGATCGCCTTGGCTCCGTACTTGTCGAAGAACGCCTGGGCGCGTTCGACGTTCTCGTGCTTGAAGAGCCGCGAATCGGGGCGGCGGAACAGCGACGGGCCCACGCGCTGGCCGAAGACGTAGCCGACCTGGTCCCCCACGACCGCCCCGACCCACACGAGCAGGAGCAGCGGCACGAGCGGGAGGTGCAGCGACTCGGGAACGCTCGAGGGATGCGAGGCGAGGAAGCCAGCCGTGAACAGCAGTGAGTCGCCGGGCAGGAAGAAGCCGATGAGCAGACCCGACTCGGCGAACACGATGAGGAAGATCCCGAGCAGCCCGAACGTGTCGATCAGGTTCTTCGGATCGAGCAGGCTCCCGGCTGCGTAGAGGAGGGCGAGCACCGTGCGAGGGTACTGACCACGGGGCGCCCGGTCAGATCAGGGGCCGATCACGTGGACGGCTGGTTCCACTCGGTCCATCCCACGCCGCGTCGCCCATCGGTGGTCTCGAAGCGGCACAGCGCTCGCGGGAACCGCGCCACTCGGGGGCCGCTTCCGTCGTCGTCGACGAGGTGCACGGGTGAGAACGACACCGGCTCGACTGCCATGTCCAGCGGGCCGCACACGAGGTGCGCGGTCGTCGGGAACCCGTTCGAGTCGAGCTCCTCCTCGGCGGTGCACGCGTCGATCTGCTCGACGGAGCGTCCGGGCGCCATCACGTAGCCAGGCGCGAACGCCTCGAGTCCCGGCACGCGCACGCGAGTGGTGTGGAAGCGCGTGCCGTCCTCGAGCCACCCAGCCGTCCACACCCAGCCGATGGTCCACCAGTCGCGCACGCCCCAGGAGTGATCCCGCTGCCCGACGCCGTCGAAGGCGATCTGCTCGTCGCCGACGAGGATCTCGCCGTGCACGTTGCACGACACCTCGTAGCGGGTGGTGCCGATCCACGGGTAGACGCCGCCCCGATCGGTCTCCCACTCGAGGTCCAGCCCGAACGGCACCCGAGCACCGCGGAGGTCACCGTAGACCTCGGCGGGGTCCTCGACGCCGACCGCGAACGCCTCGCAGCCGAGGCTCAGGTGCTCGAAGGGGGTCTCGACGGTGTGGTCCGCCCACAGACCGTCGGCCCGCACCTCGAGCGACCCCGCCGACGGCAGGGACACGTCGTGGTCGATCACGGTGACGAGCGGCCGCCCCTCGCCGACGAGGCAGGCCCAGTACCAGGCCGTGTTGAGGTTCGGGTAGAGGCCGAGCCGCACGTACCCGCCCAGCGTGCCCTCCCGGTTCGTGAAGTCGAAGTACCACGACTCGCCCCACAGGCGTTCGGGCCCCGGGGCATGCGCCTGTTCGTCGGACGCGAGCAGGGTGAGGTCGGCTGTGCCGACGGTTCGCTCGCCGCGCTCGCTCACGACACCTCCACCGGGTACAGGCCGTAGTAGGCCGCGTCTTCCTCGGGCACACCGGCGTTCTCACCGACCATGGCCGACATGAGCTGGTAGACGGGCTCGGGCAGGTCGCGCGGGACCTGCCAGTCGAGCTCGTCGGCAACACCGGCGATCTCGGCGAAGGGTCGCAGGAAGCTGAAGTACACGTAGGCCCCGGCGCGGATCTTCTCGTCGCGAGTCATCGCGGCGATGTTGCGGTAGTGCTGGGACTGCGCCGTGCGCACTGCGCGCACGATGCCGCCGTACTCCCCCGCGGGAACGAGGCGGAGCTCACCAGGTGCCTGGCCGTCGGTGGTGTAGAGCGCGAAGCCGACGAGGTGGTCGAGGTAGTCCTCGGGGGTGTGGTTCGACGTGCCGAAGTCGGTGAAGGTGCTCTGCACGCCGTCGAGCACCATCGCCGCGGTGAGGTGGTGGTACGGAACGTCCTTCGCCACGTCCGACCACGGGAAGTCTCCGTGTGCGAGCCGGTAGAAGTCGCGCACGAGCAGCTCCTGCGAGGGCTCGCCCGGGACCTCATAGGGACCGGTGTCGCCGTACCCGGCCCGGGTGTCGAAGTACAGGAGGAAGAGGTGGTTCACGAGCGTGGCGTTGAAGCGCTTCACCTCGCCTCGATGATCGTCGTCGTCGATCGGGGCGACGTCCTGGAGGAGCCGTTCGACGATGTCCTTCGGGTAGGGCGTCGATCGCCCCGTGTCCCAGGCCTGCCGAGTCCCATCGGCCCGGTACGCCATCGCCGCGCGCTCCCAGAAGTCGAGGACGGTCGCCGCGTCGTGCGGATCGTCGGCCGCTGGATCGAGCATCCCCATGATCTTGCGACCCAGCAGGAAGAAGTTGCTGATCGACCAGAGGTAGCAGGTGTCGACCTGACAACCCGGGCGGCGCGCCAGCCGCCCGATCTCCTCGGCGGGCATCGCGCGGTCGATCTGCCGGATCATCTCGGGATAGCGCAGGAATGCCTCGGCGCAGGCGACCACGATGTACGCCGTGACCGGGATGAGCGCGCTCTCGAGCGAGGTGCGCTCCTCGGTCAGCGCTCGAGAGATGGGTGCGTGGTAGGCGATCAGCCGATTCGCGGTGGCGACGTCGGCGGCGCGGTCAGCCACGGACCACCGCCGCGGCGCCGCTGCAGTCCAGCTCCACCTCGGTCCCCGCGGGAGGCTCCTCGCCCACGAACTCGCACGCCATGGCGCACGGCACCTGGAACTCTCGGCTCACGATGCCGATGTGGCTGCGCACCGTCCCGCTGGTGCAGATGATCCCCGTGAGCTCGTGGTAGATCGGCGCGAGGAACGTGGCGCCCGCGTCGCGCACCAGTGCAACGACACCCTCAGCGCCGTCGTCCATGAGCGCCAGCACGTCGTCCGGACCCTCCATCGGCGTGAAGCGTCCCCGTACCGGCGCGTGGTCGAAGACCTTTGCCCCCCGAGCGATCTCGTGCATGGCTGGAACCTAGTGCCGAGTGCCCACGCCTCAGCGAGCCCGGTAGCGTCGGCGGGTGCCCGAGTTCCTGTCCGACGCCTGGATCGCGGGCCTCGGTGACGCGGCCGCCGCGCAGGCGGTGCCCGCCGACCTCCGCCTCACCATCCAACAGGTGGTCGACGACGGCGACGGGGCGCCGCGCTCCTTCGTCGTCCGCATCGCCGAGGGCGCCGTGTCGGTCGAGCCCGGAACCGCGCCCGACGTGGACGTCACCTTCACGCAGGACCGGACCACCGCCACCGCGATCGCGCGCGGCGAGCTGTCCGCCCAGGCCGCGTTCATGGCCGGGGCCCTGCAGGTCGAGGGTTCGCTGCACCGGGTCATCGACCATGCACTCGAGCTCGCCACGCTCGCGGATCTGTTCGCCGCGATGCGCGCGAGCACGACGTGGGGCCCGCGCACGTGAACCGGTAGCGTCACGGCGTTGCCCGAGCTCCCCGAGATCCACGCCCACGCCGAACGCCTCGACGCGGCGTTCACCGGCGCCACGCTGGAGCGCTTCACCCCGCTCGCGTTCACGGTGCTCAAGACCGCTGCTCCGTCGCCCGAGGACGCCTACGGCCACCAGCTCGTCTTCGTCGGGAGCCGGGGCAAGCACCTCATGCTCGACTTCGGGGTGATCACCTTCGTGGTGCACCTGATGCAAGGCGGCCGTCTCAAGCCCGACGAGGCGCAGTCCGCCAAGCCCCGGTTCGGCCAGGCCCGCTGGCGGTTCACCGACGGCCGCGCACTGCTCCTCACCGAGGCCGGCCACGAGCGCAAGGCTGGGGTGTGGGTCCTCGACGACGACCCGGAGGCCCAGCCGCCGCTGCTCGGGCTCGGACCTGACGTCACCGAGCTCGATGCCGCAAGCCTCGCGGCCCTCGCCGCGCGCCACCCGATGCGCCTCCACGGCTTCCTGCGCGACCAGCACATCATCGCCGGGATCGGGCGTCGCCTCGCGAACGAGATCTGCTACCGCGCGCGGCTGTCCCCCTTCGCGTCTGCCGCCAAGCTCGACGGCGAGGCCGTTGAGGCACTCGCCGAGGCAACGCGCGTCTGCGTGAACGAGGGGCTCGCGTACGAGCGCGGCCTCGACGAGATGAGCTCCTCTGCGGATCGGCCGGGCCACGTCCACCACCGCGTGGGCGAGCCGTGCGGCATCTGCGGCGACACCATCCGATCGGTCGAGTACGTGCGCTACACGATCGCCTACTGCCCCACCTGTCAGACCGGCGGCAAGGCCCTCGCCGACAACACGACGAGCAAGTTCCTCAAGTAGTCGGTCAGATCAACCCGAGGGCGTGGACGGCGTCGCGCTCGTCGACGAGCTCACCGGCGCTCGCGTCGATGCGTCCGCGGCTGAACTCGTTGATCTCGAGGTCCGGCACGATGGCGTACGCGCCGCCGGCGCAGGTGACCGGGAAGCTCGAGATGATCCCCTCAGGGACGCCGTAGCTGCCGTCGCTCGGGATGCCCATCGACACCCAGTCGTCCGCAGCGGTGCCGAGTGCCCAGCTGCGCACGTGCCCGATGGCGGCGTTGGCGGCCGACGCGGCCGAGGACAGGCCCCGGGCCTTGATGACCGCGGCACCGCGCTGCTGCACCGTGGGGATGAACTCGCCCTCGAGCCAGCCCTGGTCGCCGCCGACCGCTTCGAAGGCCGGAGCGCCGCCGACCCGCGCGTGGAAGACGTCGGGGTACTGGGTTGCCGAGTGGTTGCCCCAGATGCTCATCCGGGTGACCGAGCTGGTGTGGACGCCGGCCTTCTCCGCGAGCTGCGCGACCGCGCGGTTGTGGTCCAGGCGGGTCATCGCGGTGAAGCAGCTCGGATCGAGGTCCTTCGCGTTGCGCTGCGCGATCAGGGCGTTCGTGTTGGCCGGGTTGCCCACGACGAGCACCTTCACGTCACGCCGGGCGCTGCGCGAGAGCGCCTCGCCCTGCGGCTTGAAGATCCCACCATTCGCGTTCATGAGATCGGCGCGCTCCATGCCCTCCTTGCGGGGCATCGCACCGACGAGGAGGGCGACGTCGACATCCCCGAAGGCTGCGTCGGCATCGTCGGTCTTCACCATGCCTGCCAGGAGCGGGAACGCACAGTCCTCGAGCTCCATCGCCACACCATCGAGCGCGCCGAGCGCCGGAGTGATCTCGAGCATCTGGAGGATCACCGGCTGGTCGGGCCCCAGCATCGAGCCCGACGCGATGCGGAACAGCAGCGAGTAGCCGATCTGGCCAGCGGCCCCGGTGACTGCAACGCGGACGGGTGCCTTGAGGGGTGCCATGAGGCGAACCTAGTGCCCCCAGAATCAGCCAGAAAAAGCCACCCGACCGGGTTGAGGGAATGACGAGAGGGGACCCTCCCGGGGTCCCCTCTCGTCAGCGATCGATCCGGCTCCGCCGGCCGTGAGCAGCCTAGAGCTGCATCGACTTGGTCTCGAGGAACTCTTCGAAGCCGTGCGTGCCGTACTCGCGGCCGTAGCCCGACTGCTTGTAGCCACCGAAGGGAGCGTTGGGGTTGAAGGCCCCGCCGTTCACCTCGATCTGGCCAGTGCGGATCTGGCGCGCCACGGCCTTGGCCCGATCGGGCTCGCCCCACACGCCGCCGGAGAGGCCATACGGGGAGTCGTTGGCGATCCGGATCGCGTCGGCCTCGGTGTCGTACGGCAGGATCGACAGGACTGGCCCGAAGATCTCCTCTTGGGCGATGGTCATGTCGTTGCGGACCTCGGAGAAGACGGTCGGCTTGACGAAGTAGCCCTGCTCGAGCCCCTCGGGCTTGCCGGTGCCACCCGTGACGAGCTTGGCGCCCTCGTCGATGCCCTTCTGGATGTAGCCGTTGACGCGGTCGACCTGGGCTTGGCTCGAGAGCGGTCCGAGCATCGCGAAGTCGGCGAAGGGATCCTGGGGCTGGAACTTCGTCTCCACCTCGTCGGCTGCGAGGCGCTCGGCGTCGGCGAGACGGCTCGCCGGCACGAGCATGCGGGTGAGCGCGGTGCACGTCTGGCCGGAGTTGAGGTATGCCTTGCCGACGCCGTCGCGCACGGCCTTCTCGAAGGTCTCGTCATCGAGGTCGTCGAGCAGGATGTTGGCCGACTTGCCGCCGAGCTCGAGGGCGACGCGCTTCAGCGTGCCCGACGCCGCCGCGGCCACGGCCTTGCCGGCGCGCGTGGAGCCCGTGAAGCTCACCATGTCGATCAGCGGGTGGCTCGAGATCGCCTCGCCCACCTCCGCGCCGGTTCCGGTGACGAGGTTGAACACCCCAGCGGGCACACCGGCGTCGTGGATGACCTCGGCGAGGATGTAGGCATCGAGCGGCGCGACCTCGCTCGGCTTGAGCACGATGGTGCAGCCCGCGGCCATCGCGTAGGCAACCTTCGCCGCGATCTGGTGCAGCGGGTAGTTCCACGGGGTGATCGCGCCGACGACACCGACCGGCTCCTTGACCACGAGGCTGTTGCCGACGGTGGTCTCGTACTCGTAGCTCTCGGCGACCGCGCCGGCCTGCGCGAACGAGTTGATCGGGAGACCGGCCTGCACCATGAGGCTCAGCCACTTGGGCATCCCGGCTTCGCGCGTGACGACGGTGGCGATCTCGTCCATCCTGCCGGCGAGGCCCTCGGAGATCTGCGTGCAGACCTTCGCCCGCTCCTCGGGGCTCTTGGCCGACCACTCAGGGAAGGCCGCGTGGGCGGCCTTGGCGGCGGCGTCGACGTCGGCGGCCGTGCCCTTCGGGATGGTGGCGATGACCTCGCCGTTGGTCGAGTCGAAGATCTCGATCGACCCGGTGCCCGAAGACGGCACCCAGGCGCCGTCGATGTAGATCTTGGTGTGCTCCTGCACGGGAATCCCCCTGGTCGCTGGCCGGTGCCGCCGAACGCCGACGGCCCGCTCGACGCTATCGCCGGTCCAGTACGGTCCGCACATGCCCGACGCCACTGACGCAAGCCCTTCGCCCGACTCGGCTTCGATGCAGATCGGCGCGCCTCCCGAGCGGATCTACGAGATCGTCACCGACATCGCGCACATGGGCCGCCTGAGCCCCGAGTGCACCGGCGGTCGCTGGCTCGGTGGAGCGACCGGCCCAGCGGTGGGCGCCCGCTTCAAGGGGACGAACCGTCGAGGGTGGATGCGCTGGTCCACGGTGAACAAGGTGGTGGCGGCCGACCCCGGCCGGGAGTTCGCGTTCGAGACGCAGCAGAGCGGCATGCGCTGGCGCTACGTGCTCACCCCCGAGGGCGACGGCACGCTCGTCACGGAGAGCCGCGAGGCCTGGCGGGCTCGGCCGCTCGTCGCGCGGATCGCAGCCAAGTACCTGCTCGGCGGCCTCGAGGAGCACGACGACGAGCTGCGCGCGGGGTTGCACGCGACCCTCGAGCGGCTGAAGACCGCGGCCGAAGCATCGAGCTGAGCCCTCCATCACCGTTCTCGGGCGGTTCTTCGCGCGATGAGACGGAGGAATCGCCCGAGAAGCACCAGGAGGTCGCTCAACCCAGCGGCACGTACCCCGGCACCCGATGGTGCGGTGAGTCGAGGTACACCTTCGCCTCAGGCGGCTTGCCGAAGCGACCATGGCTCCACCGGATCTCCACGTGGCCATCGACCGTGGTCTCCTCGCCGGTGTGCGACGCTCGCACGCGGGCTTGCCATCGCACCTGGGGCTGCCCCGCGTCGTCGCCCCACACGTCGAAGCGCTTCAGCTCGAAGGCCTGCCGCCAGTCCCACGGCGTCATCACGCGTAGCCGCAGCGTGCGGTCGCGCTGGGCGCCGAGGACGAAGTACGGCGCGCTCCCGATGCGCAGGAGCCGCCAGAGCATCGCCTCCGCGTCGGCGCGCTTCACGAGCGTGCGCCGCCAGCGATCGGCCGACGCCTTGCCGACCTCGAGCGCCATCGTCCGGTATGCAGACTGCGCGTCGGGCGACCAGCCCGCATCGAGGTAGGCGCGCAGCTCGGCGCGGTGCGCGGGCGTGAGATCGCTGGCGTGTGGCGGCAACGAGGCCCGCGTGCCGAGCTCGACGCGGACCTGCGCGTACAGCGCCTGGTAGGTGGCGGGCGCGACCTCCGCGTACCAGTCGCCCGCGACCCGGCTCGGACCACCGGCGAGCGCCCGGTCGAACAGCCGGGCCGGCGCGGCGTTCGCGAGGACCTTCGACAGGTACTTGCAGCTGATCAGCCAGACGTGCTCGACGCGCAGGTCGGCGGGGACGACCTCGTCGCCAGGCGCGTGCGTCGGCCCCTTCCACTCGACGATGCGTGCCGGACGGTTCCGCAGGCCATCCTCCGACGCCAGGAAGGCCAGGCCGTTGGCCCAGGCGGCCGCGAACTCCTGCCGGTGCAGTCCGGCCCGATCCAGGCCGCGCAGGCGCTCCCACACGTCGTCGCTGACGTTGGCCACGAGACGGGAGCGCAGCGCGGCCTCGACCGACGGCGCCCCGGCGATCGCCATCCCCGTGACGATCTCGGTGATCTCCGTCTTGGCCGACGGCATCAGGCGCCGGTGAGGAGATCGCCGATCGGTGACTGCTTCCCCGCCGCGTACCCTGCGAGGCGTTCCCGTGCGCGGGCCGCGCCGATCTCGACGACGTCCACCAGCGAGGCCCCGCGGGCGGCGGCCACGGCGGCGAGCGGCGCCGACCGCGGGCTCGGGAGATCCGTGGTGAGCACGAGCACCCGGTGCCCAGCCTGCGTGAGGACGGACGCCTCGCCGAGGGTCCGGAACAGCACGTCGGATCGACGCAGCCCGCTTCGCGCGATCGTGGACGCTCCCGCGACCAGGACCAGCCACTCCTCGCCCGTCGTGTCGGTCACCGCCCAGTCGACGAGCAGACCGCCCGCGAAGCGCCGCCGCTTCGCCGCGGGCGAGTCGTCGACGGCAAAGCCGGCCGCCTCGAGCAGCTCGCGCGCCGCGGCAACCGCCTTGTCGGGCCGAGCTGCGGCGACCTCGACGACGGCGGCGGCGACCTCGCCCGCCACCCGGGCCCGCGCGCTGCGCGCGTAGGCCTCGTCAGTGTCATAGCCGAGGTAGTGCCGGCCGGATCGAACTGCAGCGACCGCAGTGGTACCCGATCCCATGAACGGGTCGAGCACGACATCTCCGCGATAGGTGTACAGGTCGATCAGGCGCTGGGGCAGCTCCACGGGGAACGGCGCGGGGTGGTTGACGCGCGAGGCGCTCTCGGGAGCGAGCTCCCAGACGTCGAGTGTGGCGTCCATGAACTCGTCAGTGGTGAGCGTCGCCTCGCACGGCAGGCCGAGCGCGGCGCGCTTGGGTGCCTTCACGGCGCGATCGAAGCGGCCCTTGCTCGCGACGACGACCCGCTCGGTGAGGTCGCGCAGGACGGGGTTCGCCGGCTGCTTGAAGGAGCCCCACGCGCAGTTGCCGCCCGCGCCACGTGCCTTGCGCCAGATCACCTCGCCGCGCAGCAACAGGCCGAGCCGGTCCTGCAGGATCCCGATGACGTCGGCCGACAGGGAGCGGTAGGGCTTGCGGCCGAGGTTGGCCACGTTCACGGCGATCCGCCCTCCCGCCTCGAGCTTGTCGACGCACTCGGCGAACACGTCCTCGAGCATCGTGAGGTACTCGGCGTACGTGGCAGGGATGTGGCCTTCTCCGAGCTCCTCCTCGTATGCCTTGCCCGCGAAGTACGGCGGCGAGGTGACCACGAGGGCAACGGAAGACGCGCGCACGCGATCCATGTGCCGCGCGTCACCGACGTAGATCTGGTCGACCACGCCGGGCGGCTCGACCGTGTCGTCTCTGCTGATGGTGGGCGCGGCGAACCGGGCGTAGAACCCGCTCGCATCGTGGTTCTCGCGCCGCGACACGCCGAAGGTGGACGTGGCGGTCGCTCGCTTGCGCTGCGCGCCTCCATCCACCGCGGCCAACCCTCTCGTCGATCTGGTCACACCAGGACCCTATGCAGGGGGTGTGACATCGAGGTCACGCTACCGACCGGCGCGCGCGGTCGCGAGCACTCGTCTGGCGGGAGGCTCGCTGGATAGCCTCGCCGCGTGAGCTCGACGATCATCTACACCCACACCGACGAGGCCCCGGCGCTCGCCACGCGATCCCTGCTCCCCGTGATCCAGGCGTTCGCGGCGGCAGCGGGAGTCGAGGTGGAGACCCGGGACCTCTCCCTCGCCGGGCGCATCCTGGCAGCGTTCCCGGACCACCTCGGCGACTCGCAGCGGGTGCCCGACGCGCTTGCCGAGCTCGGCGGGCTCACGCTGCGTGCAGAGGCCAACATCATCAAGCTGCCGAACGTGAGCGCGTCGGCCCCCCAGCTGAAGGCGGCGATCGCCGAGCTGCAGACGAAGGGCTACGCGCTCCCCGACTACCCCGACGAGCCGACGACCGACGCCGAGCGCGACATCCGGGCCCGCTACGACCGCGTGAAGGGAAGCGCGGTGAACCCGGTGCTGCGCGAGGGCAACTCGGATCGCCGCGCGCCCGCATCGGTGAAGCACTACGCCCGCACGCATCCCCACTCGATGGGCGCGTGGTCCGCGGGCTCCAAGACCCATGTCGCCACGATGTCGGGCGGCGACTTCAGGTCCAACGAGCTGTCGACCACCGTCGAGCACGACGGATCCGTGCGCATCGAGCTCGTCGACACAGACGGCACCACCACCGTCCTCAAGGCCAGCACTCCCCTCCTTGCCGGCGAGATCATCGACGCGACCGTGATGCACAAGCGCGCGCTCGTCGAGTTCCTCGCCGCGCAGGTCGCCGACGCGAAGGCGCAGGGTGTGCTCTTCTCGCTCCACCTCAAGGCCACGATGATGAAGGTGTCCGACCCGATCATCTTCGGGCACGGTGTTCGCGCGTTCTTCGCCGACCTCTGGGCCGAGCACGGCGCCACACTCGACGCTGCCGGCATCAGCGCGAACGATGGCCTCGGCAACCTCCTCGACGCGATCCGTTCGCTCCCGGATGCGACGCGCACCGCGATCGAGGCCGCCGTCGCACGCGCGCTGCGCGACGGGCCGGCGATCGCGATGGTCGACTCCGACCGTGGGATCACGAACCTGCACGTCCCGAGCGACGTGATCGTCGACGCGTCGATGCCGGCGATGATCCGGACGTCGGGCCAGATGTGGAACGCCGACGGTGACCCGCAGGACACGAAGGCCGTCATCCCCGACAGCTGCTACGCCGGCGTGTACCAGGCGGTGATCGACGACTGCCGCGCCAACGGCGCCTACGACCCCGCCACGATGGGCTCGGTTCCCAACGTCGGGCTCATGGCGCAGCAGGCCGAGGAGTACGGCTCGCACGACAAGACCTTCGAGATCGAGCGCGCGGGCACGGTCCGCGTCGTCGACGACGCTGGCGTGACGCTGCTCGAGCACGCCGTCGAGCCGGGTGACATCTGGCGCATGTGTCAGGCCAAGGACATCCCGATCCGAGATTGGGTGCGGCTCGCGGTCAGTCGTGCTCGTGCGACCGGCGCGCCCGCGGTGTTCTGGCTCGACGCCGGGCGCGCGCACGACGCGCGGGTGATCGAGAAGGTGCGCCGGTACCTCGGCGACCACGACACCACTGGCCTGCAGGTCGAGATCCTCGCGCCCGTCGATGCGGCGCGGTTCTCACTCGAGCGCATCCGGCGGGGGGAGGACACGATCTCGGTCACCGGCAACGTGCTGCGCGACTACCTGACCGACCTGTTCCCGATCCTCGAGCTCGGCACGAGCGCCAAGATGCTCTCGATCGTCCCGCTCATCGCGGGTGGCGGCCTCTTCGAGACCGGCGCCGGCGGTTCGGCGCCCAAGCACGTCCAGCAGCTCGTCAAGGAGAACCACCTCCGCTGGGACTCGCTCGGCGAGTTCCTCGCCCTGGCGGTGTCCTTCGAGCACCTCGCCGAGTCGACCGGCAACAAGCGCGCCCAGATCCTCGCCGACACGCTCGACGCCGCCACCGGGCGGGTGCTCGAGGAGAACCGCTCCCCGTCGCGCAAGGTCCGTGAGATCGACAACCGCGGCAGCCACTTCTACCTGGCCCTCTACTGGGCCGAGGCGCTCGCCGCCCAGAGCGACGACACCGACCTGGCCGCTGCGTTCGCGCCGCTCGCAGCACGGCTCGCCGCCGACGAGTCGGCGATCACCACCGAGCTGCTCGCTGTGCAGGGCCAGCCGGTGGACCTCGGCGGCTACTACCTCCCCGATCCGACGGTCGCGGAAGCGGTCATGCGCCCGAGCCCCACCTTCAACGCCGCCCTTGCCACCCTGGCCTGATCCAGGAAGCCCTCATGCCTCCAGCGCGTAGAGCTGCCAGGTGTCCTCGATCCCCTTGAGGTCGTGACGGCCTCGATCGACGAACCGAACCTGACCGCCG
>JBQTHC010000159.1:0-9917 GCA_052390255.1 Microthrixaceae bacterium
CTGGCGTGGATCTTCGTGCCCAAGGCCGAATCGCCCTCCACCGACCCGTTCGCGGCGCGCTCGTCGAGCCGACGGGATCGGGGGGCACAGATCTTCGGGATGGTGCTGCTCGCCGTGTCGGTGAGCATCCTGTGGGGTGGCTGGTGGTCGCCGGCGCGACGCTGGATCCTCCCCCTCGGCCTCATGGCGTTGGGGGCGTGGCTGCTCTTCCGACGCGACGAGGACGACCAGCCCACGAGCGAGAGTCCTGCGATCGCGGTGCCACCCGCGGCCAGCCAGGCGACACCGACCGATCAGTGGAGCCCGGTGTCGTCGCCACCCCAGGATCGGGACGAGGTCGCCGGCGGTCGGCGACGGATCATCGCGCCGGTGGTCATGGGGGCCTTGCTCCTCTGGGCCGGCATCGCGTTCCTCGCCGACGTCTCGGTGCAGAGCGGGCTAGCCATCGCGCTGTGCATCCTCGGCTTCGGCTTCGTGCTGGGTGCCTTCGTCGGAGGCAGTCGAGCGCTCATCGTGCCGGCCGTCGTGATCGCGGCCGCGCTGGCCGCCACGTCGGTCGTCGACATCCCGCTGTCCGGGCCCGTCGGCGAGCGCACCTGGGCGCCGCTGACGAGCGCGGAGGTCGCCGACACCTACGAGCTGAGCGTCGGCGACGGGCGCCTCGACCTCACGGGACTGCGCCTCGGAGCCGGCGAGGCCCTCGACCTCAGCGCCACCGTCGGAGTCGGACAGCTTGTCGTCGTGGTTCCGGACGGCGTCGGCATCGAGATCTCTGCGCACGCATCAGCGGGACAGGTCGTGCTGTTCGGAAGGGCGGAGTCAGGTCTCGACGTCACCACGACGGGTCAACGCAGCAACGTCGGCGACACGGGCACGATCCGCATGCGACTCGAGGTCGGTCTCGGCGAGCTCGAGGTGATGACGACCGATCGCCCGCTCGGCGTGCCCTCGACCCCCAGCACGACCACCACCATCGCCTGACCCCTCACCGTGCTCGGCACTGAGCTATGCGAGCACGGCTCGGGCCACGAGGTCCGTACCGAACGCGGTGAGGATCGCGAGGTAGAGCAGACCCGTCGCCGCCATGACCGCCGAGTACTGCCGCTCCTTCAGCGCAGCGCGCGTGACGCCGACGAGCACGATCGTGCTCAGGGCGCACGCCACCCACATCCACCCGAGGATGCCGCTGTAGCCATCGTCGATGGAGCCATTGATGACGCTCACCATCCCAGTGGGCCACAGCAGCACCACGACCTCGAAGGGCCAGGTTGCCGCGAGCCAGCGGATCAGCTCGAGCAGCGGGGCACGCGGCATGCCCGGCTGCACGAGGTACCAGTGACCGAGGAGCATCGCGTCGGTGACGGCGCCGAGGAACGCCGCGCCCACCACGACCCGCGCGACCGACAGCAGCGCGGGGTCCCCCGCAGCGACGCCCGCCGCAACCAGCCCGACGAGCCCGACGATCGGGGCGACGAGGTCGAGCCCCGGAGGGAACTCAGCGACGGTCGTGTCCCGCTCGCCGCGGTTGCGCTCGATGCCGGTCATCGCCGTCACCCTGGCCTCGCGCGCGGCGGCGACCGCGTGCTCCCCCGACACGCCGGCACGGCGGCGCTGCACGGAGATGACGAGCGCGACCAGCGCCGCGAGCGCGACGGCTGCGCTTGCGATGTCGCGCAGCATGACCTCGTCGCCGTAGCGAACGCCGGTCAGAAGTGCGGCGGCCGCCATCAGCAGGTAGGTGCCACGCAGGAGCCAGCCGTATCCGAGGCTCACCTCGCGGCGCCGGGTCGTGACCCAGAGGAAGAACAGCCCGCCGACGGCCCACTGGAGCAGCACCGTCGCGGCGTCGAGGCGGATCACGTCAGAGGAGCGCGAGGTCGTGGTCGGCGTTGTTGAGCGGCTCGGGTCCCGAGTCGGCGGCGACGACGATGTCCTCCAACCGGAAGCCGAACCGACCGGCCACGTAGATGCCCGGCTCGATCGAGAACGCGTGCCCCGACTCGAGCGGTGTCTGGTTGCCGCTGACGATGTACGGGTCCTCGTGCTCTTCGATCCCGATGCCGTGACCAGTGCGATGGATGAACTGCTCACCCCAACCGGCGTCGGTGATGATGCGCCTCGCCGCCGCGTCCACCTCCTCGCAGGTCGTGCCGACGCAGGCAGCAGCGACCGCAGCCTGCTGCGCGTCGAGGAGCACCGCGTACGCCTCCGCGGTCTCGTCGTCAGGCTCGCCCAGGTGCACGCACCGGGTGATGTCGGAGCAGTAGCCGACCCCGTCCTCGCCGAGGAGCGTCCCCCCGAAGTCGCACAGGACGACCTCGCCCTCGCGGATCACGCGCTCGCCCGGCTCGTGATGTGGGCTCGCCGCGTTCGCGCCCGCCGCCACGATCGCAAAGTTCACCCGATGGTGGCCCTCGGCTCGGATGCGATGCCCGAGGTCGGCAGAGACCTGAGCCTCCGTCCGGCCGACCAGCTCGATCTCGCCCGTCTGGAGCTGTGTCGCGATCCGGTCGACCGCCGCGCCCGCCTTGCGCAGCGCGGCGATCTCTGCGGCGTCCTTGCGCGCGCGCAGCGGTCCCATCACCTCGCTCGCCTTGCGCCAACTCGCCGCTGGGAGCGCGGCCTGGAGGTCGACCACGAAGCGAGCCCAGGTGCGGTCGCCGATCGCCAGGCGCGTGACGGTGCCGAGGATGCCGGCCACGATCGCCACGGGATCCTCGTCCTCGGTCCAGGGGCGCAGCGAGAAGTCGTCCGGGCGCTCCTGCACACGAGGAGCCTCGAGCCGAGGGACGACGAGCGTGGCATCACCGTCCCGCGGCAGCACGAGCATCGTCAGGCGCTCCAAGGGCATCGCCTCGTAGCCCGTGAGGTAGGGAAGGTCGGCACCGACCGACAGGAGGACGGCATCCACGTCGAGCACGGCCATCGCCGCTCGGGTGCGCGCCAGCCGATCCGCGAAGGGGTTCATCGCCCCAGGATGCCAGGGTGGCTCAACGTCAGGAGCGGACGGCGGCGGCGTCGGCGGATTGGCGGGCGTGGTAGCTGGAGCGCACCAGCGGGCCGGCCTCCACGTGGCCGATGCCCATCGTCTCGCCGATCGCCTTCAGCTCGGTGAGCTCGGCAGGCCTCCACCAGCGGACGACCGGCAGGTGATTCGACGTGGGCCGCAGGTACTGGCCGATGGTCACGATGTCGACGCCGACGCCGCGCAGATCAGCAAGCGTGGCCACGACCTCGTCGTGCGACTCCCCCATCCCGACGATGATCGACGACTTCGTGGTGAGCCCGGCAGCCTTCGCCCGCGCCAGGACAGCCAGCGACCGGGCGTAGCCGGCCGACGGGCGCGCCGCCCGCTGCAGCCGAGCGACCGTCTCGATGTTGTGGTTGAGCACGTCGGGCCGCGCCGCGAAGATCACATCGAGCGCGTCGGGGTTCCCCTTGCAATCCGGGATGAGCACCTCCACCGACACCCCCGGGGTGCGGCCTCGGATCGCCGCGATGACCGCCGCGAACTCGGCAGCACCGCCGTCGGGCAGGTCGTCGCGCGCCACCGCGGTGACCACTGCAAAGCGAAGGCCCATGCGCTCGACCGCCTCGGCCACCCGTTCGGGCTCGAGCGGGTCGGTCGGCTCCGGGTGCCGGGTGTCGACGAGGCAGAACCCGCAGGCGCGGGTGCAGCGCTCGCCGTTGATCATGAAGGTGGCGGTGCCGTCGGCCCAGCACTCGGACAGGTTCGGGCAGCCGGCTTCCTCGCACACGGTGACGAGCTGAAGATCTCGCATCGTGCGTCGGATGGCCGTGACCTCGGGCGTGAGCCGGGTCGTGGCGCGCATCCACTCGGGCTTGCGCGAAGAGATGTCGAGGCCCTCGGCCACGCCGGCCTCCAGGAGCCGACTGGCGCGCCGGGCCGTCGTGGCCAACGGCTTGCGACCGAGCGCTACCGGCGTGGAGCGCTCAGGCCGCACTGCTTCGCCGGCGCCCTCCCCACGGCTGAACGGCGCGAGGTCCTCAGGCACCTCCCGCCACACGACGTCGGCACGGTCACAGCCGGCGCTCCCCCAGCGCTCGGCGGCGCGCCGAGCCACGGCGTCCACCACGTCCCGCATCGGCACGCTAAGCCCCTCGGCTCGCAGCGAGGTGACCCCCTTGTCGCGGATGCCGCACGGCACGATGTGGTCGAACATCGTCATGTCGGGATCGACGTTGAGCGCGAACCCGTGCATCGAGCGGCCGCGCGAGAGCCGGACCCCCACCGCACAGATCTTGCGAGGCGACGTCGACGTCGGTGCCACCCACGCGCCGGGAAGGCCGGGGAGCCGCCCGACGTCGACCAGGCCGAGGTCACCGAGCACGTCGATCACGAGCTGCTCCACCGAGCAGACGTAGGCGGTCGTGTCCGCGAGTCCACCGCCGCGGCGACCGGGCACGGTGAGGATCGGATAGCCGACGAGCTGACCCGGCCCGTGGTAGGTCACGTCGCCACCACGGTCGGTCTGCACCACCTCGGCGCCAACGCTCGCGGGGTCCACGAGGACGTGGCCGAGGTCGCCGCGGATGCCCAGCGTGTACACGTGCGGGTGCTCGAGGAGGAGCAGGTGGTCGTCACGCCCGTGCGCGTACAGGCCTCGCTGCAGCGCGTGCGCGTCGCGGTAGGGCACCCGTCCGAGCCACCGGATGTGGAGCGGACTGGCGCCGTCGAGGACGACCGGCGCTACGTCACAGCTCGGCAGCCCAGTCACGGGTCTCGATGAGCTCCTTCACGCGGTGGAGGAACGCGGCGGCGTACGCGCCGTCGAAGGCGCGGTGGTCCCATGACAGCGCGAGGTTGCCCACCGAGTGGATCGCAATGCTCTCGGTGCCGTCCGGCAGCGCGATCACGACGGGACGGCGCGCCACGCCATCGGTGGAGAGGATCGCGACCTGCGGCTGGTTGATGATCGGCATCGTGAGGAGCGTGCCGTAGGGCCCCGGGTTGGTGATCGTGAACGTGCCGTCGGAGATGTCGTCCGGCGTGAGCTTCTTCGACCGGGCCCGGCTCGCGAGGTCGCTGATCTCGCGAGCGATCGCGCGCATCCGGAGGCCGTCCGCGTCGCGCACGACGGGCACCATCAGCCCTTTGAAGTCGAGGTCGACCGCGATCCCGAGGTTCAGGTAGTTGTGCACGACGAGCGCCTCGTCGGTGAACGTGGCGTTGACCTCCGGGTACTCGTCGATCGCGTCGATGACGGCCCGCGACACGAACGGCAGGTACGTGAGGCTGAAGCCCTCCTCGGCCCGCCACGCCTCCTTGTGGGCTCGACGCACGCGCTCGACGCCCTCGTAGTCGACCTCGATCGATGCGTAGACGTGTGCCGAGGTGTCGAGCGATCGACGCAGGTGCTCCGCGCTGCGGCGCCGGATGTTGCTGTGCGGGATGACCGTGTCGCGCTCACCGGAGCGCACGAAGGGCTGGGGTGCCGGTCGAGCGCTCGGCGCGGGCGAAGCCGCGGCGGGGGCGGCCGTGCCGCCTCGACCGCGCGCGTCGGCGGCCGCCAGCACATCGTTGCGCGTGATGCGACCGCCGACTCCCGTGCCCGTGATGGCAGACGGGTCGAGGTCGTGCTCGGTGATGAGGCGCCGCACGACCGGCGAGAGCAGGCGCCCCGACCGGGCGGCGGGCGCGGGCTCCGCAGCGACAGGAGGTGGAGCAGGTGCCGGCGCGGGGCCCGGCTCGACGGGCGGTGGCGCAGCCGCGGGCGCGGCGGGTGACACCGCAGGGGCGGGCTCGGGCGCAGCAGCGGCCTCGGCTGCCGGCGCGGCAGCAGCGGGCGCGGGTGCGGCCCCCGCGTCGCCGATCACCGCGAGCACCACACCCACGTCGACGGTGTCGCCCTCGGCCACCTTGATCTCGGTCAGCGTGCCGCTCACCGGTGAGGGCACCTCGGAGTCGACCTTGTCGGTGGACACCTCGAAGAGCGGCTCGTCCTCGGCCACCGAGTCGCCCACCTGCTTGAACCACTTCGTGATCGTGCCTTCGGTGACGGTCTCTCCGAGCTGGGGCATCGTGATGTCGGCCATGTTGGGGCGGGGGCTCCTCTTGGTTCGCGGCTAGCCGTGCAGTGGGCGGCCGGTGAGCGAGATCATCGCCTCACCGAGCACCTCGGTGAGGGTGGGGTGGGGCTGGATGAGCGAGGCCATGTCGGCCACCGTGGCCTCCCAGTTGACGGCGAGGTAGCCCTGCCCGAGCTGTTCGGTCACCCACGGACCCACCATGTGCACGCCGAGGATGCGGCCGGCGTTGCCGTGCGCGTCCTTCTCGGCGATGACCTTCACCATGCCCTCCGCCTGGTTCACGATCAGGGCGCGACCGTTGTGGTTGTAGCGGCTCTTCTGGGTGACGACCTCGATGCCCGCCTCCTTGGCCGCCTCCTCCGAGAGACCGGTGAACGCAGCTTCAGGTCGTGTGTAGACGCACCACGGGACCTTGCCGTAGTCGATGGGTGCGGGGCTCTCGCCGAGGATGTCCTGGATGGCGACCACGCCCTCCATGAACGCGATGTGGGCGAGTGCAGGTGTGGCGATCGCGTCGCCCACTGCCCACACGCCGTCCTCGGCGGTGCGGCAGCCCTCGTCGACCTCGATGAACCCGCGCTCGCCGACCACGACTGCGGTCCCGTCGAGGCCGAGGTCGTCGGTGTTGGGGCGGCGTCCGACCGACACCACGACCACGTCGACGTCGAGCGCGTCGCCGCTCACGCGCACCGTGGTCCCGGCGCCGGTGGGCTCATGGCCTTCGACGCTGATGCCCGTGCGGATGTCGATGCCGCGCTTCTTGAAGGACCGCTCGATGACCTGCGTGACGTCCTTGTCGAGACCGGGGAGGATCTTCGGCAGCGCCTCGAGGATCGTCACCTGGGCGCCGAGGTCGCTCATCATCGATGCGAACTCGCAGCCGACCACGCCGCCGCCGATGATCGCGGCCCGCTTGGGCACCTCGGGCATCGACAGCACCTCGTCGGAGGTCATCACGATGCGACCATCGACCTCGAAGCCGGGAAGCGTGCGCGGCAGCGAGCCTGGCGCGAGCACCACGGCATCCGCCGTGAGCTCGACGTCGCCGGACGATCCGCCGGACACGGTCACCCGGCGGCCCGCATGCAGTCGCCCGTGACCGTCGAGCACGGTGACCTTGCGTCCCTTCAGCATCGTGCCCAAGCCACCGACGAGGCCGGAGACGATCGTGTCCTTGCGGGCGAGCGAGACCGACCAGTCGAGCACCGGGTCGGCGACGTTGATCCCGTACTCCTTCGCCTCGGCGACGTGCAGGTAGGCCGCTGCCGTCTCCAGCAGCTCCTTCGCGGGGATGCAGCCCACGTTCAGGCAGGTGCCGCCGAGCTTGTGGCGCTCGATCATGGCGACGTTGAGCCCGGCCGACGCGCCGTAGAGCGCGGTGGCGTACCCGCCGGGACCACCGCCGATGACGACGACGTCGTAGTGCTCGGCCGTGGGGACCACCTCCGGGTGTCGGGGCCGTACGAGGACCGCCTCGGACTCTACCGGCAGGTCACAACCTCGCGATTCGGACGCACCGCTCAGCCGCGGGCGATGAGGATGAACTGGAGCGCGGCGGCCCCGAGGATCAGCATCCCGCAGACGAGGGCCGCGAGGATCAACCGACGCGTGGACACCGCTACCGCTCGGTCAGGATGGCCTGAACGTCGGCCTCGCTGTCGGGCGTGACGAGCACGAGCACCTCGTCACCAGGCAGCAGCACCGTGTCGCCGCGCGGGAAGATCACGCGCTCTTCGCGCAGCACGGCCACGATCGTGGAGTCGCGCGGGAAGTCGAGGCTCACGATGTCCGCGTTGGCAGCCTTCGCGTCGCCCGCGAGCGTCACCTCGATCAGGCTCGCGCGGCCGCGCTCGAAGCTCAGGAGGCGCACGAGCGTGCCGACCGACACCGCCTCCTCCACGAGGGAGGTGAGGAGGTGGGGGGTGGAGACCGCGACGTCGACCCCCCAGTTCTCGTTGAACATCCAGTGGTTCTTCGGGTTGTTCACGCGGGCGATGACGCGGGGGACTGCGAACTCCTGCTTCGCGAGGAGCGATACCACGAGGTTGTCCTCGTCGTCGCCCGTGACCGCCGCGAGCACGTCGACATCGTCGAGGGGCACCTTGCGCAGGTTGTCGACCTCGCATGCGTCGGCGAGCACCCAGCGCACGCCGGCGGGCTCACCCGTGGCGGCGGCGCGGCTGACGCGCTCGGCCTCCACCTCGATGATGGTCACGACGTGGCCGCCCCTCGTGAGCTCGGAGGCGATGAAGGTGCCGACGTTGCCGCCGCCGACGATGACGACCCTCATGCGTGGCCTCCCGTCGGCTCGCCCACGAGATGGGTGTCGAGATCGGCGATGCGATCGACCCCGACCGTCATGTACACGACGTCACCCTCCTGGGTGACGAGGTCGGGTGCTGGAACCTGCCCCACCCCGAGTCGCGAGAGCGCGGCCACGCGCGCCAGGCCCGGCACGTCGAGGTCTGCCAGTCGCCGACCGGCCCATGCCGCCGAGACCGGTCGTTCCACGAGCACGACGCTGGCCGACGAGTCGATCCAGTCGGTGGCAGGCGCGTCCGGCAGGATCCGACGCAGCACGCGGTCGGTGGTCCACTGCACCGTGGCGATCGTGGGGATGCCGAGGCGCTCGTAGATCGCGGCACGGCGGGGGTCGTAGATCCGAGCCACGACCCGGTCGATGCCGAAGACCTCGCGCGCCGTGCGGGCGACCATGATGTTCGAGTTGTCGCCGCTCGTGACCGCTGCGAGTGCACCGGCCTCCTCGATGCCCGCCTCGCGCAGCAGATCGCGGTCGAAGCCGATGCCGAGGATCGTGCGGCCGCGGAAGTCCTCGGGCAGCCGACGGAAGGCCTTCTGGGCCTTGTCCACGACCGCGACCGTGTGACCTCCCTCTTCCAGGATGCGTGCGAGGCCGGCACCGACCCGACCACACCCGACCACAACGACGTGCAACCTGCGCTCCTCAGTTGTTCGACCGCCGGATCCTACGACCGGGGTCGAGCGCAGCCGCAAACCCGGATGACCGGGTGCAGCCCGGGTTCAGGCGCGCTGGCTGAGCAGGTCGCGGATCTCCGCCAGGAGCACGGCCTCGTCGGAGGGCGCGGGGGTGTCTTCCGCTGGCTCGCTGCCTGAGGCCCGACGCGCCGCCAGCATCTGCATCGGCTTGACGATGACGAAGAACACCACGGCGGCGACCGACACGAAGGTGATCACCGCGTTGATCACGATGCCGTAGCGGAAGGTGCTCCCGTTGGCGGTGAAGGTCATCTTCGAGAAGTCCTTCGACGCGACCATGCCGACGAGCGGCGTGATGAGGCCGGTGACGATCGCCCCGACGATGGCGGTGAACGCAGCGCCGATGATCACCGCGACCGCGAGGTCGATGACGTTCCCCCTGAACAGGAACTTCTTGAAGTCGTCGAGCATGGTGCCTCCTCGCGGGCCGATGGATGGATGAAGGTGTGTGCGTCGCCCGTCGTCGGTACCGTACCGGGGGCAGCCGACACACCGGAGGGAACGTGCGCGTCGCCATCACCGGCTCGAGCGGCCTCATCGGCAGCGCGCTGCGTCACTCGCTCGGAGCGGACGGCCACGAGGTCGTGCGCGTCGTGCGCCACGAGGGCGGCGCTGACGCCGTCCGGTGGGACATCGACCGTGGCGAGATCGACGCGGCAGCTCTCGACGGGGTGGACGCCGTCGTGCACCTCGCCGGCGAGGGCATCGGCGACAAGCGCTGGTCGGCCGCGCAGAAGCAGAAGGTGCTGGAGAGCCGGCGGCAGGGCACGACCCTCCTCGCGAACGCGCTCGCGGGACTCGCGAGCCCGCCGGCGGTGCTCGTGTCCGGTTCAGCGATCGGCTACTAC
>JBQTHC010000160.1:0-8461 GCA_052390255.1 Microthrixaceae bacterium
GCCTTCTGGCCGAGGACCTGGATCGCGATGATGCAGACGACGGCGATGAGGGCGACGAGGAGTGCGTACTCCACGAGCGAGGCGCCGCGCTCAGAATCGGCGAAGCGTGCTCGGATCCACGTGGCGAGGAACTCATAGGTGCTGATCATGAGGTGGTGCTCCCTGGGGGTTGGGTTTTCTGCTCCCGGGTCCCCGGGGGCCGACTTCCTGTCCGCGGGAAGTATCCCGTGTCGGCGGACCTGCGCGGAATAGGCCGTGAGGCTCAAACACCGCGCGCTGGCACGGTCACGCACAGTGAACGCGGGTCAGGTGAGGTGCACGATGCCCATGCGCACGGCCTGGAGCACGGCTTGGGTGCGGTCGCGGGCGTCGAGCTTCTGGTAGATCGACGCAAGGTGGTTCTTCACGGTCTTCTGACTGATGTAGAGGCGTTCCGCCACCTCCGGTGTCGAGCACCCGTCGGCGATGTGCTGGAGCACCTCCTCCTCACGCTTCGTGATCACCCGGTCCTCATCGGCGGGGCTCGGCGCCTCGAGCCGTCGCACCTCGTCGAGCATGGTGGCAGCGAGCTGCGGGGACAGCGCTGTGTCGCCCTTGGCGGTGAGCCGGACCGCCTCGGCGACCTCCTCGGTGGAGCAGTCCTTCACGAGATAGCCCGACGCGCCGGCCTTGAGGGCGTCCGTCAGCACGTCGCTGTCTGCGTGCATCGTGAGCATGATCACCCGAGTCTGCACGTCGCTGGCTCGGATCTGCCGGGTGGCCTCCACGCCGTCCATCTCGGGCATGGACACGTCCATCAGGACGACATCAGGTCGGAGCTCGGCCACGAGCCGCACGGCCTCCTCACCGTTGTCTGCCTCGCCGACCACGTCGAAGCCCTCGTCGACCATCGAGCGGCGGAGGCCCTCGCGGAGCATTCGATGGTCGTCGGCCAGAAGCAATCGGATCGTCACGCCGTCTCCTGTTCTGGATTGCTCGGTCACGGGGTGACCAGGGCGCATCGTACCCGGGTGCCCTTGCCGGGAACGGAGTCGACCGTGAGCGTCGCGCCGATGCTCGCCGAGCGCTCCCGCATGCCGAGGATGCCATAGGAGTCGAGTCGTCCGGCGTTGCCGACCGGGAACCCGATCCCGTCATCGGCGACCTCGAGGGATGCAGAGCGGCCATCAGAGCGCCACGTGACGCTCAGCTGGGTCGCTTGCGCGTGCCGCTCGATGTTCGTGATGGCCTCCTGCGCGATCCGCCACAGCTCGCGCTCCTGGAGGATCGGCAGGCGACCCGTCTCCTGGGAGCGCAGGGCGACCTCGAGCCCGCTGCGCTCGCGGACCCGGTGCAGGAAGGTGTTGAGCGTGACCGGAAGCCCGTGCGCCTCGGTGACGTCGGTGCGGAGGTCGTAGAGCGTGTCGCGGACCTCGCCGATCACGCCACGCACGTCGCCACGCAGCTGATCGAGCGCGTGGGTCACCGCGTCATCCCCGGGTCCGTTGTTCTTCACGATCCGGTCGAGCTCGAACGCGAGGTACGCGAGCGACTGGCCGATGCGGTCATGCAGGTCCCGCGCGATCCGGGTCCGCTCCTCGTCAGCGCCAACGGTGCGCAGGCGACTGAACCAGCGGGCGTTGTCGATCGCGAGTGCCGCCGGCTCGGCGAACCCGGCGAGCAGCTCGCAGTCGCGCTCGCCGAAGTGGTGCGGTTCACCGTGCTCGATGGACACGACGCCGATGATCGCCCCGCGCGCGAACAGGGCCGTGTACAGCCCGGACCCCGCGCTGCCGGCGAGCCCCGGCCCGCCGCTCGCGAGGAGGTTCGGCTCGCTGACGAGTCGCCGCACGCGCATCGCGCGCACGAGGGGCTTCGGCAGCTCGCGTGCGGTCATGGCGCTCGGGAGCCTTCCGCCTTCGCGCCGGACGGTGTGCCATCGATCGTCGGTGTCCTCGTGGAGGACGAGCGCGAGGCTGTCGTAGTCGAACAGGTCGCTCAGCTGGGCACAGGTGGCGTCGAGCACCTCGTCGAGGTCGAGCGACGCCGGAAGGGTCTGCGTCACCTGGTGCAGCTGGTACAGGAGCGTGTTCGCGTCAGACAGCCTGCCGAGCTCGTCGAGCGCCGCGCTCTGACGCCGCTCTGCCTCGCCCGAGATCCGTCGCGCGTAGCCGGCGACGAGCGCGACGAGCAGGATCTCGACACCCCACTGGACCGTCGTGCGCGCGTCCTCATGGGTGAAGAGCGGCTCGAGCATCCACGGCACGCTCACGGCGAGGACCGAGGCCACCGCGATCCGGATGCCGAAGCCGAATCCCCGAGCGAACCCCGCGACCGCGACGGCGGTGACCATGGAGAACGCGAGAGGCGATTGCCAGTACCCCGTGGCGGTGAGCGCGAGGACCGTGATCGCGACCTCGCCGAGCACGAGCAACAGGCTGGTCGTGGTGTCCTCGTCGTACCGAAGTGGTCGGTACGTGCGGTAGGACGTGTAGAGCAGCAGGATGGCGGAGGCCACGATCACGCGGACCTCGCGGTCTTGGATCGCGGGCGTGGCGAGCACCAGCGAGACGATCGTGGTGCCCCACCGGATCACGAGGATCGCTTGGTTGAAGGTGCCGAGCGAGTCGGCTGCGTCGCCGGCGTCCTCAGGCGAGGTCAGCCGAAGGCGCCCCCGATGTCGGATGCGGCTGGACCCAGCAGCACGACGAAGATCGCCGGAAAGATGAAGAGGACGAGCGGGAACAGGATCTTCACCGGGAGCTTGGCCGCGCGCTCCCGTGCCCACTGCTGGCGCTTCAAGCGCATCTCCGCTGCCGCCGTCTTCAGCACGCGCCCCACGGGCATCCCGAGCGCGTCGGCTTGCGTCAGGGTGAGCACGAAGTTCGATAGCTCTGGCACCTCCGTGCGCTTCTTGAGGTTCTGGAGCGCCTCCCGCCTCGGGAGGCCCAGCTCCATCTCCCGTAGCGTACGCGCGAACTCGTCGGCCAACGGGGACGAGAAGTTCTCGCAGACGACGCCGAGCGCCCCCTCGAACCCGACACCGGCTTCGACCGAGATCGCCATCAGATCGAGCGTGTCCGGGAGGTCACGACGGATCGCGTCGCGCCGCTCTTCGACCTTGCGGTCGAGCCAGGTCTTGGGGAGCTGGCCCCCGACGACGGGCAGCAGGCCGAGGAGGAGGATCCCCATCCCGCCCCCGATCGTGCCGGATCCGAGCACCACGATCCCCAGCACGAAGCCGCCCACCGCGCCCAGCACTCGAAGGCTGATGATCTCCTCGGCACGGAACTGCCCGGCAAGGCCCGCGTGGATGAGCTGCAGATGGACGCGCTCGCGGTAGTTGTGGGGGAGGACGGATCCGAGGAGCCGCAGGATCGAGCCGGCGATGGGTCGGACGACCCGGGAGAGGAACGGTTGCGCGAGCAGGCGCTGGAACTCGTCGGGCACCTCGTCGTCGAGGTCGAGGCTCCGGAGGTACGCGCCGGCGTCCTCGGGCTCCACTGCGACCTCGCGCTGCGCGATGCCGAGCAAGGTGAGCGCACCGCCGGCCACGAGCATCAGGACGCCGATGGTGGTGCCCATCAGACCTCCACCTTGACCATCCGCAGGATCAGCAGCATGCCGAAGGCGACCGAGCACGCCGCGCCGCCGAGCCACACGAGGCCCCACCCGCGGAGCATCGGTTCGAGGTAGTCGGGGTTGGAGACCTGCATGAACACCGCGAGGAAGACCGGAAGGGCGCCGAGCACGTAGGCGGAGATCTTGCCTTCGGCGGTGAGGACGTCGATCTCGCGGCGGATCTCCTCCCGCGAGCGGATGAAGTCGGCGAGCGTGTGGAGGAGGTCGGCGAGCCGCCCGCCGACGGTCTGCTGGATCCGAATGGCCTGGACGACCCAGTCGACGTCGCGCAGGGCGAGGCGGTCAGCCATCCGGGCGAGCGCGTCGACGAGCGGATCACCCAGCTGGGTCTCGGACACCACACGCGAGAACTCCTCCGCGATGGGTCCCTCTGCCTCCTGGCACATCATCTGGATCGAGCGCAGGAACGTGTGCCCGGCCGAGAGGGACGAGGCGATGAGCGTGAGCGCGTCGGGGAACTGCTCCTCGAAGCGGCGAGTCCGGCGGGCGATGCGGCGCCGCAGGTACGCGGTGGCGAGGAACGGAGAGGCGAGGAGGGCCACGAACCCGAACAGCAGGTTCGTGGTGATCGCGGACACGAAGGCACCGAGCACGACCCCGGCGGCAACGACGAAGAGCACGAACTCACCGGGACGCACCGGGAGCCGCGCCTGCTCGAGGAGCGTGAGCAGGCTTCCCTTCGCGTCGACCTGCTCGATGAGCTTCCCCGCGACCCCGATCGTGTTCTCGACCAGGGAGGAGTGCTGCTCAAGCGCAGCCGGGAGGTCCACGTCGCGCTCGCCCCACGGCAGGTCGAGGATGTCCGCGAGCTCCTCCTCCCGTTCGTACACGCGGCGGAGCAGGCCGACCACGACGAGTGCGAGCCCGCCGCCGACCAGGCCCATCGCGACGGCCTGTCCGCCGCTCATCGTCGACGCTCCCGATCCGCGACCTCACGTGCGGACGGCACGCGCACCTTTCGCCCGCGCGCTGGCGCAGCGCTCCGAGCGCCGGGCGCCACGCCATGGGGCGCCTTGAACGCGGAGGCGGGGATCTCGATGCCGCCCTCGTCGAGCTTGTCGACGAACTTCGGGCGCAGGCCCGTCGCGACGAGCTCACCCGCCTGCTTGTCTGTCGCGTCGCGCGTCGTTCGATGCACGAAGATGTCTTGCAGCAGGATCGTGTCACCCTCGAGCCCCTGGACCTCCGTGACGGCGGTGATCACACGGCGCCCGTCGGGTAGGCGCGTGACCTGGAGGATCACGTCGATCGCCGCCGCGATCTGCTCCCGGATCGCGCGGACCGGCAGCTCGAAGCCGGCCATGAGGACCATCGTCTCGAGGCGACTGATCGCATCGCGCGGGGAGTTCGCGTGCACGGTCGTCATCGAGCCCTCATGGCCTGTGTTCATCGCCTGGAGCATGTCGAGCGCCTCGGCGGCGCGACACTCGCCCACGATGATGCGGTCTGGTCGCATGCGGAGCGCGTTCTTCACGAGGTCTCGGATCGTGACCTGACCCGTCCCCTCTGCCGAGGTGGGGCGCGTCTCGAGGTTGATGACGTGCGGTTGCTGGAGCTGGAGCTCGGCGGAGTCCTCGATCGTGATCACCCGCTCGCCGTCGGGGATGAACGCCGACAGGACGTTGAGGTTCGTGGTCTTGCCGGTTCCCGTGCCGCCGGACACCAGCACGTTGAGCTTGCCTCGAACGCATGCCTCCATCACCGTGACCAGATCGAGCGTCCAGGTGCCGAATCCGATCAGGTCCTTCGCGGTGTACGGGTCCTTGGCGAACTTGCGGATCGTCAGGACCGCTCCGTGGAGCGCAAGTGGCGGGATGATCGCGTTGACGCGCGATCCGTCGGGGAGGCGGGCGTCGACCATCGGCGAGGCCTCGTCCACGCGGCGGCCCACGGCCGAGACGATCTTGTCGATGACCGCTCGGTACTGGATGTCGTCGGTGAAGGACAGATCGGTGTGCTCCACCTTGCCCTCACGCTCGACCCAGATGTCGTCGTAGGCGTTGCACATCACCTCGGTGATCGACTCGTCGGCGAGCAACGGGTCGAGCGGTCCGTAGCCGAGGGTGTCGGACATCATCTCCTGCACGAAGCGGCGCCGCTCGAGGGGCGTCACCTCGACGTCCTCGCGCTGCAGGATGCGGTCGAGCGCCGTGCGCACCTCGGACACGAGCTCCTCGGGACTCAGCCCCTGCATCTTGGGGGCCACTTCGTTGAGGACGTGCTCGCGCACCTTCTTCTTCGTCGCGTCCCAGCTGCTCGTGCCACGCGCCTTGGCGGGGCGCGCCCGCTTTCGACTCCGCGCGGCGGGGGCGGGCGCGTCCGAGTCGGCCGCTGCGGCGGCCTCACCGGCCTCTTCCTGCTCGAGGGCGGCCAGCTTCTCCGACAGCTTCATCGTGCGCCTCCTCGGCAGCGAACCGTCATCGTGCCCGCCGGCGGAACAGGCCCGGCTTGGCTGCGGTGGTCTCCTCGGTCACCCGCGCCTGCAACCCTTCGGGGAGCACGTGCTTCATCCCGCCTGCCATCAGGCTGCTGATGGCCGAGGTGGGGGAGGCGGCCATCACCGGCATCCCGAGGTTGATCGACCGGCTCACCTCCTTCGCGTAGGGGAGGACCGACTCGAAGCCCTGCGGGAACAGCTTCGTGACCTGCTCGATGTCGATGCCCACGTCGGTCTCGGCCTTGTTGAGCACGAGTCGCACGTTCTCCGTGGGCACCTTGAGTCGTTCGAGGGTGCTCAGGAACACGCTCATGTTGCGCACGCTCGGAAGGTCGAGCGTGGCCATCACGTAGAGCATGTCGGACATGTCGAAGGCCACGAGGACCGTCTCCGCGAGGGCGGGGGGCGTGTCGACGATCACGTAGTCGAACCGGTTCCGCACCGCCTCGAGGACGCGGGTGACGTCGGGCGGGCTGATCCGGTCGGCCTCCGAGGGCTCACGTGGCGCGGCGAGGACGCTGACGCCGGTCTCGTGGGTGACGCAGTACTCCTCGATGTGCGCACGCAGGTCGGCCTCGTCGGCGTCCTCTCGTTGCAACGCGTCGAAGATCGTGTACTTCGGCCGCAGCCGCAGCGCCGTGGACACCTCGCCGAACTGCAGGTCGAGGTCGATGATGCACACGCGCTTCTGCGTGTACCGGCTGAGGAAGTAGGCGAGGTTGGTGGAGTAGAACGTCTTGCCGCAGCCGCCCGTCGCAGACGAGATCGTGAACACGCGGCCGGGTCCTCCCGTGGGGTCTGCAACCCGAGCGTCGTCGACCGCGGGCATCGGCGTCGGGGCGACGCCGGCGAAGAGCTCGATCGCTCGCTCGACGCTCGCCGCGAGTGCGGCGTCGTCGACTGGCAGCTGCAGGAGGTCGACGGCGCCCGCCCGCACGATGTCACGCAGGCTGGCATCGGGACGCCGGTTGAGCGCGAGGATCAGGGCCATCGCCGGGATCTCCTCGTGGATGAGCCGAAGCCGGGCGAGTCCCGAGCGTGTGCCCAGACTGGGCCCGGCCACGAGCACGTCGAAGGGCCCGTCGTTCTCGAGCACCTCCGCGACCGCGCCCACCCGGACGCACGATGTCACCGTGCGCGCATCGCCAGAGGCGCCGAGTGATTGTCGGACCTGCTGGGCGAACGCCTCAGAGCGATCGAGGACGAGGATCTTGCGCGGTGTCAACGGCTCCCTATCCCTTGAAGGCGTCGTTCGGCTCTTGATCCAGGATGTTCTGCGAATCGCGACCGGGGGTCGGACCCGCGGGCGGCGCCTTGTCGGCCACCAGCGTCGCATAGATGCTCGCGAACTCCGTGGTGAAGATCACCTTCTCGGCGTCGGCCGTGCGCAGGGCGAGGAGATACGTGACGGTGCTGCCGCTCGCGCGCTGTGCGGCGGGCTGCGCTGGATCCACCGGCGCGCTGCCGCGACGGGCGGGGATGCTGAGGTCGACGTCGAGCACCTCGACGTTCGTGAGGAGGAGCTCGGCGCGCGGCGCCGGGCGGCTGCCGATCGGGGTGGTGAACAGGCCGTACAGGTTGATGCGATCTCCAGCGTTGACGTAGCCGGCGGCACCGGCGACGAAGTCGACCTGCACGGCGACTGCTTCGAAGCCCTCAGGGATCTTGTAGGTACGGTTCTGGAGCTGGAGGCCGCTGGCGGTGATCTGCTGACCCTTGGCGAAGCCCTGCACGAAGGTGGCACCGGCGATCTGGTTCAGGCTCTGGACCGCACCTGCCGACAGCTCGGCGGCGGGCACGTCGACCAGGGTGAGCCTCCCAGCCTCGAGCAGGTCGTCGGCGAGCGCACCGGCCGAGATGTCCTCGGTCCCCACGACGACCTTCACGGCGGACGGGGTGCTTCCGCTGCTTCCGCCATCGTCGTTGGTCAGGAGGTAGACGACGAGCGTGCCCGCGATGAAGAACCCCACCCCCACGAGCACCAACAGGTTGGAGCGACGGCGCACGGAGCCTCCAGACGTTGCCACGCCCCATTGGCGTGCCTTGTGATCGTTTGCCCACATCGGGCCACGGTGGCGGAGCGTACCGCTGGCCGAGCTGGGCCGTCGGACCGCCCTGCTCCATGATCCGCGGTGAGGGTTGTGGAGATTGTCGGCATCTGCTGACTTCGTCACCACCCCCCAGCCGAGCCATTTCGCATCGCGCGGTCGGGCTAGTCACCGCGGGCGCGCGCCGACACCCGCGCACAGCTCGGCGCTGACGCGGGTGTCGGCCCGGGGGGTCGCTAGAGATCGAGCACCGGGAGGTTCACCACGCAGGCGGCCTCGTCGGTGATCGGCTCGAGGGCTGTTGCGGTGCCACCCGAGTACACGGGACCCGAGATCGGGCCGTCGGCATCGGGGT
>JBQTHC010000161.1:0-17129 GCA_052390255.1 Microthrixaceae bacterium
CGGCCAGCGTGCGCGTGACCGCGTGCGCTCGCTCCACGAAGCCCGCGGACCTCGTCTGGAAGAGGAGGAAGAACGCGGCGAGGTCCACGAGGAACTTCGAGCCGAGGATGCGGTCGGCCACCGAGTAGAAGGGCCGCGACGCCATCGTGAGGACACGACTGCGGGCGGGCACGGTGAGCCAGCGCAGGAGCCGGCTCGAGAAGAAGTCGGCCATGCGCTCGGGCGCTTCGAGGAAGTCGATCGCGTTTCGCGTCGGCGGGGTGTCGACCACGATCAGGTCGTAGCGACCCGACGCGTGGATCTCGTAGAGGCGCTCCATCGCGATGTAGTCGGGGCTCTGCACGAAGCGGCTCGTGATGTTCTTGTAGAGCGGGTTGTCGAGGATCGCGTCCCGGGTGCGCGCATCGGGCGCGTGCAGGCGCACGAGGTCGTCCCAGGACTGCTTCGTGTCGAGCATCGCCACCCACAGCTCGCCGCGGGGCGTGACGCCGGCTTCGGCGAACGCCTCGCGCGGCACCTGCGTCTCGATGTTGCCGAACTCCTCGAGGCCGAGCGCGTTGGCGAGCCGCTTGGCGGGGTCGACCGTGAGCACGAGCACCTTGCCGCCGTGGTGGACGGCAGCCATCGCGGCCGCGGCCGCAGCGGTGGTGGTCTTGCCGACGCCGCCCGAACCGCAGTGGATCACGATCTCCTTCGCGGCGAGGAGCTGCTCGATCGAGCCGGTCGATGCCTTCTGCTTCTTGCGGGCGACTGGCGCCATCAGAAGCCGAGCTCCTCGCCGAGGTGCGCGGCGACCTGGCTCGTGGCGCGCGCGCCGTGGCTGCGTTGGAACAGGTATGGCACGTAGAGCAGCGGCGTCCCGGCCGGGAGCTCGTCGCGCAGGCGCGTGAGGTGCTGGGCGCGCGTGCGACGCAACGTCATCGCGAGCTCGGCGCCGTCGAGCAGCTCACGCACCGGTCCGCCGATCGCGCCCGCGAGCATCGCCTCGGGCGACGGCTCGCGCGTGCGGTCGTTCAGCCGGTCGAACACCTCCTCCTCCCCGCGCCCGAACAGCTCGGGGAGCACGCGGTTCGCCACGACCGCCGCCAGGTCGACGACGGTCTCGGTCTCGAGGCGCTCCACGAGCTCGAGCGTCTCGGTGACGGGCATCTCCTCCGGCGCGGACACGATCACCACGCCGGTTTGGTCGGGGTCGCCGAGGATGTCGAGCATCCAACCGGTCTGGTCGCGCACGAGGCCGACGTGCACGAGCTCCTGGATCGCGGACGGCGCCGCGAGCTGACCGACGATGTGACCGGTGGCGACGGCATCGACCACGACGAGGTCGTAGTGGCGGGCCCGGACCTCCCACAGGAACTTGCCGACGGTGAGGATCTCCTTCACGCCGGGCGCGGCGTTCGCGACGAAGTCGAAGGTGCGGGCCAGCGGGCCGAGCCGGGCGACGAACGGGAGCTTCAGCTGGAGGCTGAGGTACTCCTTGAGCGACTCCTCGGTGCTCATCGACATCGCCCACAGGCCCGGCGACACCTCGCGCTCCGCAAACGCCGTGGGGCCGGTCTCGTAGAAGTCGGCGAGGTTGCCCTTCGCGTCGATCTCCCCCACCAAGGTCCGCTTGCCCTGCTGTGCGCCGAGGAGCGCCAGTGAGGCCGCGATCGTCGTCTTGCCGACGCCGCCCTTGCCGGTGACGAAGAGCAGCTTGCGGTCGAGCAGGTCGGTCATCGTGTGCTTGTCACGACGGGGCCCCCAGCGGGCGGACGGTCAGCCGCCGAAGCCGATGCGCCGCTCGTCGTCGGGGCTGCCGATCTCGACGTACGCGAGCTTCGCCACCGAGACGCCCACCTGACGGCCCTTGCGATCCGTGAGCCAGAGCGTGGTGCCCGCCGCGAGCGCTGCGTCGACCTGGGCGCGAACGGCCGCGGCGTCGGCATCGTCGGGGAGGTGGACCTCGAGCTCCTTGGGGGTCTGGGTCAGGCCGATGCGGACGTCCACGGGTTCTCCTCGGTAGGGGCGGCGGCCATCCTACGGGCGCACGACCAACCCGCGAACCGCCCCAGTCGCCGATCCACGGATCGGGTCAGTCGTCGGTGACGGGCTGGACCTCGCGCCACCAGCGGGGGTGGTGGCGCCGCACGTGATCGGCAGGGACCGAACCGGTGCGCATGGCTCGGAGCGCGATCGGTTCCGTCAGCGCCTTGCCGATGTGACCGATCACCACGACCAGCAGCGCGAGCGCGAGCCAGTCGTGCACGAAGGTGGCACCGGTGCGCCAGGCGAGCGGGAAGGGCTCGAACCACCGCATGATCGAGCCGGTCACGAGCGTGAGCGGGATGCAGCCGGCCACGAAGATCGCGTTCAGCTTCTGCCCCGCGTTGAACTTGCCCATCCGCTCCCGACCGCGGCGCCCGAAGCTGCGGAGCCAGCGCCGGTCGTCGCTCGACCAACGGGAGAAGCGACGCACGTCGCGCCGCAGGCCGTCCCGCCAGCGGCCCGCGTAGGCCAGCAGCAACGGCACAGGGAGCAAGAGCCCGCTGATCACGTGCACGTCCTTCACGAGGACGCGTCGCCCGACGATCGCGGACAGCGACCCGATGTAGAGCGTCATCCCGGTGGCGAGCAACGTCAGGAACAGCGCTGCGTTGACCCAGTGCAGCCAGCGCTCAGCGCGATCGAAGCGCACGACCGTGGCGCCCACCACGGTGTCGGCGGGGATCACGTGGCCTCGTCGCTGCGACCGTTCGACCGGCCCACCCACGCGTCGGTGTCGTAGCCGAGGTTCTCCCAGTAGCCCGGGTCGGTCGGCTCGTCGAGGGCGGTCACCACCTCGACCCGCTCGAGCCACTTCAGCGACTTGTACCCGTACATGGGGGCGACATACAGCCGCACGGGTCCGCCATGCTCGCGGGTGACGGGCTTGCCGAGCATGTGGTGGGCGATCAGCACGTCGGGACGGCGGGCCTGGTCGATGGTGAGGGTCTCGGTGTAGACGCCGTCGAAGCTCCAGAAGCGCACGTGGGTGGCGTCAGGGCGAGCGCCGACCTCGTCGAGCAGGTCGGCGAGCAGCACGCCCTGCCAAGGGACGTCGGGGACCCGCCAGCCCGTCACGCACTGGAAGTCCTTCGTGAGCGCGGTCTGCGGCAGGCGGTCGCGCACCGCGGCAAGGTCGAGCGTGGTCGGCGTGTCGACCGCGCCGTCCACCGTGAGGCGGTACTCCGCGTCGGTGCGCTGCGGCAGCCCGCCGGTGACCGAGTAGATGCGGAAGCGACCGCTCGTGGGCAGGAACGACGACAGCCCCGTGGCGTCGTTCAACGTGATCGGCCGCAGCGCGCGATCGAGGCCGGACTGCACCTTCGCGCCCCAGAGGATCCCGAGCGCGCCGAGTCCGAGCATGCCGAGGAGGGCTCGACGGCCGACCGGCGCGTCCTCTGGCGGAAGCTCCGCCTCTTCGGGTGTCTGCGGAAGCACGGCACGAAGGGTACGGCGCAGGGCGGTCCAGCGGACGTCGGCTGCACGGCGGTCGGTCGCGGCGATCTAGGGTGACGATCGATGGCTGACGGAGCATCAGATGGGGCCGTTGCGGACGCGTTGGCGGCGCTGGACGCGGCGCGGGGTCGATTCGTCGCAGTCGTGGGGCACGAGCTGCGCACACCGGTGACCACCCTGCGGGGGCTCGCCGAGGAGCTCGTCGTCGCCGACGAAGCCGAGATCCGAGAGCTCTCCCCGGCGATCCTGCGCCTCGCGCGCCGGGTCGAGACGTTGCTCGACGACCTGCTGCTCGCCACCGAGATCACCACGGTGCTCCCGGTGGGCGAGCCCGAGCCGATCGACCTCGTGAGCACCGCGCAGGCGATCTGGGACGCGCTCGAGATCGGCGAGGACCTCGAGCTGTCCGGTGATGACGAGGTGCTCGCGCTGATGCGTCCCGGCGCCGCCGACACGATGCTCGAGCGCGTGCTCGACAATGCCCGCCGCTACGGCAAGCCGCCGTTCAGGCTGCACGCGATCACCAAGGACGGACGAGCCCGGGTCACCGTGTCCAGCGAGGGGGCCGAGATGCGCTCCGACGACGTGCGCCTCGCCTTCGAGCTCTTCTACCGGGGCGAGGCCGCTGTCACCTCGGCGCCCGGCTTCGGGCTCGGCCTCCCCGTTGCGCGAGCGCTCGCCCGGCAGCACGCCGGCGAGCTCACGATCGAGCCGCTCGAACCGGGCGGGCTCGACGTGTGCATCGACCTCCCGGCGGCGCGGTGACCGACCCGGATGAGCTCGGCGACGAGGACCTCAAGGTGCTCATCGCCGACGACGAACCTGACGTGCGGCTCCTCCTGCGGCTGGGCCTGCGCCACCACGCGATCACAGTCGTCGGCGAGGCCGCCGACGGCCTGCAGGTGCTGGAGGCGTGCAACGCGCAACCGGTCGACGCGATCGTGCTCGACCTGCTGATGCCTCGGATGAACGGCTTCGAGGTGATCCCCGAGCTCCAGCGCGACCACCCCACGATCGGCATCGTCGCCTACACCGCCGTCGCCGGCGACTTCGTGCGTCGCGAGATGAGCCGGCTGAACATCGCGCTGCTCCTCAAGAGCGGCGACTCCGCGCCGCTCGCGGACGCGTTGCACGCGGCCGCGGCGACCGCGCGCTCGTCCTCCTCCTGACGCCGCGACGCACCGCCGGCGCTCGCGCTAGAGGAGCTTGAGCTCCTTGCGATACCGGCGCGTCGGGGCGAGCTCCACCTCGATGCGCTCCGCGATCCGCTCGAACGCTGCGGATGCCTCCCCACTGGGGTCGGCGAGCACGACCGGATGGCCCGTGTCGCCACCTTCACGTAGCTCGGGCACGAACGGGACCTGACCGAGCATCGGCACCTCGAGGCGCGTCGCGAGCTCGTCGCCCCCGCCGGCGCCGAAGAGCTCATAGCGCTTGCCGTCGTCGCCCGTGAACCAGCTCATGTTCTCGATCACGCCCTTCACCGTGAGGTTCACCTTCTGCGCCATGAACCCGGCACGCTGCGCGACCCGCTGCGCCGCGGGCTGCGGCGTGGTCACCACGTACACCTCGGCGCGTGGCAGGAACTGGGCCAGCGAGAGCGAGATGTCACCAGTGCCCGGCGGGAGGTCGATGAGGAGGAAGTCGGGCTCGTTCCAGAAGACGTCGGTGAGGAACTGCTCGAGCGCCTTGTGGAGCATCGGACCACGCCAGATGACCGGCTGGTCCTCCTTGGCGAAGAAGCCCATCGAGATGCAGCGCACGCCTCCTGCGCCAGTCGGCGGGACCAGCATCGAGTCGATCACCGCTGGTGGGTGCGTCACGCCGAGCATCTTCGGGATCGAGAAGCCCCACACGTCCGCGTCGATCACCGCGACGTTGCGTCCGCGCTGCGCGAGCGCGACGGACAGGTTGGTGGTGACCGACGACTTGCCGACGCCGCCCTTGCCCGACGCGATCAGCAGCACGCGCGTGGTGCACTCCGGGTCGGCGAAGGGGATCGCCCGACCCTCGGCATGACCGTGCGAGGCCTGGCTGCCCGCCGTGGCACTCGGATCACCCTGGAGCATCTCGCGGACTGCGGCGCGCTGGTCGTCGGTCATGATGCCGAAGGACAGGTCGACATCGCGGACACCGATCGCGCCGAGGGCACCGGTGACGCGTGACTGGATCTCGTTGCGCAGCGGGCAGCCGGCGACGGTCAGCGTGACCTCGAGCGCCACGCGGTCGCCGTCGATCTGGATGTCGCGCACCATGTCGAGCTCGACGATCGACCGATGCAGCTCCGGGTCCTCCACGGGGCGAAGGGCGGCGATGACGTCGTCGACGGTGACGGGCATGAGGGTGGCGAGCTCCGGTTCGGGGGATTTCCACTACGGGCGTAGGTAGAATACCGGCCGATGGCCCAGGCACCGCAGCCGACGCTGACGCCGACGGAGTTCTCGTCAGCAGTCACGGCGATCACGTCGGCCTTCGGCGACCCCACCCGCCGGGAGATCTACCTCTTCGTCCGCGAGCGCAGCACGCCCGGCGACGGAGAGCTCGGTGAAGGGGCGACCGCCGCCGAGGTCGCCGAGCGCTTCGAGCTGCACCCCAACGTCGCCCGCCACCACCTCGACAAGCTCGCCGGCGGTGGGTACGTGGAGGTCGCCACCGGACGCAACGGCAGCGGCGCCGGACGGCCGTCGAAGCACTACCGCGCCACCGCGCCAGAGATGACCCTCGAGCTGCCCGTCCGCCACGACGACCTGCTCGTGACGCTGCTCGGCAAGACGCTCGCGCTGCTCCCCGCCGACAAGGCCGAGGCGATGGCCGAGGAGGTCGGCATCGAGTTCGGCAAGGCGATGGCGTCGTCCATGGGCGCGATCGGCGTGTCGCCCGGTGCCGCCGGCACCTCGCACGCCGCGCAGAAGTCGTTCCGCGCGGCCCTGCACACCGTGGCCGACGCGCTCACGGCCCACGGGTTCGCGGCGCACGCGGAACGCCACGGCAACGGCCTGCGCATCGTGTCAGAGCACTGCCCGTTCGGCGGCGCGGCGATCGAGCACCCGGTGATCTGCGCCGTCGACCGCGGGCTCGTGCGCGGAATGCTCGGCGCGCTCTACGGCGAGGCCAGCGCGGCCACCTCGGAGAGCCGCCCGATGGGCGACGACCGCTGCATCACCTCGATCACGAGCTAGTGCGGTGTCAGGTGACGCAGCACTAGCGGCTCGCGGCTCGTGACGCGCCACTACCTGGACCACGCGTCGACGTCCCCGGCGCGGCCCGAGGCGATCGCCGCGGTCACCGCCTGGATGGCCCGCCCCGGCGGCGATCCGGGTCGGATCCACGCGGAGGGACTCGATGCGCGCGTCGGGGTCGAGACCGCGCGGGAGCACGTCGCCGCGCTCTTCGGCGCGCGGCCGCGGTCGGTCATCTTCACCAGCGGCGCAACCGAGGCGATCGCGGCCGCGTGCTGGGGGGCCGCCGAGCGCGGCGCGCACCAGGTGCTCGCCGCGGTTGAGCACTCCGCGGTGCGCAAGGCGGCAGAGTCGCATGGCGAGGTGACCGTGGTGGGGGTCGACGCCCTCGGTCGAGTCGACCCGGACGCGCTGCTCGGCGCAGTCCGACCCGACACCGCGCTCGTGCACCTCCAGATGGGCAACCACGAGGTGTCCACGGTGCAGCCCGTCGCCGCGGTGGTGCAGGCCTGCCGCGAGCGCGGCGTGCTCGTGCACGTCGACGCCGCGCAGGCCAACGGGCACCTGCCGATCGCGTTCGACGACCTCGGCGCCGACCTCATGTCGGTCTCCGCGCACAAGCTCGGCGGGCCAACGGGCGTTGGCGCGCTGCTGGTGCGGCGCGGGCTGCGCGTGCGACCGCTGCTGGTCGGCGGCGACCAGGAGCGCGCCCGACGAGCCGGGCTCGAGCCAGTTGCGCTGATCGCTGGCTTCGGAGCGACCGCAGAGGTCTTGCTCGGCACGTTCGACGCGGAGCGTGCAAGCCAACAAGCGCTCACGGACCGCCTGCTCGCGGGCGTCAGCGCGCTCGACGGGGTGCATCCCTACGGCGACGTCGACGACCGACTGCCGCACCTCGTGTGCCTCGGCATCGACGGCGTCGAACCGCAGGCCGTCCTGCTCGGCCTCGACCGCTCAGGCGTGGCGGCCCATTCCGGCAGCGCGTGCGCGTCCGAGTCGCTCGAACCGTCACCCGTCCTCCAGGCGATGGGCGTCGACGCGCATCACTCGCTGCGACTCTCCGTGGGATGGAACAGCACCGCCGACGACGTCGACGCCGCGCTCGCCGCGCTGCCGCCCGTCCTGGCCGAGCTCCGCGCACTCGCCGGAGGCGGGTAAGGAGCCGAGCCGATCGGCGAGGCGACCGGCAGCACAGTGCCACTGCTTGAGCACGAAGAAGTCCGACGGCCTCCCCATCCACGCCCCTCCTAAGGCCCCGGATCTCAGGATGGGTAACGTGACCGCAGTGGGGAAGCTCTACGTCGTGCGCCATGCCGACGCCGGCACGCGTGGCCGCAGCGACGGGCCCGACGAGCTGCGCGCCCTGTCCGCACGCGGTCGTCGGCAGGCGGACGGTCTGCGTGACCAGCTCGCGGACGCGGGGATCGCTCGCCTGGTCGCGAGCCCGTTCCGGCGGTGCGTGGACACCCTTGGGCCGCTGGGCGAGCGGCTCGGCGTCGACGTCGAGGTGGACGAGCGCCTCGCCGAGGGAACCGGGTGCTCTGGTGCGCTCGCGGTGGCCGACGAGCTGCGAGCGTCGGCGGCCGCGATCTGCAGCCATGGCGACGTGATCCCCGACCTGTTGGAGGAGCTGTTGCGCCGCGGCATCCGCCTCGTCGACGAGCCACGCTGGCAGAAGGCCTCGACCTGGGTGCTGACCCGGGACGAGCGCGGCTTCACGAAGGGCCGCTACCTGCCCCCACCCGGCTGACCAACCAACGTCTGTGAACTCTGACGGCCGCCGTGCGGTCCTGGGGGTTCACAGACCTTGGTTGCTGGTGGTTGTGGTGGACAGGGCGGCGTCGATCTTGGCGCGAAGTCCTTTGGTGAGATCCCGGATCGCGGGGGGCGGGTCGAGCGCGTCGAGGCGATCGAGCTCACGACCCGCCTGGGCGACGAGCCCGTTGCGGAAGAAGACGATCGCGAGGAACGCGTGCGCGTCGGGATACGTGGGATGCGCCGTCGCTGCGCTCAGCAACGTGGTGAGGCCCACCTCCGACTCGCCGGAAAGCGTGAGCAGCCATCCCTTGTAGGTCATCGCCTCGGCGCTGGCGGGATCGTCGACGAGCACCTCGTCGTAGAGGGCGATCGCTGCGTCGAGCTCACCCGCGCCAGCGCGCCTGCCCGCCTCGTTGAGCTTCTCCGTGACGGACTGGTTGATCCCGCCCGTGATGAACGCACCGGGGTCGCGCCGCCCGGCCGCCTGCATCACGAGCACGCCGGCAAGCAGCGCGAACAGGACGACACCGCACGACACCAGGATCAGGCGACCACGCGCGGATCGTGCACGAGGCTCGGTGCGACTGCGACCAGCCTCGATCGCGCGCAGGACCTCCGCTGCCCGCGCCGTGTAGTCGTCGCGCAGCACCCGGTAGTCGTGCTCGTCCACGTCGCCGGCGGCGCGCTCTCGCTCGAGGTCTTCGAGCGAGCGGAGCAGGAAGTCGCGCTGCTCCTCGAGCGGGCTCGCGGCGGTCACGGGTCGTCGTGCTCCGCAAGCGCGTGCTCGACGAGAGTCCGGTCGGCGTCGGTGACCCCCGCGCCTGGCGTGCGCCGCCATCGAGCGAAGGCCGCCCACAACCCTGCCAGCGCGAGCACGAGGGCGATCACGGGGAGCGCCCACACGATCCCCTCCACCCCGGTCCGAGAGGGCGTGAGCAGCACATCTTCTCCGTAGGTCGCGGCCACGGCGGCACGGATCTCGTCCGCCGACTCCCCGAGCCCAACGCGGCGCGCGATGTCGACGCGGATCGCGCGCGCGGCCGCCGAGTCCGATCCGGCCACCGACTGGCTCCGACACGTGGGGCACTTGATCGTGGCGGCGATCGAGCGCACGCGCTCCTCCGCGGTGCGCGGCGGGCCATCGGAGAGTCCGGCGCGGGTGAGCGACACCAGCACGAGGGCGGCGATGACCAGCCAGCTCCATCGTCGAAACGTCCGCCCCTGCAGACGGCTCATCCGGCCGCGTCCGCAGAAGCCGCCTCGTACTGCGCGAGGAGTCGGTCGAGCTGAGCCGCCGTCACTCCCCCGACGAGTCGCTGCACCACAGTGCCATCGGGCGCGATGAGGAACGACTCAGGTACGCGGGCCACGCCGTAGGCGACGCTGATCGCTCCCTCAGGGTCGATCACGACGGGCCAGTCGCCGCCGCGCTTCGCGAACACCTCGCGCGCGTCGTCGGGGTCGTCGTCGAAGAGAATGCTGACGACCGACGCATCACCCTTCGTGGCGTGCGACGCGGAGAACGCGACCAGCTCGGGGTGCTCCTTGAGGCATGGGATGCACCATGTCGCGAAGAAGTTCACGAGGACCCACCGTCCACGCTGGTCGGCGAGGTCGAACGTGCCGCCGTCGAGGGTCTGACCACGGGTGACCGGCGCGAGCTTGCCGATCAGCGGGCTCTTCGTGACGCGATCGACGCTCGGGTCGCGCGTGGCGAGCACCCCGACGAGCAGCACCGCCAGCACCGCGACCACCGCCGCGACCACGAGCGCGGTGCGCGGCCCCGCGGGCTCGCTGGCGTCGCTCGACTCGGCCGATTCGTGCTGGACGTCGCTCATCGCACGGAACCCGCCATCGCCGGCTCGGGGACCTCGCCGATCGGCGCGGAGACTGGGTCGGTCGGGCGTCGGCGACGTCGTCCCGGCCACGCGGCGAGGAGCGTCCCGAACGCCATGAGCCCCCCGCCGACCCAGAGCCACAGCGCCATCGGCTGGATGATCACGCGAAGCGTCACCGCGCCACCAGGCGTGTCGGGCAATCGGGTGACTGTGAGGTACACGTCTTCGGTGAGCCCGGTCTTCACCGACGGCGTGCCGATCAGCTGGCCGAACCCCGGGTAGCGCGACAGCGCTGGCTCGAAGGTGCGGCCGCCGTCGACGCGCACGCGCACCTTGGTGGCGCTGCGGTTGCGCTCCTGGACCTCCCGGGTGTCGAGGTAGGTGATCGCATGGCCACCGACGACGCGCGTCTCGCCGGGCTCATAGCGCGCCTCGGTCTCGTGCGCGTAGCTGCCGGAAGCAGCGATCGCGACGGCGACGATGACGACGCCGAGGTGCACGATCATCCCGCCGTTGGTGCGACCGACGAAGCCGCGCCATCCTTGGCGGCGCGTCGCGAGCGCGACCTGGCGCACCGCCGCACCGCCAGCGAAGCCGCCGAGCCCGAACGCGAGGATCGGCGCCCACCCGCGCGCCCCGAAGGCGACCACCGTGAACAGCGTGATCGCGCCCGCCCACGCCGGCCAGAGGAGCCGCTCCGAGAGGAGCTCGCCTGACGCCTTGCGCCACGGCAGGACCGGTGCCATCGCCATGAGGAACAGCAGCACGATGCCGATGGGGGTGGTCATGCGATCGAAGTACGGAGGGCCGACGGTGACCGGCCGGTCCTGCAGCGCCTCGACGACGAGCGGGAACACCGTGCCGAGCAGCACCACGAACGCGAACGCGGCGAAGATCACGTTGTTCGCGAAGAACGCGCCCTCACGAGACAAGGGCGAGTCGATCCGTCCGGGAGAGCGCAGCCGATCGCCGCGCCACGCGATCAAGCCGAGCGTGACCCCCACGATGAGGCCGAAGAACGCGAGGAGCCAGACGCCGATGTCGCTGTCGGAGAACGCGTGGACCGACTCGAGCACACCTGAGCGCGTCAGGAACGTGCCGAGGATCGTGAGGCTGAAGGTGGCGCACAGGAGCGACAGGTTCCAGACGCGCAGCATGCCGCGCCGCTCCTGCACCATCACCGAGTGCACGTATGCGGTGCCGGTGAGCCACGGGAGGAGGGACGCGTTCTCCACCGGGTCCCACCCCCAGTAGCCGCCCCACCCGAGGACCTCGTAGCTCCACCACGCGCCGAGCACGATGCCCGCAGTGAGGAACCCCCACGCGAGCAAGGTCGCGCGCCGGGTCTCGACGAGCCAGCCCTCGCCGAGCCGTCCGGTGACGAGCGCGGCGACCGCGAACGCGAACGGCACGGTGAACCCCACGTAGCCCAGGTAGAGCATCGGCGGGTGGAACGCCATGAGCACGTGCTCCTGCAGGAGCGGGTTCGGTCCCGGTCCGTCGTAGCCCGGCACGACTTGCACGGTGCTGAACGGGTTGGCGGGCGCCAGCATCAGCGCGAAGAAGAACGCGCACACCACGAACATCGTGAGCAGCGCCCAGCCCACGAGCGGGTCCGACAGCCGCTTGCGGAACTTCCGCGCGACGTGCACGGTGAAGCCGCCGAGGATGAGCGACCACAGCAGGATCGACCCTTCGAGCGCCGACCACATCGTTGCGATGTTGAACAGGCGCGGCGTGCGACTCGACCCGTTGTCGTGCACGAACCCGACGCTGAAGTCGCGGGTGATCAGCGCCCGTTGCATCGCGATCACGGCGATCACCGCACCGAGGAGGATCAGCAGGCTGTAGCTCCAGCCGGCCTCGAGGATCGTGGGACGCTTGCGGCGCAGGCCGACGGCCATCGTGATCACGCCGAGGATCGACGCCGCGAACCCGAGGACGACGCCGGCCGTTCCGAGGGTGGCGTTCACGGGGTGGTTGTGGTGGTGGTCGTGCCGCCGCGCGTGGCCGCGTCAAGGCGATCACCGTTGTCGGCCTCATACTCGGGGGTGTGCTTCACGCGGATCGTGTCGCTCGCGAAGAAGTCGCCCGACCGGTCCCACCTGCCTTCGAGGACCACGGGAATCCCCGGTTGGAACAGCTCGGGTGGGTCGCCGGCGTGGTGCACGTCGACGACGACGCTGTCGAACGCCACGGCGAAGTCGACTCCCGTCGCGGTCGGCGCGACGGAGTCGCCGAGCACGGTCCCCTGCAGGCGGAACCGCTTGGAGCCGAGGTCCGCTCGCTGCGCCACCGCTTCGTCGGCGTTGTAGAAGTACAGCGACGCCGACGTCAGGCCTTGGTAGACGACGACGCCGAGGCCGGCGAGCACGGCCACCAGCACTGCGTACGCGAACGGGTTGCGACGGTGGCGGGCGGGGACGGCGGCGGGGGCGGTCCGTGGCGTCAGCTCCACCGACGGTCCTCCGGCGGCACGCGCGCCGCCAGGGTCCGACCACGGCGGACGGTTCGCACGGCGTAGAGCGCGAGCGCGGCGAGCGGGATGGTCCACCCGGCCGCGACGTAGCCGGCATCGGTCATCGCGAGCACCCCCATCAGACCGACGCTCCGGCCTCTGCGGCAGCTTCGGCCCGGCGATCGCGGAGGGCCTGGTCGAGGCCGGTCTCGTTCGCGCGCTCCTCGAGCCAGCCCACTCGGAACCGGTGGAGCAGCAGCCAGGCGAACACGAGCGAGAACACTGCGATCCCCAACATGAGGGTGAACAGCATCGTGCCCTCGATCGTGGGGTCGAGGCGGGTGATCGTGGCTGTCTGGTGCAACGAGCGCCACCAGTCGACGGAGTAGTGCACGATCATCACGTTCGGAGCGAGCAGCAGCCCCACCACCGCGCCGCGCACGCCGCGCTGTGCAGCGTCGCCCGTCTCGTTGTCGACCTGGCGCAACGCGAGGTAGCCGACGAGCAGGATGAACAGGAGCGTGGTCGAGGTGATGCGCGGGTCCCAGTCCCAGTAGGTGCCCCAGGTGGGCCGACCCCAGATCGATCCCGTGACGAGGGTCGCTGCCGTGAACACGAGACCCACCTCCGCCGACGCGCCGCCGAGCACCCACCAGCCCTCGCTGCGGCGGCGCAGCCACATCGCCGACGCGACCGTGGTGATGCCGCACGCCGTGAACGCGACGATCGCGACGGGCACGTGGACGTACATGATCCGAACGGAGTCGCGCTGCACGACGTCGGCAGGGCTCCACACGAGCGCGTACCCGAGCAGCAGCGCGAGCCCCGCGAGTGCGAGGCCACCGAGCACGCGTGTCGCCCCGGACGAGGTGGAGGGTTGGGGGGTGGACATCTAGGACTCCTCCAGGAGGGGACCGAAGGCGAGGGTGCCGAAGGTGAGGTAGAGCAGTGCGAACACTGCGAGCAGGCCGCACCACGGCCAACCGTCGGCGGCCGCGCCCCCCAGCGCAGCCTCGAAGGCCTTCGTGGCACCGATGAGCACAGGGGTGAGCACGGGGAGCAACAGGATCGGGAGCAGCGTCTCACGGACGCGCAGGCCGGCGGCGAGCACGCCGTACAGCGTGCCCGCTGCAGCGAGCCCCGCGGTCGCGGCCCCGCAGGTGGCCACCAGCAGGGCCCAGCCGGTCACCTCCGCGCCGTAGAGCAGCACGACCCCGGAAGCCAGCACGACCTGCAGCGCCACCAGCTGCACCGCGATGGCGGCAGCCTTGCCGAGGAAGATGCCGGCCGGGTCGAGCCCCGAGAGCCGCAGCGCGTCACGGCCGCCGTCGACCGCCTCGATCGCGAACGCGCGCTGGATCGCGAGCAGCGCGCAGAAGAGGACCGCCACCCAGAACAGGCCCGAGCTCGCTCGGGCGAGGACGCCACGATCGGGGTCGAGCGCGACGCCGAAGAGGATCAGGATGAGGACGGCGAAGGGGAGCACCTGCTGCAGGGTGACCTTCGAGCGGAGCTCGACGCGCAGGTCTTTGCCCGCGATGAGCGCGGCGTCACGGAACAAGGGCAGGCTCCGGTGTCGACGGCGACGGGCGCGCGGAGATGTCGGTGGTGCCCCCGGCGAGGTTCACGACTCGATCAGCGAGCGCCTCGGAACGGTCGAGCTCGTGGGAGGACAGGACGACGGTGGCGCCGTCGCGGACGGCTCGGCGGACGAGATCGTCGAGCACGTCACGGCCCGCGTGGTCGAGCCCGGCGTGGGGTTCGTCGAGCAGCCAGAGCTCGGGGCGTCGGGCGAGCACGCACGCGATCGAGGTGCGGCGGCGCTGGCCTGCGGAGAGGCTCGCGACACGGAGCGCGCCAAGGCGACCGTCGAGCCCGCAGGCGGCGAGCGCTGCGTCGATGTCGGTGGGCGCGGCACCACAGGCGCGCCCCCAGAACCGCACGTTGTCGGCCACGGAGAGGTCGTCGTAGAGCCCTGCCGCGTGACCGAGGTAGCCGACGCGACGGCGGAGCGCTCGCGCCTCGCGGCGGTCACCGAGGTCGTGGTCGAGCACTCGTGCCTCCCCGCGCGCCAGCGGGAGGAGCCCCGCGCAGAGCCGCAGCAGCGTGGTCTTCCCGGCGCCGTTCGGGCCGCGGAGGAGCACGATCTCGCCCGCAGCGACGTCGAGGTCGATCCCGGCAAGAGCGGGGAAGCGGCCCAGGAGCGTCACCGCGCCGCGGAGGTGGACGACGGGTTCCATGGGGACCGGGCAAGGCTACTGACGGCCGCGAACCGCGACCAAGGCGGGCGAGCGCGCCCCGGTACCCTCTCGTGATGCGGCTGGCGAAGGTCCTCGGCGCGTTCGGCAGGACGTGCATCACGGCGGGAGTGCTGATCCTGCTGTTCGTCGCGTACCAGCTGTGGGGCACGGGGATCCGCGAGGCGCAGGCACAGAATCGCCTCGAGGACCAGTTCGCCGAGGCGCTGGACAAGGCGCCGTCGACGACCACGACGACGAGCACCACCTCCACCACGCGCGGCGGGCCGACCACCACGACCACCACGACGCGGGCGGTGTCGCCCACCACCGCTCCCCCACTGGCTCCTGTCGCCGCGGGCGAGCCCACCGCCCGCCTGCAGATCCCGAAGATCGGCGTCGACAAGATCGTGGTGGAGGGCGTCGGCCTCCCGGATCTCAAGAAGGGGCCCGGCCACTACCCGGGGACACCGCTGCCCGGCCAGGCGGGCAACGCGGCGATCGCCGGGCATCGCACCACCTACGGGGCCCCGTTCAACCGCATCGACGAGCTGAAGCCCGGCGACGAGATCCTGGTGGACACCGTCCAAGGCAGCTTCCGCTACATCGTCTCCCAGCAGCTCATCGTGTCGCCCAAGCAGGTCGACGTGCTCGACAACAAGGGCGACAACCGGCTCACGCTCACCGCGTGCCACCCCAAGTACAGCGCCCGCCAGCGCATCGTCGTCGTCGGGCTGCTCGCGCCAGGTCAGAAGGTTGCGCCGCGCCCGCCGCGGACGTCGGAGACGGAGCCATCCCAGCGGATCGAGTTCGAGACGATCGACGGCTCCGGTGCCCCTGCGCTCCCCGCGATCCTGCTCGCCGGCGGGTGCGCGGTGATCTGGCTTCTCGCGTGGGCGCTCGGTCGCCGCTGGCGCAAGTGGCCCGCCTACGCGATCGGCCTGCCGTTCTTCCTCGTGACCCTCTTCTACTTCTTCGAGGAGTTCAGCCGCCTGCTGCCCTCGAACTTCTAGGTCGGACTAGCGGCCGTGGAACACGGGACGGCGACGCTCGCGGAACGCCGCGATGCCCTCTTGGAGGTCCTCGCTCCCCCATGCCGCGTGCCACGCGGCGACCACCTCAGGATCGTCGCCACGGCCGACGGGCATCTCGAGCTTGTTGAGCGCGAGCTTCAGACCCGCGAGCGTGAGGGGCGCCAGCGCCGCGATCTCGTCGACCCAGCCGAGCGCGTCGTCGAGCCCGCCGAGGCGCTGCACGAAGCCGAGCGCCGCCGCCTCCTCGCCGCCGTAGATCTCCGCCCCGAGCAGCATCGCCCGCGTGGGACCCGCACCAGCGAGCAGCGACAGGCGCTGGATGGTCCAGTGGTCGACCAGCAGGCCCAGCTTGGCCGCAGGGATGCCGAAGCGTGCCGCGGGCGTGGCGACGCGCAGGTCACAGGCCACCGCGAGCTGCGTGCCGGCCCCCAAGGCTGCGCCGTCGACCGCGGCGATGAGCGGCCGCGGGTCGTCCCGCAGCGCGGCGAGCACGCGGCGCAGGAGGTCGGTGAACGTCTCGTCCTCGACACCCGTGAGATCCGCGCCAGCAGAGAAGTGGCCGCCTGCACCGGTCAGCACCACCACGCGCGCGTGGGCGGCGCGGCCGTGGGCGTCGAGCAGCTGTTCGAGCGCCTCGTGGTCGAGCGCGTTGCGTCGATCGGGGCGATCGATCGTGATCACGGCGACCGGGCCACGGTCCTCGAGGTGGATCATCCGGCGGCATCGTAGGGGCGGCCGACGCCGAGGAGCCAAGGCACGACGCGGCCGCCACGTATGCTTCGACGGTCTTAGTCCCACCCAACCCCCCGGGCGGATCCGATGCACCGAACGACGCTGACCGCACTGGCCAGCGGCCTCCTCGCCGTCTCACTCGCCGCGTGCAGCAGCGGGGGCGGGAACGACGCTGCCTCGGTGCGAACCAAGGTCGCCGCGCAGCTTGCGGAGTCGGGCATGGACGACAAGGCAGCCACGTGCTTCGCTCGCATCCTCGTCGACGAGATCGGCGCCAAGGAGCTGGGGAAGATCAGCTTCTCGGCCGATGCACCACCGAAGGGCATGGAAGACGAGTTCGCCGCCGCTGCGATCAAGGCGAGCGACACCTGCAAGATCGATGTGAGCCAGCTCAACGGATAGGGAGACGCGTG
>JBQTHC010000162.1:0-3722 GCA_052390255.1 Microthrixaceae bacterium
ATCAACGGGTTCACCTACAAGAACAAGTCGAACCAGCGGAAGCGCTGGGGCCACCGCCAGCACTACAACGCCATCGAGATCACCGGGATCTCGAAGGGCTAGGGAGCACTCACATGTCGAAGACCAAGGGCGGCGGTTCCACCCGGAACGGTCGCGACTCCAACGCTCAGCGCCTCGGCGTGAAGTGCTTCGACGGCACCGCCGTCACCGCCGGCACGATCCTCGTGCGCCAGCGGGGCACCAAGTTCCACCCTGGTGAGAACGTGGGTCGAGGCGGCGACGACACCCTCTTCGCCACCGCCGACGGCAAGGTGAAGTTCGGCCAGCGCAAGGGCCGCAAGCTCGTCGACATCGTCACTGCCGACACCTGAGGCCTCCGAGCGGCCGAAAATGGGCCGTCTGCACCTGTCGCGCCACGCTCCGCGGTCGCTAGGTTGGGTCTCTGCATCCAGGATGTCCGTGGTCGCGGCGCGTAGCGTGACGGCGGACAGAGGAACCGGGGTCGGTGGGGACTCCGGATGAGCATCGGCGACCAGATGGACCACGAACACGGGGGAGTTGAGGGGGCGTCACGCCACTCGCCGCGCCGCGGTGGCGACCGCGGCGTCGCGATGATCGAGCTCGCGATCGGGCTGATCTTCCTCGGCGTGATCGTGTTCGGGACCATCGACCTCGGTCGTGCGTTCTTCACGTGGAACCAGGTGAAGAACGCGGCGCGGGAAGGCGCTGCGTACGCGGAGCGCGACCCGTGGTCGCAGAGCGCGAGCGGGGGCTCGTGCGCGAACCCCGAGAACATCGTGTACCGCGCCCAGACCGAGGGCGGGAGCCAGCGCACGGAGCTCGCGGTCACCACGACCCGCAACGGCACCTCGTACTCGGGCTGCCAGACGCCCGCATCCTTCTCGATCAGTCCCGGCGACAAGATCGACGTGGTCGTCAGCACGACGTTCACGCCGCTCAGCCCGCTCGGAAAGGCGCTGTTCGGCACGCCCACGATCCGCGCTGACGTCGAGGTGGTGGTCCAGTGACGCGCCGACGGGCACGGGGCGACCGGGGCGCGGTGATCGCCGAGTTTGCGTTCGTGATCCCGATCCTGCTCGTCCTGTTGCTCGGGCTCGCCGACTTCGCGCTTGCGGAGCTCTCCGACGCGGCGGGCGCCAACTCGGCCCGCGAGGGCGCCCGCGTGGGGGTCCTCTACTACGACGGTGCGGCGGGCACGAACGGGAGCACCAACACCAACTATCAGCGGATCTCCGCGGCGGTCAGCGCCAAGCTCGCCGGCAACGTGAAGGGCACGCCGACGGTGACCGTGCGCTGCCTCAACCCCGACGGAACCGCGCGACCCTCGAGCGGCTCGTGCAGCACGGTGTCGGGCGACGCGATCGAGGCCGGCCGCGACTTCATCGAGGTGAGCGTCACCTGGAACCGCAAGGGTGGCATCACCGGGTTCGTCGGGAATGGCTTCCGCACCGACAAGGCCGTCATGCGCATCGTCGGCACCCCGCCGACGGGCGGCAACAGCGGGACGACCTGCACGATCACCGCATCGTCTGCCTCACCGAGCACCGTCGTGCAGACCGGCGGCACCATCCCTGACGTCGTCTTCGACGTCACCGTGAGCAGCGCCTCGAGCTGTGGCACACCCCTGCTCACGTTCCCGGCGGAGGCGGCGTACTCCGGGGCGCAGACGATGGCGCTCGTGACCGGCAACCTGTTCCGGTTCACGCTGCCGAGCGGACAGGGCAGCTGGACCGCCGGCACGAAGACCGTCACCGCGAGCGCCAACGGCGGGTCGGTCACGCAGAACATCACCTTCGACGTGACCAACCCGAGCGTGTGCCTCATCACCGCCGGCACCGCCACGCCCAGTGCGACCACGCACACCTCGGGCGACCTGCCTGCCATCCAGTTCGACGTCACCGTCAGCGGCGCGGTGTGCGGCACCCCGACGCTGACCTTCCCCGCGCAGGCCGGATACGGCGGCGCTCAGACGATGAGCTTGGTCAGCGGCAACGACTTCCGGTTCACGATGCCCGCCAACCAGGGGACCTGGACGGCGGCCACCTACACGATCGTGGCGAACGCCGCCGGTGGCGCCACATGGAACATCAGCTTGGTCGTGTCGGACCCACCGGTGTGCAGCCTCTTCGGGCTCACCATGACCCCGAACCCCGTGGACGTGAAGTCCAACGGCCAGCTCAACGCGACCCTGACGATCACGGTGCAGCGCAGCAGCACGACCGTCTGTGCGGTGCCGACGGTCGCGATCTCCGCCTTGTCGGGCTCGGGAAGTGGTGTGATGACCTGCTCGGGCCTGACCTGCACGCGCACGATCGCGAAGAACGACAACGGGTGGGGGAGCGGGAACTCCGGCACGCGCACCGTCACCGTCACGGCAAGTGGGGCTTCGGTGAGCGGCACGCTCAACGTCACATGAGGAAGGGAGATGCGGGCATGCATCGTCGACGAGGATCGAACGACAAGGGCGCGACCCTCGTCCTGATCGCGCTGTCCACGGTGGGCTTGGTCGCGCTCTCGGGGCTGGCGCTCGATGGTGGGCGCGTCTACAGCGAACGTCGGCAGATGCAGAACGCGGCGGACGCCGCCTCCATGGCCGCCACGCGTCAGCTCGATCGCTACCTCACGGGGGCGACGAGCGATGCTCGACTCATCGAGACGGCGGCGAAGGACACAGCGGAGAAGAACGGCGCCGAACGGAACGTCGTCACGTGCCAGCTCGTGCGATTCGACCGCACGGTCATCGGCGCATGCCCGACCACCGCCACGATGGACCCGTCCGCCAAAGCGGTTGCGGCCGGCGTCAAGGTGAACACGTCCGTGACGAAGGACACCTTCTTCATGAAGGCCGTGGGCAGCACGACCTTCACCGCGGCGGCGAACGCGATTGCACAGATCGGCCGACCTGGTGGCAAGTACGTCGCACCCTTCCTCGTGTGCGCCACTGCCCCCGGCCACGTGCCGCAGATCCTCGAGCCCGATGTGAACGGACCGGAGGGGTTCAGCGTCAACGAGGACGCGATCGGTTCGACCTATGTCATCTACGGCAACGAGATCAAGGACGGCGGCAGGGACTGCGGAAACGACTCCTCGAGCTTCCGCGGCAACGTCTGTGCCGACAAGAGCAAGTGCGACAGCCCGAGCTACTCGATCCCGGGTGACTGGGATGCGGACACGGGCAACGCGAACGGACCCACGCTGCGACTCGTCAACTCGGGCAGCGTCTGCGATCCCACGTTCACCGTGGGGTGCGTCCTCGTCCTGCCGCTCTGCCCCCGCGGGAACGGCCAGACCGGGTCGGGCTTCGCCACGTACTGCAGCGACCTCGGCCTCTTCGAGATCAGCCTCGTGCAGAACCACCACATCGAGGCGATCTTCCGTGGGCGCGCAACGATCAACGTCGGCGGGATCGTGGGTCCGGCGGACCCCAACGGCGCCCGAATTGTCGCTTTGACGGACTGATGTCCGCCTAGCCAGCTCGATCCGCCACGCTCGGTGGCGGATTCATCACGCCCGTAACGCGGTGGGCAGGCTGGACGATCACCCCCCTGATGCGACCGCACAAGACCAGTGGTGGTGGGCGAGGCAAGCGCGACCGCGGCGCCGCGCTCGTCGAGTTCGCCATCATCATGCCGATCTTCTTCCTGCTCGTGTTCGGGATCATCGAGTTCGGCTGGGCGTTCTTCCAGTTGCTCGACGTGCGC
>JBQTHC010000163.1:0-13228 GCA_052390255.1 Microthrixaceae bacterium
ACGAGCGGCTGCATCTCGCCAACGGAGTGCTCGCCCTTCGACAGGACCTCCAGCACCCGGATGCGCGCCGGGTGCCCGAGCGCCTTGAACAGCTCTGCCTTCACCTCAGAGACGGGGAGGCTCAGCGCGGCGGTGAGCGCTCGATCAGGCATGGTCGTGGGCCCGATGCTCGGATGATGTCGCCATAAGGTAACGATATCATCAGATTCTCAGGTGCTGTCCGCCCGGAGTCCCAGGTGTAGGGGTCATCGGCCACCCCCGGCGGTGCGGTGCCGTGCGTCATAGGTGGGCGCGCCCTCGACGCGACGCAGGCGGGCGGCGAGATCAGCGGCCATCCGCCACCCTGCGGTGGGCTGGCGGGCGATCGAGGCGAAGCTGCCGGGGTCCATCACCAGGAGCTTCATCGGCGTGAGCGCGGTCACCGTGGCCGAGCGGGGGCTGTGGTCGAGCAGCGCCATCTCGCCGAGCAGCTCGCCGGGTCCCACCTGAGCCACCGATCGACCGGCGATGGAGACGTCAGCGCGGCCCTCGACCACGAGGAACGCCTCCCGGCCGGTCGTGCCCTCACGCATCAGCACGAACCCGGTCTCGACGGACGCCTCGTCGACGAACGGCGCCATCTGGGCGAGCTCCTTGTCGGGCTGCCCCGCCAGCGAGGGCACCGTTCTCAGCAGCGCCACCTTCGGGTCTTGCTTCTTCATCAGATCCTCCAGGGTTCGGGGTGACCCGGGGGCTCCCGGTGTCGACGCCCACGATCCGATGGCCCGATTGCAGTCCGGTTGCAGCACGGCTGCCGTCCTTCACAGCCCGATTCGGGCGGTTTGGGCATAGTTTTCTGCCCGATGCAACTGCGGCTGCTGGGACCGGTGGAGCTGGTGGACGATGGCGGCCGACCCGTCGCGCTCGGCGGGCCGAAGGAGCGTCGGGTGCTGGCGACCCTGGCGGTGCACCTCGACCAGCCGGTGTCCGAAGCCCGGCTGATCGACGCGCTGTGGGGAGACGAACCGCCGGCGACCGCCACGAAGACGCTCCAGGCCTACGTGTCGAGGGTGCGCAAGGTCCTCGCCCAGTCGGACGACCTGAGGGTCGACTCGGTCCAGTCGGGCTACGTGCTGCGCAGCGAGCCGGGGGCGATCGACACCGCTGAGGTCGACGCGCTGGTGGCGGCAGCCCGGGAGGATGCGGCACAGGGGCGGGCGGATGCCGCCGCCGAAGGCCTCCGGGCGGCAGCTGCTCGATGGCGGGGGCCGGCGCTGGGTGATCTTGCCGACGAGCCGTTCGCCCTCGCCGAGGCGGCGCGGCTCGACGAGCTGCGCTCGAGCCTCGTCGAGGAGCGCATCGAGCTCGACTTGGCCAGGGGACGGCACGCCGAGATGATCGGCGAGCTCGAGGCGCTCACCACACGCCACCCCCTCCGCGAGCGGCTCTGGCGGGCCCGGATGCTGGCCCTCTATCGAACGGGGCGTCAGGCCGACGCCCTCCGCGCGTTCCAGGACCTGCGCCTGCTCCTCGGTGACGAGCTCGGCATCGACCCCGCACCTGAGCTCCGCGCGCTCGAGGACGCCATCCTGCAGCAGGACCCGTCGCTCGACCTCGCGAAATCCGCTGCCGGGTCGTTCCCGACTCCCGCCTCCGGTGCCCTGCCGACAGGAGTCGTCACCATCCTGCTCACCGACGTCGAGGGGTCCACTCGCCTGTGGGACGCGGCCCCGCAGGCTAGGGACGCCGCACTACAGCGCCACGACGCGATCCTGGCTGGTGCGGTCGAGGCCCGCGGAGGGCGGCTGCTGAAGTCGCGCGGCGAGGGCGACTCGTCGTTCTCCGTGTTCGGCCGCGCGTCGCAGGCGGCGGCGGCAGCCCTCGACGCACAAGCGGCCTTGGCGGCGGAGCCGTGGCCGCCGGGGGCGGCGATCCGGGTGCGCATGGCGATCCACATGGGCGAGGCAGCCGAGCGCGAGCAGGACTACTACGGCCCCGCGGTCAACCGGGTCGCCCGGCTGAGGGCGCTGGCTGCTGGCGGCGAGATCCTCGTGTCGCGATCCACCGCGGAGGTGCTCGCCGATCAGGTGGGTGCGGAGTTCCAGCTCGTGGAGCTCGGCGAGCGGGTGCTGAAGGATCTGTCTCGCCCGGAGCACGTCTTCGCGCTCGGCAGCGTCGGCTCGGGCGTCGCGATCGACGGTCTCGCGTCAGTCGGGCCCGCCGTGCCGGCCGGGCCGGCGCTCGCCCCCGGCCTGTCCCCGCCCCCTTTGGCGAGAGCACTTGCCCGCGACGACCTGTGCCTCGGTCGAGGCGATCAGCTCGCCCGCCTCGACGTGCTGTGGGACAAGGCCCAGGACGGGTTCCGGCAGGCGGTGCTGGTCGCAGGGGAGCCGGGGATCGGCAAGACCACCCTGGCTGCCGCGTTTGCGCGTCGGGTGCACGACTCGGGCGGAGTCGTCCTCTACGGGCGGTGCGACGAAGACCTTGGTGTCGCCTTCCAGCCGTTCGCTGAGGCCCTTCGCTCGCTCGTCGCTGCCCTTCCCGATGACCAGCTCTTGGGCTTGGGGCATCACGCTGGTCACCTGAGCCGGTTGCTGCCCGAGCTGACGTTGCGGCTGCCGAACCTCGCCTCACCGATCCCGGCGGACGCAGAGGCCGAGCGATACACGCTCTTCGAGGCGGTCGTGGCTCTGTTGGCGAGTGCGGCACAGCAGGGGCCGGTGCTCCTGGTGCTCGACGACCTTCACTGGGCCGCGAAGCCCACGCTGCTCATGTTGCGTCACCTCGTGCGGGCGGAGACTGCGATGCGGGTGATGGTCGTCGGGACCTACCGCGACACCGAGGTCGACCGATCGCACCCGTTCGGGGATGTGCTGGCCGACTTGCGTCGCGAACCCGCGGTGGCGCGGTTCGCGCTGTCGGGGCTCGACGTGGATTCGGTGCAGGAGCTGGTGGCCGCGACCGCCGGTCACGCCCTCGACGCCACCGGCCTCGAGCTGACCGACGCGCTGCACCGGCAGACCAACGGCAACCCGTTCTTCGTGGCTGAGGTGCTCCGCCACCTGGCCGAGACGGGCGCCGTGTACCAGGACGCGGAAGGTCACTGGACCTCAGACCTCGCGATGGATCAGCTGGGCCTGCCCGAGGGCGTGCGAGATGTCGTCGGTCGTCGTCTGTCGCGGCTGTCCGCTGCTGCAAACCACGCGCTCGGCGTCGGTGCGGTGGTCGGACCCGGGTTCGACCTGCGCCTCCTCGAAGCCATCCCAGAGGCAGGGGACGCCGCGGTCGTCCTCGACGCACTCGAAGAGGGCGTGGCCGCCGGGCTGCTCAGCGAGGACCGCGGCACCTACTGGTTCGCGCACGCCCTCGTCCGTCAGACCCTTCTCGACGAGCTGACCTCGACACGCCGGCTGCGGCTGCATCGCCGAGTGGCCGAGGCGATCGAGACGGTGGCGCCGGACGATCTCGAGGCGCTCGCCTTCCACTTTGCCGAGGCGGCGCTCGACGGTGTGGCCGACAAGGCGGTGGACTGCGCCCTCGCGGCGGGTCGTCGGTTGCGTGAGCGCTCCAAACCCCGAGGAAGCGATCGCCGTGCTGACGCGCGGGTTGGAGGCCATCGAGCTGACTGAGCCCGTCGACCTCTCGCGCCGCTGCGACGTCCTGCTCGAGCTCGGCGACCTCGAGCAGTGGCTGTCGGCCAGCCCAGCGGTGTTCCAGGAGCTGGGGAAGCGCGCCGCGGGAGATGCGCGCCGCCTGGGGTCGGGGGCGCGCCTGGCGCGGGCGGCGGCGATCGCGTTCTATCCAGTCGTGGGCGCCCCCGACGAGCAGGGCTCCGCGCTCGTGGAAGAGGCGCTGGCGCTCCTGGGCGACGAAGACACCGATCTCCGGGTGCAGCTCCTCGTCCGCCTCGCGCAGTACCGGATCGAGTCCGAAGCCCGCTGGGACGATGGCCTGGCGCTGGCCGAGGAGGGCCTGGCTCTGGCCGAGCGAGCGTCACCCAACGTCGCAGCGATCGCCGCGCTCACGACCTGGCTCGGGCTTCGCCTTCGACCGGTCGACGAGGTCCTCGCTGCGGTGGAGGCCGTGCCGGAGGACCAGCGGAGCCCGCTGCTCCTGAGCTTCGCGCTGCGGGTGAAGGCGGTCTCATCCCTCGATGCCGGAGACCTCGCGGCCTTCGACGCATCCCTCACGGCACTTCGTGAGCTGGCTGACACGACTCGTGGCTGGCAGCCGCGATTCTTCCTGGTGGCCAACGCCATCACGAGGAGCCTGCTCCACGGCGACTGGGAGGCGGCAGAGCACGCAGTGGCGGAGCTGCTCGTGCTCGCCGCCGACGACCTCGACTCGGTCAACATCTGGGCGGGGTTCCAGATCGCCCTCATGCGGGACCGCGGGCGACTCGAGGACCTCCTCCCCCTGGTGGACGGCGCCCAGCAGATGAACCCAGGCGTGGCCGCGTTCCGCACAGCGCTCGCGCTTGTTCAGGCCGGGCTCGGACACCTGGAGACGGCGAAGCAGACCCTTGCGCCCGTCGCGGGTGACCGCGTGTCGGACATCCCTTCGGGGCAGGTGCTGGGCGTCACCCTCGCGACGTTGGCCGAGGCGGCAGCCACGCTCGGCGATCTGGACACTTGCGCGGCAGTCTCCGCACGGCTGGTCGACTTCCCCGACCGGCTCATCGCCGTCGGCGGGTACATGCACATGGGACCCGTCGATCGCTACCTCGGCATCCTGGCCGCGGCACTTGGTCGGTTCGACGACGCCGAACGGCACTTCGAGGTTGCGGTTGACATCGAGACCCGTCTCGGCGCCCGGCCGTGGCTGGTGCGCACCCACCTGTGGTTCGCCCGGATGCTGGTGGCCCGCGCCGGGCCAGGCGACGGTGATCGAGCCACCTCGATGCTCGACGGCGCGCTGGCAGAGGCCGAGCACCTCGGCATGGTCAGCGCCGCGGCGGAGATCCGGGAGCTGCTGGCCTGACCACCTCGAATCTCTGAAACCTCACGCACGGCATGCGAGCGTCAGGTTCCACAGAACCCGTTGCGGGCTCAGGCGAGGGGTCGGCCGAAGGGGAGCGCGTCCTGCCAGGTGCGCAGGAGCTCCTCGGCGCGCAGGGTGGCGGCCATCCAGAGGTTGGTGCCCTCACCGGCCAGCTCCGCGACGGACGCGTGGACGCGCTCGGCCGGGTCGCCGCCGGCCGGCTCGAGCGCGGCAAGCATCGGAGCGGCTGTGGAGAGGAAGTCGGGCACCACCACCACCTCGGCCCGGCTCAGTACGGCGAGCGCGCGGGCCGTCACGGGCACCGGCGTCAGCGGCACGACCACGCGGGCCTTCACCGTGGCGGCGAGGTCGTGGTCGAGCACGCCTGCCTTGCCGGCGACGAGCAGCACGTCGCAGTCGGCGTCGAAGGACGCCTGCGGCTCGGGAGCGGCGCCGTTCGCAGCAGCGGACGCCGCGGCAGCCTCGGTGAGCGGTCCGTTGCCGACGATGGCCATGCGGCGCCCGTCGAGCGAGCCGAGCGCGCCCAGTGCGGCCGCAACGCCACTCTCGCCAGAGGTGGTCTGGTCGAACGCAAGCATGCGCACATCGGCTCGGGGCAGGGGGGCGAGGTCGTCGGGCGTGATCCCGAGCCCCGGCCCGGGCAGGAGTCGGCCGGACTCGACCAGCTCGGTGACCCCCTCGAGGAACGCGGCGAGCGCCGCGTCGCGGTCGTCGGGCTTGGCGTTGATCCCGGCCGATGCGCCGCCGACCCGCAGACCGAAGCTCGCCGCCGCGTAGGTCGTGGATCGAGCGAGCAGCTCGGCGCTGTCGCGCAGCACCTTTGGCGCGAGGCGCACGACGCCGATCGCGGGCGCCTCATCGAGGTCGAAGACGATGAACCCGTCGGTGGAGGTCAGCTTCTGGAACTGCATCGGGAAGGGTCTAGCCCAAGCCCAGCCGCTCCAGCTGCTCGGTCGGTGCGTCGACCTCACGCAACGCCACCCGCAGCAGCTCGAGCATGTCCGCTGACTCGACATCACCCGAGCGGTCGCGCACCCCGCCGGTCGAATTGCACTCGGCGCGGTCATAGAGCAGGTCACCCTGGAAGCGGCCAGTGGCCCAGAACGGCAGCGCGTCGCTCGGGTCGAACGGCTGACGGATGACTGGCACGTCGCTACCCGGTGCCCGATCGAGGTGTGCGCGATGGTCGGGGCGCGGAAGTCGGATGTCGGGGAACGCCCGGATGGGCATGGTCGACCATCGGTTCGACCACATCGACAGCGGACGGTTCGATCCCACGGGCGCTCGCGCATAGGTGCGCGTGGCGTCGGCGACGTGCACCTCGCGACCCCACACGCCGCACAGCGCCCAGTCGCGGATCGAGGTGGCCGAGCCGTCGAGCAAGGGGCGCAGCGACCGGCCGTGCGTGCGATGCCCGGGAGTCACGGCGAACGCGTCGCAGAGGGTGGCGTGCAGGTCGACGGTCGTCGTCAGCGCGTCGCACGTCGAGGGCGCGACCCCGGGCCACGCGACGAGCAGTGGGAGGTGACCCATCTCCGGGTGGACCGGCACCGCCGGCTTGCCCCAGGTGCCGCGCTCGCCGAGGTAGTGGCCGTGGTCCGTACAGAGGATCACCGCCGTCGTGGACCACGCGTCGTGATCGTCGATCACATCGAGGATGCGGCCGAGCCAGTGGTCGATCATCGCGAGCTTGGCCCCATACTGCGCGCGGAGGTGACGGGACTCGCGCTCGGTCAGGCCTGCCGCGTCGGCGTCACGGGCGTAGGGCGGCCAGATGAGGCGCTCGCCCTCCCAGTCGGGGTCGTACAGGGACGCCCATGGTTCCGGGACGTCGAAGGGTTCGTGTGGGTCGAACTCGTCGACGACGAGCAGGGCGCGCTCGTGGGGTGCGCGCGCGGCATCGAGCTCTTGGGCGAGCCAGGAGGCGGCCGCCACCATCGTGCGCGGGCCCGGGAAGTCGGCTTCGTCGCGGAACCACGTGCGCGACACGTCGTACGCGCGCTCCCACGGGGCCGCGCGCACGGGCATCGCTGGCGTGCCGAGCCAGGACGGGTCCGGCCGCGTCCGCCACGGGTCGTCCTCGTGGCCCCGCAGGTAGTCCCACGCGCCGAAGTCCACGTGATAGTTCTCGCCGCCGGACTCGAAGAGGTGCGGGTGATCGGACACGAGCATCGTGGAGATGCCGGCGTCGCGGCGCAACAGGCGGGTGATGGAGTCCTCCCACACCTCGATCGACCCCCACGGACGCCAGGGGAAGTCGAGCGCGCCCACGAGCAGGTCGTGTCGTGCCGGCATGCACGGGAGTGACCCCGCGTGGTGGTTGGTGAACCGCATCGACCGCGCGGCGAGGCGGTCGAGGTTCGGCGTGTCGAACTCAGCGCCGCCGTAGCAGCCGAGGAGGTGGCGGTTGAGGCTGTCGAGCAGCACCACCACCACGTCACGAGGCGCGTCCACGTCCGGACGGTAGCGGCGCGCGGGTCCGGGGGCGTCACATCGCACCGGTAGCCTGGGAGCCCCATGGACGACCCGGCCGACTCCCTCCTCGCGGGGCTCAACCCCGTGCAGTGGGAGGCGGTGACCCACACCGAGGGGCCGCTGCTCATCGTGGCCGGCGCGGGTTCCGGCAAGACCCGCGTGCTCACGCATCGCATCGCGCACCTCATCCTCGAGCGAGGCGTGAGCCCGTTCGAGATCCTCGCGATCACCTTCACGAACAAGGCTGCCGACGAGATGAAGCAGCGCGTCGCCGCGCTGGTCGGGCCAGTGGCCGACAAGATGTGGGTGTCGACCTTCCACGCCGCGTGCGTGCGGATCCTGCGGCGCGACGCCGATCGCCTCGGCTACCCGAAGCAGTTCACGATCTACGACCAAGCTGACGCCAACCGCCTCACGGGCTACGTGATCCGCGACCTCGGCCTCGACCCGAAGCGCTTCCCGCCGCGGTCGATCCACGCCACGATCAGTGCGGCGAAGAACGACGGCCTGTCCGCCGGCCAGTACGCCGACCGTGCCGAGGTGATCTTCGAGCGCAAGATCGGCGAGATCTTCACCGAGTACCAGGCACGGCTCCTGCGTGCCGGCGCGATGGACTTCGACGACCTGCTCGGCCACACCGTCGAGCTGCTCCGCCGCAACCCCGACCTGCTCGAGCACTACCAGCGCCGCTTCAAGCACGTCCTCGTCGACGAGTACCAGGACACCAACACCGTCCAGAACGAGCTCGTCCTGCTCCTCACCAAGACACACCGCAACGTCTGCGTCGTCGGCGACGGCGACCAGTGCCTCCCGACCGGGACCATGATCAGCACTCCTACGGGATCGAAGCCGATCGAGGAGATCCAGGTCGGTGACACGGTCATGGGGACTGGCGGTCACTTCACGCAGGTTCCGGGTCGCGTCACCTTCGTGAAGAAGGGCGACTGGTCCGGACGCCAGTACTTCGTCCGCGCGGGCGGCCACGTGCTCCAAGGCACGCCCCACCACATCGTCTTCGCCGACACCATGCTCGACCAGGACAAGTGGCTCGTCTACCTGATGCACAAGAAGGACCGAGGTTGGCGGATCGGCGTGACGAGCTCCGTCCGGGTGGACAAGGAGGGTCAGCGGACGCCCGGCCCCCGTGTCCGCATCAACCAAGAGCACGCCGATGAGCTGTGGTTCATCAAGGTCTGCGACTGGCGAGAAGACGCCTCGATGTGGGAGGCGTTCATCGCCGCTGAGTACGGACTACCCACAGCGCTGTTCCACGGCATCGGCCGGAAGATCTTGATGGGTGAACAGCGCCTCGAGCAGCTCTACGGCATGCTCGACACGGAGACCCGGGCCAAGGAGCTGATGGCCGACCACGATCTGCACCCCGAGTTCCCGCACATGCGGCCGACAGCGGGTCGGCGGCGAGACACCCTCACCCTCTCGATGTTCGGCGGTGAGCGCCGGTTGGGGCGAGCCGGAGGCCTCGTAGCGCACCATCGCGTGCAGTGGTGCTCCAATCGGGCGGACATGGCAGAGCGTTTGGCTGATGCTGGCTTTGTGATCCGGCCGATTCACGGCAGCCATCAGCTCGAGGTGCACCGCAGGGATTTCGTCGATGCGGTCGAGGCCGCCACCCATGCTGCGAACGTTGCTGGCATCACGATCCAGCGCCGGGCACACATCGGCGATCGTGTGTGGGACTGCGTTCCGCTGTCGCACCTGCGTCCGGGGATGCACGTGCTGGTCGACGACGGGAGCGGCGGGCTCGTCCCCGTCCGCGTCGACGATGTGGACACGGCTGCGTACGACGGACCGGTGTTCGATCTGGAGGTGGACGGGACGCACAACTTCATCGCGGAGCACATCTGCGTCCGGAACAGCATCTACCGCTTTCGGGGAGCGGACATGCGAAACATCCTCGAGTTTGAGAACGCGTTCCCCGAGGTCACCGTGGTGGTGCTGGAGCAGAACTACCGCTCGACGCAGACGATCCTCGACGCCGCGAACGCCGTGATCGCGAACAACCTCGGTCGCAAGCCGAAGGAGCTGTGGACCGATCGCGGCGACGGTCAGCCGATCGTGCGCTACCACGGCGACGACGAGGTCGACGAGGCGCAGTGGGTGACCCGCGAGATCGCGCGCTTGCACGATGGCGGTGACCACCGCTGGGGCGACGTCGCCGTCTTCTACCGCACGAACGCGCAGAGTCGCGTGCTCGAAGAGCACCTCGCGCGGCACGGCGTGCCGTACAAGGTCATCGGCGGCACGCGCTTCTACGACCGCCGCGAGGTCAAGGACGCCCTCGCGTACCTGAAGGCGGTCATCAACCCATCCGACGAGGTCTCGGTGAAGCGGGTCCTCAACAACCCCAAGCGCGGGGTGGGCGACTCCAGCGTCGGGAAGCTCGACGCGTACGCGTCGGCACGCGGGCTGTCGTTCATGGACGCCCTGCGGCGATCCGACGATGCGGCCGTGGGTGGCAAGGCCGCCAAGGGGATCGAGCAGTTCCTCTACCTGCTCGAGAGCGTCGCCGACCTCGCGGCCGATGACCGTCCGGCGCCGCTCCTCGAAGCGCTCCTCGAGCGGTCGGGCTACCTCGACGAGCTCCGAGCCGAGCGCAGCATCGAGAGCGAGGGTCGACTCGAGAACCTCGCCGAGCTCGTCGGTTCCGCGCAGGACGCCGAGTCGGTCGACCAGTTCCTCGAGCAGGTCAGCCTCGTCTCCGACGCCGACGAGATCGACGGCGACGACAGCCAGGTCGTCCTCATGACGATCCACGCGGCGAAGGGCCTCGAGTTCCCCGCGGTGTTCATCATGGGCCTCGAGGATGGTGTGTTCCCGCATCTGCGTTCGATCGGTGACCCCGACGAGCTCGAGGAGGAGCGTCGCCTCGCGTACGTCGCGCTCACCCGCGCGCAGGAGCGCCTCTACCTCACGCACGCGTGGAGCCGCACGCTCTACGGCGGCACGCAGTACAACCCGCCCAGCCGCTTCCTCGACGAGATCCCGGAGCGGCTGGTCGAGGCGATCGAGCAGCGCCGTGCGAGTCGCGGCGGTCGCACCTACGACAGCGGCGGCTACGGCTCCAGTGGCCGCGGGGTGAGCGCCAACCGGGATCGGATCGTGGAGCGAGCGATCCAGACTGGCGGCAGCGGTCCGGCCAAGCACGGCGCCGAGGCGATCGGGCTCAAGGTCGGCGACGACGTGTCGCACGCCACCTTTGGCGAGGGGGTGGTGCTGCTCGTCGAAGGCCAGGGCGACAAGGCCGAGATCGTGATCCGCTTCCCTGGGGTCGGCGAGAAGCGCCTGCTGCTCTCGTGGGCGCCGCTCAAGAAGCTCTGACGATGCTCATCCGTCGCGCCGAGTCGCCACGGGAGTGGGCCGAGGTCGACCGACTCGTCCGCGCATACCTGGCCGAGCTGCCCTTCGAGATCGACTTCCAGGATCTCGATCGCGAGCTCGCGGAGCTTCCGTCGGAGTACGGGCCGCCAGACGGCGCAGCGCTCCTTGCGATCGACGATGGTGGCACGGCCGTCGGTGTCGTCGGCGTCCGCCGCTTCGACGACCACGACGCGGAGCTCAAGCGGATGTACGTCGCCCCCGAAGGCCGGGGTCTCGGGATCGGTCGTGCGCTCGGCGCCGCCGCCGTCGCCGAGGCCCGTGATCTGGACTACGACCGGCTGCTGCTCGACACGGTCGACACGATGTCCGCCGCGATCGGCACCTACGTGGGCCTCGGCTTCCGGGAGATCCCGCCGTACCGACACAACCCGCTCCCAGGCGCCCGATACTTCGCACTCGACCTTCTCTGAGGCCTGGCCGATCTCACGTGATCCGTTACGGAACCCACCGCGCGAGCGAAGGTGGTGCGGATGCTCCCCGAGCTCGGCGTGTTGTACCGAGAGCACGCGGCCGCCATCTGGCGGTTCACCCGCTCGCGCCTCCCGACCGATGCCGACGCCGAGGACGTGACCAGCGAGGTGTTCGCCCGGGCCATGCGATCGATGCACACGTTCGACCCCTCACGGGGGACGCCGCGGGCGTGGCTGATCGGTATCGCCCGGAACGCGGCGAACGACTGGTGGCGCAGGAGGCGGCCAGAGGATCCCGTCGAGGCACCCGTCGACGCGGTGGCCAACGACGATCCCCTGCGTGAGGCGCTGCGGACCGAGCGTCTCGCCGACCTGCGACGCCACCTCGCGGGGCTGAGCGAGCGGGAGCGCGAGGTGGTCTCGCTCCGGTTCGCGGGGGAGCTGAGCTCAGCCGAGATCGGCGACGTGCTCGGCATCTCGCCCACAGCAGCGCGCATGCTTCTGCACCGCGCGATCACGAAGCTCCGGGGGGTGCTGCGCGATGGCTGATGAGTTCGCCGAAGCTGACGTCGCTGCCGCCGTGAGGCTCGACGCTGAGATCGGCCGGGCCCTCGGGGGCGACCTAGGGGACGCCGACGAAACGATCACGTGGCTGGTCGCCGCCATGCGAGTCGACCCGCCCGCGGCGCTCGCGGCGCGGGTCGAGGCCGACCACGAGCGTCGCGAGCGCGCGCGCTGGCGACCGCTTCAGATCGTGGCTGCGGTGTTCGCGGTCAACCTGCTCTCGCATGGGATCGGTGACATGTTCGTGGGCGGATGGGTGTCGCGCAGCCTCGGGGAGCACTACAGCCCCCACGCGTTTCGTGAAGGTGGCTTCGCGCTCATCGCTGCTGGTGTCGCGGTCGGGGCAGCCGCGGTGCGTCGATCGTGGATCCCCGTGTCGGTCGCTGCTGGTGTCCCACTCGGCGTGTCGCTCGGCATCTACGGGTTGCCCGAGGTGGGAGAGTTCGGCGCGGGCGCCGCACTCCACCTGACGCAAGGCGCCCTGGGTGTCGCTCTCGGGGTCACCTGGTGGCGCGGGCGCCGTTACACATCGCGCTCCCGGATCGAAGGAGGGACATGAGCTCATCGTCGACTCGACCCGCGGCGCGCTGGGTGCGCGCCGTGCTCGTCATCCTTGGCCTCCCGAACGTGATGGCGGGCACGTGGGCGGTCCTCGCGCCGAACAGCTGGTTCGACCGCTTCCCCGGCTGGGATCCCCGGCTCGTGGCCGCAGACCCGCCCTACAACGCGCACCTCGCCACCGACGCCGGCTCAGGGCTGCTCGCGTCGGGCCTGGTGCTGTTGGTTGCCGCGTGGTTGGCCGACCGCAGGTCGATCCTGCTCGCGCTCGTGGCCTTCCTGGCGTTCGCGATCCCGCACGGCGTGTTCCACACCTTCCATGACTCCCCAGGGCTCACGGACGCGCAAGGGGTCCAGAACGCGGTCATGCTGCTGGGCTCGGTAGCCGGCGCCGTCGTACTCCTCGTCGTCACAGCTCGCGCGTCGGTTCCCCGCGGAGAGCCGGGATGAGGGTCCTCCGGCAGGCCTGGGCGACGGTCGCCGTGCTGGCGCGTGCTCGTCGCAACCGCACGGATCTCCTCCGCGCACTCGGGCGGCGCCCGCAGCTCCTGATCGGCACGGGCGTGTACGAGCTTGCCGTCGCGTCGAGCGCCCGCGTCGAGCCCCGCCTCAAGGTGCTCGCCGAGCTGAAGGTGGCGGCGCTCGTCGCATGCGAGTACTGCCTCGACATCGGATCGCTCCTGGCCCGAGGTGCGGAGGTCACCGAGAACCAGCTCCGCGAGCTCCACCGGTATCGGACGAGTGAGGCGTTCGACGAGCAGGAGCGGTTGGTGCTCGAGCTCGCCGAGGCGATGACCGTGGTGCCGGTCGTGGTACCGGACGAGCTCCGCGCTCGGCTGGAG
>JBQTHC010000164.1:0-14894 GCA_052390255.1 Microthrixaceae bacterium
GCTTCGACGCCGCGATCAGCGACGGTGAAACGCCCATCGACACCCTGCGATCGTCCCTCGCCGGCATCGAGGGCGATCCCAGCGTGGAGCGGGTGGGATGGGTCGGGCTCGTGAACCTGACCATCGAAGGCGGCGTGTTCGAGGCGTACGCGTTCGATCCTGACGCCAGCGGCGTGCACCCCACGATGCGCTCGGGTCGCCCTCCGCTCGCCAACGACGAGATCGCGCTCGGGGCCGATCTGATGGGTGGTCGTCGGGGGCTCTCCATCGGAGACAGCGTGACGGTCGCGGGCGCGAGCGGCAGTCGTCGACTCCGGATCGTCGGGTCGGCGACCTACCCCGAGGTCGGGAACAACGCGGATCTCGGCTCGACGGCGTCGCTCACGCTCCCGGCCGCTCGAGCGATCGGTGCGCAGGAGGCGGGATCGGTCGCCCTCGTGAGGCTTGCGCCCGGTGCGACGACAGCCGCGCTCGATCGGTATCGCTCGAGCGGGGAGGTGGTCGCCCCGTTCGAGCCGCCGAGAGTCCACAACCTTCGTCAGATCGGCGCGCTGCCCTGGCTGTTGGCGGCCTTCGTCGCACTGGTGGGCGCGCTCGCCATGGCCCACGGGCTCTGGGTGTCCATCCGCACCCGTCGTCGGGAGCTCTCGGTCCTTCGGGCCGTCGGGCTCCGGCCGCGCGACCTCCGCGCGATGCACCTCGCGCAGGCTGAGTGCGTCGCGGCGATCGGGATCGGCCTCGGTCTGCTGGCCGGTGCCCTCGTCGCGACGCGGGCCTGGTCGATCGTCGCCGCCGGGACGGCAGTGGTCGATCGCGTGGTCGTCCCAGCCGCGTGGCTCGCGCTCACGGCGCTCGCCGCGCTCACGGTTGCGGGCGCGGTCGGCCTCGTCGCGGCGCGCTCGAGCGGTCGAACCTCCCCGGCCGTCGGGCTGCGCGAGGAGTGACCTGCCGAGTCGGGCTCGCGATGGGGGCTCGCCGGCGCCCTCGCCAGGGATGAGCGCCTCGAGGTGTGACACCTCTCACGTCGCTTCAGATCGTGTGGGGGTCGTGCCGATGCCTACGCTTGGCGTGCGGCGTCCCGATCCGGCGCCCGTCCCCCCGCAAGGAGCCTGACGATGACCACGAACGAGTCGCTCATCGGTCGCGAGGACATCGACGACCTCGAGGCGATCCTCGGCATCACGAACACCGACGTGGACGAGGTGCTCCACTCCGTCCGCGACAACGCGGATGCGATCTTCACCTGGGACTACGAGAAGGGACAGCGCCCTGCGCTGAGCCGCCTCTACGAGAAGGCGAAGACCTCGATGTGGAACGGCGAGACGGACCTCCCGTGGGACACCGACGTCGACCAGGAGAAGGTCGTCGCGGAGAACGCGCTGGCCAATGGCACCCTCGGCGGTGACATCGACGTCACCGGGACCCCGATGGAGGCGTGGGACGACGCGCAGTGGCTGCAGTTCGGGGTGGAGAGCCAGAACTGGATGCTGAGCCAGTTCATGCATGGTGAGCAGGGCGCGCTCGTGTGCACCGCCAAGATCGTCGAGACCGTGCCGTGGATCGACGCGAAGTACTACGCCTCCACGCAGGTCATGGACGAGGCTCGTCACGTGGAGGTGTTCGCCAAGTACCTCGACACGAAGCTCTCCGGCCACTACCCCGTGAACGCCCACCTCAAGATGCTCCTCGACGACATCGTGGAGGACTCGCGGTGGGACATGACCTACCTCGGGATGCAGATCATGGTGGAGGGCCTGGCGCTCGCGGCGTTCGGCTTCATGCACCAGATGACCACCGAGCCGCTGCTGAAGCAGCTGCTGCGGTACGTGATGAGCGACGAGGCCCGCCACGTGGCGTTCGGCGTGCTGTCGCTGAAGGAGTACTACGCGGGCCTGAGCGATGCGGAGATGCTCGAGCGCCAGCACTTCGCATTCGAAGCTGCCGTGCGCATGCGCGACCGCTTCCTGCAGCAAGAGGTGTGGGATCGCATGGGCATTGACCCGAAGGTGGCCGCGAAGGTCGTCATGCAGGCGCCGCAGCGACAGCTGTTCCAGAGCATGCTCTTCTCGAAGATCGTCCCGAACTGCAAGAAGCTCGGCCTCCTCGACCGCAACGACGCGTGGTTGCGCGGCAAGTTCACCGAGCTGGGCGTGATCCAGTTCGAGGACCTCGCCGACACGGGCGAGGAGTACGAGATGTTCGCACTGGCTGAGGGCGAGATCGCGTCCTAACCCGGCGGGACGAAATTGTCCCCGCTGGTAGGGTCCGCGGGCGATGAGCACGCCCTCGGACCCTCGCATGCTGGTGATGCACGGCCTTCGGCTCAAGGGCTTCGCGGACCCGCCGGCGGTTGCAGAGACCGTCGCCGTCCCCGAGCACGACGCGCAGGCGATCCTCGACAAGCTCGTCATCGACGAGCTCGCCACCTACCGCGACGGCCGTCTGAGCGGCTTCACGCTCACGCCTTCGGGTCGCGCGGAGCATGCGCGCCTGCTGAGCGAGGAGCTCGACGAGGTGGGTGTCCGCGCTGAGGTCCAGGCGGCGTACGCCCGGTTCCTCGGGCTCAACTCGGGGTTGTTGGAGGTGTGCACTGCATGGCAGCTCCGTGACGTCGACGGCGAAGCCACGATGAACGATCACAGCGATCCGGTGTATGACGCCGAGGTGGTCGAGCGGCTCACCGAGGTGCACGGGCGTGTGCATCCGATCTGCGAGGAGCTTGCGGCCGCGCTCGCACGGTTCGGCCTCTACGGCCCCCGCCTCGCGACCGCGGTCGACCGGGTGCGCGCCGGTGAGCCCGAGTGGTTCACGAAGCCGATGATCCCCAGCTACCACACGATCTGGTTCGAGCTGCACGAGGACCTCCTCGCGACGCTCGGCATCGAGCGCGGCTCCGAGGTGGTGAGCTGATGGCGTCGGCCCGCTTCGGCCACGTGCTCACGGCGATGGTCACGCCGTTCGGACCCGACGGCGCGTTCGATCCCGATGGCGCGGTCGCGCTGGCCCGCTGGCTCGTGGCGCACGGCAACGACGGACTCGTGCTCGCGGGGACCACCGGGGAGGCGCCGACGCTCACCGTCGAGGAGCACGTGCGGCTGTGGGAGGTCGTGCGCGCCGAGGTCGACGTCCCGCTTGTGGCCGGAGCGGGCAGCAACGACACGCGTCACGCCTGCATGATGAGCGAACGAGCGGCCGAGATCGGCATGGACGGGCTGCTCATCGTCACGCCGTACTACAACCGGCCCTCGCAGGCGGGGCTCGACGCGCACTTCCGCACCGTCGCCGGTGCCACAGACCTGCCGATCCTGGTCTACGACATCCCGGGCCGCACCGGACGCAAGATCGACACCGAGCTGCTGATCCGGCTCGCCACCGAGGTCCCGACGATCGTCGGCCTGAAGGACGCGACCGGCAACCCCGCGGAGACCGCACGCGTCATCGCCGCCGCGCCCGAGCACTTCGACGTCTACAGCGGCGACGACGCGATGACCCTTCCGCTGCTCGCGGTCGGGGCAGTGGGCGTCATCGGCACGTCCACCCACTGGTGTGCGGAGCAGATGGGCGAGATGGTGGCTGCCTTCTCGAAGGGCGATCACGCAAAGGCGCGCGAGCTGAACGCGAGCCTGTTCGAGTCGTATTGGTACGAGAGCAGGGAGACCGCGCAGTTCGCGCTGGCCGTCAAGGTGGCCCTGCGGGTGCTCGGGCTCCCCGGCGGTCCTTGCCGCCCGCCCCTCGGTCCGGAGCCCGAGGCGCTCGAGGCCGAGGCGCGAAGCGTCCTCGAGCACCTCGGCATCACGCGCTGACCAGTAGGTTCGGCGCCATGGCCGCTCCCGTCACGATCACCTTCCTGGGCGGGCTCGGCGAGATCGGCCGCAACTGCATGGTGCTGGAGTGCGACGACCAGCTGCTGCTCCTCGACTGCGGGCTCATGTTCCCCGAGCTCGAGCACCTCGGCGTCGATCTCATCCTCCCCGACTTCACCTGGCTGCGCGAGAACAAGGATCGGGTCATCGGGTGCATCGCCACCCACGGGCACGAGGACCACGTCGGCGGCCTGTCATACCTCCTTCGCGAGCTGTCGTTCCCGATCTACGGTTCGGCGCTGACCTTGGGCCTCGCTCGCAACCGGATCGAGGAGGCGGGGCTGCTCGGCAACACGGAGCTGATCCCGGTCACCGACGGTGAGCGGCGGTCCATCGGTCCGTTCGACGTCGAGTTCATCCCGGTCACGCACTCGGTGCCGCACGGCTTCGCCACGGCCTTCCACACGCCGCAAGGCGTCCTCATGCACACGGGCGACTGGAAGCTCGACCTCACGCCCGTCGACGGTCGCCTGACCGACCTCGCCCGGATGGGCGCGATCGCGTGCGATCAGGGCGTCCGCCTCCTCATGGGCGACTCCACCAATGCCGACGCGCACGGCCACTCGCGCTCGGAGAAGAGCGTCGGTGCAGTGCTCTACGACCTGTTCCACGAGCACGAGGGTCAGCGGATCGTGATCGCGTGCTTCGCCAGCCACGTGCACCGCGTCCAGCAGATCGCGGACGCAGCGAGCGCGTTCGGTCGCAAGGTCGCCACGCTCGGGCTGTCGATGAAGAAGAACGTTCGGCTCGCGCGCGAGATGGGCTTGCTCCGGATCGCGGAGTCGTCGCTCGTCGACATCGAGGACATCGGCGAGCTCGCCGACGGCGATGTGTGCGTGATCTGCACCGGGAGCCAGGGCGAGCCGATGTCGGCCCTGACGCGGATGGCCAACAGCCAGAACCGGTGGCTCACGATCGGCGAGGGCGACACGGTGATCCTGTCGTCGCACCCGATCCCGGGCAACGAGATGAGCGTGACGAAGGTGATCGACGGTCTCGTGCGGCTCGGCGCGAAGGTCGTGCACTCGGGGCTCGAAGACGTACACGCCACCGGTCACGCCAAGCAGGAGGAGATCAAGACGCTCCTGTCGATCGTCGAACCGCAGTGGTTCGTCCCGGTGCACGGCGAGTACCGGCATCTCGTGCACCATCGAGAGCTCGCGCAGACGATGGGCGTTCCGCCCGAGCGCACGATCCTCTGCGAGGACGGCGACCAGATCACGATCGACGACGAGGGGATCCGCGTCTCAGGCCAGGTCCCGGCGGGCTACCTGTACGTCGACGGCATCGTCGGCGACGTGGGCCAAGGGGTGCTGCGCGATCGGCGCGTGCTCGCCGAAGAGGGCGTGGTGGTCGTGGTCGTCACGGTCGCGATCGGTGACGGCGCGATCCTGACCGGTCCCGAGGTCATCACCCGCGGCTGGGTGTACGCCCCCGAGGCCGAGGCGTTGCTCGACGAGTGTGCCGACGTGGTGCGCCAGGCCGTCAAGGACCTCTTCGCCGAGGCGGGCGACCCCGACATCGAGGCGCTCCAGCGGGTGGTGCGACGAGCCGCGGGCCGCTTCGTCAACGACCGCACGAAACGCAAGCCGATGATCGTGCCCGTCGTCATGGAGGCGTAGGCCTCCCACCGATGCCTGAGCTGCCCGAGGTCGAGACCGTGCGTCGGCAGCTCGAGCCGCTCGTCGTCGGCCGGCAGATCACCGAGGGCTGGGGCCACCCGTCGTCCAAGTTCTCCTCCGCACCTCTCGCGGCGGGCGCCACGATCGACCGCGTCGACCGACGTGGCAAGTACCTGCTGCTCGCGCTCGACGACGACCGCGAGCTGATCGTCCACCTCGGGATGACCGGGCAGCTGCGCGTGCGGCCACGCGACGAGGACCCCTACGTGCGGGCGTGGTGGGCATTCGACGACGGACAGGTGCTCGAGCTGCGCGACGTGCGGCGATTCGGGCGCGTCGCCGTGGTGCCAGCGGGGGAGTGGGGGTCGCTCCCGACGCTTGCCGCTCAAGGTCCCGAGCCTTGGGATCCCGCGCTCGACGACGACGGCCTCTGGCACAACCTCCGGCGAAGTCGGGCGCGTCTGAAGACGCAGCTGCTCTCGCAGCGGCCGATCGCAGGCGTGGGGAACATCTACGCCGACGAGGCGCTGTGGCGCTCAGGCCTGCATCCCGGGCGGCGCTCGATCACCCGCCGCGACGCCGGGCGGCTCCTGGTCGAGCTCCGCGCGGTGCTGGAGCAGGCCATCGCGAACCGCGGGACGACCTTTCGCGACTACCGCACGCCCGAGGGCGGACCGGGCGGCAACCAGCCCGAGCTCGAGTGCTACGGCCGCGCGGGCGAGCCCTGCGCGCGGTGCGGCACCGAGCTGCGGCGCAGCGTCCTCGACGGGCGCGGCACGACCCACTGCCCGACCTGCCAGCCTCGGCGCTGACCAGAACACCTGTCCGTTGTGGCAGGAGTGGCTGGTGTTACGGTTGTGGGCACCGTGGCCACGACCCAACGACCCCGCACGGGGGGCACCAGGCGCGCGCCGGCCCGCAGGCGCAGCGCCCCGCCGCCCCCCACGGTCTTCGACCGACTCCTGCGCGCAGTGGCGAGTGGCCTCGAAGGCCACGCGCACGACGTCGTGGGTCTCGTGCTCGTCGGGCTCGGGCTCGTCGCCGGCCTCGGCGTCTACCTCGACGCCGCGGGCCCGCTCGGCCGGACCCTCGACGACACCATCGGCACGCTCGTCGGATGGGGTCGTCTGCTCACGCCCGTCGCCCTGCTCGGCGCAGGGGTCGTGCTCGTACGAGGCGTCCCCGACGAGGAGGACCCCGGCGCGCGCTCGCACGTGTGGGTCGGCGGGCTGCTGCTCGCGATCGCCGGCTGCGGACTGCTGCACCTCGCGGGCGGCCGTCCCGGCCTCGGGGCGCCGGCCGCAGACCTCGCGGCGGCCGGTGGGCTCCTCGGCATCGCAGCCGCCGGACCGCTTGCTGCCGGACTCGCGCCCTGGGGTGCGGCGCTCCTCCTGTCGACCCTCGCGCTCGCCGGACTCGTCGTCCTCACGCGGATCCCCGTGCGCGTCGCAGCCGAGAGCACCGCCGCAGGCGTGCGGCCGGCTGGCTCGGCGATCCGCTCCTATCTCAGCGGTGTCTACGCCACGCTGTTCACGATCAGCGAGACCGATGTGGACCTTGCGCCCACGGGATCGAGCGCGCTCTTCGACCAAGACGAAGGCCTCATGGTCGTCGACGAGCCCGAGGAGCCCACGCCACCGCGCCGGCTCGCCAGGCCGCAGGTGCGCACACCGGAGCCCGAGCCCGAGGTGGAGCCGACCCAGCTCGACCTCGCGCTCGGCCCCGCGGTGCATGGCTCGCCGTGGAAGCTCCCGCCGGTCACCTTGCTGCACCGCAGCGGGACCCAGGAGGTCGACAAGGCCGCCGTGGAGGCCGCGGGCCGGGTCCTCGAGCAGGCGCTCGCGCAACACGGCGTCGAGACGAAGCTGGTCGGGATGGTGGTGGGTCCGTCGGTCACCCGCTACGAGCTCGAGCTCGCGCCGGGCGTCAAGGTCGCGCGCGTCACGAGCCTCCACCGGGACATCGCGTATGCGATGGCGTCGCCCGACGTTCGCATCCTCGCACCCATCCCCGGCCGGCAGGCGATCGGGGTCGAGGTCCCCAACAGCGATCGTCAGATCGTGGCGCTCGGCGACATCCTCGCGTCGGTCGAGGCGAAGCGCGCGACCCACCCGCTCGAGGTGGCCGTGGGGCGCGACATCAACGGCAAGGCCGTGATGATGAACCTCGCCACGATGCCGCACCTCCTCATCGCCGGTGCGACCGGTGCGGGCAAGTCGAGCTGCCTCAACTCCCTCATCACGTCGATCCTCGTGCGGTCGACGCCCGACCAGGTCCGCATGATCCTCGTCGACCCGAAGCGGGTCGAGATGGGCCAGTACGACCGACTGCCGCACCTGCTCACCCAGGTGGTCACGAACCCGAAGAAGGCAGCGAACGCCCTTGCCTGGGCCGTGCGCGAGATGGAGCGTCGCTACGACCTCCTCGCCGAGGTCGGCTTCCGCGACATCACCGGGTACAACGCCGCGTTCGATCGCGATGAGCTCCCGAACGACGTGTTGCCGTCGGGCGAAGTCGTCCGCGAGTTCCCGCGGCTGCCGTTCATCTTGATCGTGATCGACGAGCTCGCCGACCTCATGATGGTGGCGGCTCGCGACGTCGAGGACTCGATCTGTCGGATCGCGCAGATGGCGCGTGCCGTCGGGATCCACCTGGTCATCGCCACGCAGCGCCCATCCGTCAACATCATCACCGGTGTCATCAAGGCAAACGTGCCCGCGCGCCTTGCGTTCGCCGTGTCGTCCGCCACCGACAGCCGGGTGATCCTCGACCAGCAGGGCGCCGAGCGACTGATCGGCAAGGGCGACATGCTCCTGCTCGGGCCCACCTCTTCGGCGCCCTCGCGCATCCAGGGCTCCTGGGTGAGCGAGGAGGAGGTCCGCAAGATCGCAGGCGTCTGGAAGCGCCAGGCGCCGGAGATCGCCTACGACTCCGCGGTGCAGGGAGCCGACGAGCACGGCGGCGCTGCCGGCGGATCCGCGGCGAGCGCAGGCGGCGACGACGACGACGACCTGGTCCTCCAGGCGATGGACCTCATCGTGCGATCGCAGCTCGGGTCCACGTCGATGCTGCAGCGCAAGCTGAAGGTCGGGTTCGCGCGGGCCGGTCGGCTGATGGACCTCCTCGAAGAGCGTGGCGTCGTTGGCCCGTCAGAGGGCTCCAAGGCGCGTGCGGTGCTGATGTCGGTGGAGGAGCTCGAGAACGGGCGAGAGCAGGGCGACCTGTAGCAGCGGAGTCCGCGCCGCAGTCCCGCACCGGCGGGAGGGATCCGAGGCGCGCGCGGTGAACCTGTTCGGATGCGGCGTGAGGTGCTGATCGGTCACGGGACGCTCGTCGTGATCCTCCTGCTGGCGACAACGCTGAGCACCGCGTTTCCTCTCCGAGACCAGGCCCGCGCGGCGCGCGCACTCGAGCGTGCGCCTCTCGTCACGACCCCGCCGGCGACCACGCGACCCACCGCCCCGCCAGCCCCGGTCCCTGCGCCGCCGCCGACCACCACCACGCTGCCGCCGACGACCACGACCGCCCCGCCGTCGCCGCGGTTCACGCTTGACCCCTACCGCGGCCTGGGCGCATGGCTCGACGTGTACGACTGGTCGACCACCTATGCGAAGTACGGGCCTGCGCGCGAGGTCGAGGCGGTCGACGAGAAGGCAGCACGGGGCGCGCAGACGCTGTTCATCCAGGCGTCCAAGTGGGACTCACCCACCGACGTCGTCGACCGTCCTCGCCTCCTCGCGTTCATCCAGCGTGCCCACCAGCGCGGCGTGTCGGTCGTCGCCTGGTACCTGCCGACGCTCGAGGACCCCGGGCGTGACATCGCCCGCCTGCTCGCGATCGCAGCACTCCCGGTCGACGGTCTGGCCCTCGACATCGAGTCGCGCAAGGTGGCCGACGTCGCCGAGCGCAACCGCCGGCTCGTGCAGGTCTCGAGCTTCGTCCGAGCGGCGCTCCCTGGCGAGGTGCTCGGTGCCATCCCACTCGAGCCGGTCGTCATGGAAGACGTGAACCCGTCGTTCTGGCCCGGGTTTCCGTGGAAGGAGCTCGCGCCGAGCTTCGATGTGTGGCTGCCGATGGGCTACTGGACGAACCGAGCCGCCGACTCCCCGTGGCGCGACGCCTATCGCTACACGGCGACCAACGTCGACCGAGTGCGGGAGCGCATCGGTCGGGCCGATGCTCCGGTCCACGTGCTCGGCGGCATCGGCGACGCAACCACCGTGGCCGACCTCCAGGGCTTCCGCACGGCAGCATCAGAGCGCCACGCGATCGGTGGGAGCATCTACGACTTCCGCACCACGGCTGGGCCACTGTGGCCCGAGCTCATCCCGCTCCGCGCGCTGCGCCCCTGAACCTCCGGGTTCACGCCCAGGCACGGCCGGGGGCGGCCCGATAGGTTCGGCGTCCGATGTTCGACCTCGCGACCGCAGCCGTGGAGGGTGCGCTCGCAGCGGGTGCCACCTATGCCGACGCCCGCGTCATGGTCGTGCGCTTCGAGTCGATGAGCGCCAAGAACCGTGCGATCGAGGAGCTCACGCAGACCGAGACGGTGGGGATCGGCGTGCGTGCACTCATCGGGTCGTCGTGGGGGTTCCAGTCCACGCCAGAGCTGACGCTGGCTGCGGCACGACGAGCAGGTGAGCGTGCCGGAGCCGTCGCGCGAGCCAGCGCACGCGTGGCCGGCCCGCCGCTCGAGCTCGCACCAGCGCCCGTGGTCGTCGGCTCCTGGAGCAACTCCTGGGTCGAGCATCCGCTCACCGACGTCAGCCTCGGCGAGCGAGCCGACCTCCTCGTGGAGGTCACCGGCATCATCCAGGACGCGGCCGTCCCGCTCGCACAGGCCAGCCATCAGATCTGGGACACCGAGAAGTGGTTCGTGTCGAGCGAAGGCAGTCGCATCGACCAGCACATCGTCGAGTGCGGCGCAGTGATCGATGCAACGGTCATCGGCGACGGCGAGACGCAGCGACGCAGCTACCCCGGCGTGCGCGGACAGTTCGGGACGCGCGGATGGGAGCTCGTGCGCGAGCTCGACCTTGCCGGCAACGCGCCGCGCATCGCGGACGAGGCGCACGCGCTGCTGCGCGCGCCGCAGTGCCCGGAGGCCACCACGACGCTGGTCCTCGGGAGCGAGCAGATGGCGCTCCAGATCCACGAGTCGGTCGGTCACGCGATCGAGCTCGACCGCATCCTCGGGTGGGAGGCCGCGTTCGCAGGGACATCGTGGCTCGACCCCGCGCAGCTCGGGTCGATGCGATACGGGTCCGACCTCATGAACATCACGGCCGACGCAACGCTCCCGGGCGCGCTCGGCAGCTTCGGCTACGACGACGAAGGAGTGCCCGCGCAGGCCGTCGACATCGTCAAGGACGGGATCTGGGTGGGCGTGCTGTCCGGACGGGACTCGGCCCCGCTCGTCGGCCTCGCCTCAGGTGGCATGGTCCGCGCGGATGGAGCGGCGCGGCTCCCGATGGTGCGCATGACGAACGTTGGCTTGCTGCCGGGCGACAGCTCCCTCGAGGAGATGATCGCGTCCACCGAGGACGGCATCTTCATGGACACGAACCGCTCGTGGTCGATCGACGACAAGCGCCTGAACTTCCAGTTCGGCTGCGAGATCGCGTGGGAGATCAAGGACGGTCGCCTCGGTCAGATGCTGCGCAACCCGACCTACACCGGGATCGGGCCGCGCTTCTGGGCCTCGATGGACATGGTCGGCGGACCTGACGAGTGGGTCTTCTGGGGGACGGCCAACTGCGGCAAGGGACAACCGATCCAGGTCGGCCACACGGGCCACCCCTCGGTGCCAGCCCGCTTCCGCAACGTGCGCGTCGGGGTGCGCTGATGGCGACCGCCTGGGACCCGGCCGACGATGTCACGGCGCAGGCCGGGTTCGACACCTGCGAGCGCGTGCTCGCGCTCGTGGGGTCGCGAGCCCAGGCGCTCGTCACGCGAGGGCAAGGTCGCAGCGCGCTCACGCGGTTCGCCAACAGTCGCATCCATCAGAACATGGACGGCGACGAGGATCAGGTCCGCCTTCGGGTCGTGGTCGACGGCGGCCGCGCCGCGCAGGTCACCACGACGCGCGTCGACGAGGACGGGCTCACGCGCCTCGTCGAGGACGCGATTGCCGCGGCACGGCTCCTCCCCGCTGACCCGCACTTCCCGGGGCTCGCGGGTCCGGCGACCTTCGCGCAGGTCGACCACTTCGACGCCGCGACCGCGACGGCTGACCCGGACAGCCGCGCCGCTGTGGTGGCCGACTTCGTGTCGACGGGCGAGGGTCTTGAGTCAGCGGGCTACTGCTCGACCGACAGCGACGTTCACGTCCTCTGCTCGAGCTCGGGCCTGCAGTGCGCGAGCCGCACGACGATGGCTCAGGTGGACGCGATCCACCGCGCCACGAGCGCGGTCGGGCCGCCCACCGATGGCTACGGGCAGTGCACCTCCGGGCGCCTCGCGGACCTCGACGGGAGAAGGGTCGGTGAGATCGCGGCGCGAAAGGCGCAGGGCGGCGCCGACCCGATCAGCCTGCCGCCGGGGAGCTACGAGGTGGTCCTCGAGGCGCGCGCGGTCGCCTCGGTCGTGCTGTTCCCCGCGTGGCTCGGGTTCAACGGCAAGGCGCACGCGGAGGGGACGAGCTTCGTGCAGCTCGGCGAGGCGCAGATGGACGAGCGGATCGAGATCTGGGACGACGCCACCGATCCGCGGTCGCTCGGGCGCGCGTACGACGCCGAGGGCACGCCGAAGCGTCGACTCGACCTCGTTCGGCACGGTGTCACCGTGGGACTCGCACACGACCGTCGGAGCGCCGCGCTCGCCGGGGTGGAGCCCACGGGGAGCTCCGTGGGTTCCGAGGCGTTCGGCGGCTATCCGGGCGACCTCTTCGTCGGGGGTGGCGACGAGACCCTCGGGCAGCTCGTGGCGAGCGTCGAGCGTGGGTTGCTCGTCACCGACTTCTGGTACAACCGCATCCTCGACCCCAAGACCCAGGTGGTCACCGGGCTCACGCGCAACGGTCTGTTCCTCATCGAGCGCGGGGAGGTCGTCGCTCCCGTGCAGAACCTGCGCTACACGCAGTCCGTGATCGGCGCGCTCGCGCCGGGGCGCGTGCTCGGCCTCGGCGACGACGCGCAGCTCGTGAGCAACGAGGGCGGGATCGTCCACGTGCCGAGCATGCGGCTCGCATCTTGGGCGTTCACCGGCAACGCCCAGGGCTGACGACAAGCGCAGTGCCGCGGGCGGCCGGGGGCGGCTGCCGTAGCATCGCCCTGATGGCACGTCCTCTGCGCATCGGGATCCTCGTCGTCGCCTACAACGCCTCCTCCACGTTGCGCTGGGTGCTCTCTCGCATCGAACCGGGCTTTCGGGAGCGGATCAGCGGCGTCCTCGTGAGCGACGACCACTCGGCCGACGACACGTACGCGATCGGCCTCGAGGTGCAGCGCGAGGAGGTCGGCCTCCCGATCACGGTCGTGCGACAGCCCCGGAACCTCGGCTACGGCGGCAACCAGAAGTTCGGGTATCGATGGGCCGTGGAGCACGGCCTCGATGTGGTCGTGCTGCTCCACGGTGACGGCCAGTACGCGCCCGAGCTGCTCGCGGACATCGTGGCGCCGATCGAGCGCGGCGAGGCCGACGTGGTGATGGGCTCGCGGATGATGGTCGCGGGCGCGGCCCGGGCAGGCGGGATGCCGCGCTACAAGTACCTCGGTAACCGGATCCTGACCCAGTTCCAGAACGCCGTCAGCGGACTCCACCTCTCCGAGTGGCACTCGGGATACCGCGCCTTCTCCGTCGCTGCGCTCGCGCGCATCCCGTTCGAGCAGAACTCCGACGGGTTCGACTTCGACACGGAGGTCCTCCTCCAGCTCCACGACTCGGGCGCGCGCGTCGTCGAGATCCCGATCCCCACCTACTACGGCGATGAGATCTCGCACGTCGACGGCATCGCGTATGCGCGAGCGGTCGTCGTGGACGTCCTGCGCTATCGCTTGCAGCGCGTCGGGTTCGGCGACGACAGCCTCGCCGTGACGAACGACGCCTACGAGCTGAAGGCCGATGAGGCGTCGAGCCACAGTCGGCTCACCGACTGGCTCGCCGGTCGGCAGGGCGGGCGAGTGCTCGATCTCGGCTGTGCCGACGGGTATGTCGCCGCGGGTCTCCGCCAGCTCGGGCACCACGTCACCGGTGTCGACGTCGTGACTCGTCACGGCGTGAAGGAGCGCGTCGACGTGTTCGTCGAGGCCGATCTCGACGCGGGCCTGCCGCTCGAGATCACCGACGGCGAACGCTTCGACGTGGTGCTCGCGGCCGACGTGCTCGAGCACGTGCGCGACCCCGAGTCGCTCCTGCGTGCCATCCAGGACGTGCTCGCGCCGGATGGTCGCCTGCTCGTGTCGGTCCCCAACTTCGGGCACTGGTACCCACGTCTGCGCGTGGCCACGGGTCGCTTCGACTACGACCGGCGCGGCATCCTCGACCGAGGTCACGTCCGCTTCTTCACGCGCCGCAGCTTCGAGCGCGTGCTGCACCGCAGCGGGTGGCACGCGCTGCGTCGCGAGGCGACGGGCCTGCCCTTCGACGTTGCCGACCGCGGCGGGACCGGCGGGCTGGGGGGTCGGCTGCGACGCACCGTCGGCTGGGTCGACGCGAGGGGCGTGCGGTGGCGTCCGACGCTGTTCGGGTACCAGCTGCTCTACGAGCTCGAGCCGGCCATCGGTCACGTCTGACGGAGGGTTCAGCCCACCCGGTCGAGCCGGCGCGTGAGCTCCTCGCACAGTGGTGTCGCCACCGCCTGCTCGACGAACCCTGGTCCTGGGACCGGGTCGCCATCGAGGGCGACGAGCCAAGCCACGAGGACCTCGTGACCGCTGGCAGTGACGGTCAGCTCGCCGTTGACCCGGTCGAGGAGCAAGGTGACCGGACGACGGTCGAGATCGCGGCGGCGCGCCGTGGCCCCGACCCGCCGCGTGCCGTCGCGGTGCTCGAAGGACACGACCACGTCGCCTCGATTCGCCTCGGCCACCACCTGCCAGGTCTCCGCGGCCGCAAGCACCTGACGGCCGGGTCCCACCGTTCCGACGACCGCGATCGCGTCGCGCCGACCCAGCTCCAGGGGCCACCAGCGCTTGGCGTCGGACCAGTACAGCCCGCGGCAGTCGTCGAGCACCACCACCGCGCCCCGAGGTTGGGGCGCCTGCAGGCTGCCGGCGCGGTGCACCCCAGGTGGCCGTCCGCCGAAGAGGCGCTCGTGCAGGTCGTACTGGAGCTCCACGAGCGCGTGGCGCGCTGATGCGCGCGGAAGGATGAACAGGTCCTGGGACTGGATCGCGAGCGCGGTCGATGCCGCCGTGCTCGCCGTGGTCGCGCCCCCGGGCGCGGCCGCCGCGACCCCGCGCCGCCCCCC
>JBQTHC010000165.1:0-31077 GCA_052390255.1 Microthrixaceae bacterium
AGCCAATCGGCCACGACCCACGCGCCCACCGTCGCGGGCAGGAGGAGGGCCGGGACGAAGTCCGCGAGGTAGCGGTTGGCGATGAAGGCGATCGTGAGCGTGGAGGTGAGACCGAGTGCCGCACCGAACGTCGCGACGAGCCACGGGGCACGTCGGCCACGCCGGACGAGCGCCACGAGCCCCACGGCGCCGAGCGCGACGAACGTGGGAGCCACGACGGGCAGCGATGCGGCGCGGTCGATCGTGTCGAAGCGCGCGTCGCCCACGACCCGGGTCGACTCGCGGAAGGTGATCCAGGGGAACAGGCGCTGCATCTCCACACCGTCAGGGCGGGTGTAGGTGAGGAGCGCCGTCGGCGCGAACTCGAGGCCGAAGAGCGTTCCGCCGGTCGCCTCGAGCGTCGCCTGGCGAGCCGGATCGAAGCCGCTCAGCACCTGCTCGCGGAACGGGACGCGGAAGGGATCGCCGAAGCGGGCCTGGTTGACGCCGGCGTAGGACATGACGGGAACCAGCACCGCGAGCACGAGCGCCGGGATCGAGCGGCGCGGCAGGCGGCAGGTGAGCACGGCCAGCGCGGCGGTGAGCGCGAGCGCTGCCACGGCGCCGCCACCAACCGACGCCCGCGTGTTGAGCGCGACGAGCGCGGCGGCCGATGCGATGACGAGCGATCGTCGGCTCGGCGCGTCCCACCACCGGAGCAGCATCTCGATCGCCACCAAGGTGGTCGCGACGCCCCACAGCTCGGTCTCGTGGTACACGACGGGCCGCGCCGCGAGGAACAGAAGTGGTGACGCGAGGCCGACCGCGGCGGTGAACCCGCCGATGATCCACGGCTCCCACGGACCGATCGCACGGTCGCCGCGCTGCCACACGCGCGCCCGCCACAGGATGCGGGCGCTGGCCCAGAGCGCCACGGTGAGCGCGAGGAGCATCGAGATCTGGGTGAGGCGCCCGTCGAGGCCATCGGTGAGCGCAGCGATCGGCAGGCGCAGGATTGCCGGAACCAGTCCGAAGTAGAGCTGAGTGCGGCCGCCGTGCACGAACCCCTCGATGCCGGCGACCGCTGGGTCCACGTCGAGGTGACCGCCGAGCAGCGCGTGGGCCTGCGCGTCGAACAGGTCGCTGCTGAAGGGTCCGCGCCGGAACAGGCCACTCAGCGATGCCTCGGTGAGGAGCAGTCCGAACCCCACGAGCGCCACCACCGTGCCTCGACGGGCCGCGTAGCGCAGCGGCGCCGGCAGTCGCGCATCGAGAGGTCCGTCGGCCGGCACCGGTCGAGCCTGCCACACACCCCCTCGGTCGACGGGGTGCTAGCAAGACGCCATGGAGATCCACGAGCAGGCCACCGGACTCAAGTCCCCCGAGGGGCCAGTCGCCCTCGACGACGGCGACGTCGTGCTCGTCGAGATCGCGCGCGGCACGCTCACCAAGGTCGGCGCCGACGGCCGCCTCGATGTGATCGCAAACCTCGGTGGCGGCCCGAACGGCGCCGCGCTCGGGCCTGACGGTGCGATGTACGTCTGCAACAACGGGGGGTGCTTCACCTGGGACGAGGTGATGGGACTCACGCTGCCGGGCGCGGTGCCCGCCACCTGGAAAGGCGGGTCGATCCAGCGGGTCGACCTGATGACGGGCGCGGTGTCGACGCTCTACACGGAGTCGTCGAGCGGGCCGCTGCGCGCGCCCAACGACCTCGTCTTCGACGGCCACGGCGGCTTCTGGTTCACCGATCACGGCGTGCGCCAGGAGCGCACGAGCGATCGGACAGGGATCCACTACGCCTTGGCCGACGGTTCGAGCTGTGAGGAGAAGATCTTCCCGCTCGACGCGCCGAACGGGGTCGGGCTGTCCCCGGACGGCACGCGCCTCTACGCGGCCGAGACCCACACGGGACGCGTGTTCTGGTGGGAGCTGTCCGCACCCGGTGAGGTGCAGCGCGACAGCCCCATCGGCAACGGCGCTCACCTGCTGGCGGGTCTGCCCGGTCTGCAGCTGCTCGACAGCCTCGCGGTCGACGGCGAGGGATGGGTGTGCGTCGGCACGCTCGTGAACGGCGGCGTCACCGCGATCTCGCCCGATGGCGAGGCGATCGAGCACATCCCGCTTCCGGATCCGCTCGTCACCAACATCTGCTTCGGCGGACCCGACATGCGGACCGCCTTCGCCACGCTGTCGGGCACCGGCGCGCTCGTGCGCTTCCCGTGGCCGCGTCCAGGCCTGCGCCTCCACCACGCGCGCTGACCCCACCAACCAACATCTGTGAACACCCAGGTCCGCCATGCGGCCGTGAGGGTTCACAGACGTTGCCGCCAGTACCCTGTGGCACCTATGGCCGGGTCGCGCACGTTCTTCATCGAGACGCTCGGCTGCCCGAAGAACCAGGTCGACTCGGACAAGCTGGTCGGAACGCTCCTCGCCGACGGGATGCTCCCGAGTGACGACGCGGCCGCGGCCGACCTCGTGGTGGTGAACACCTGTGCGTTCATCGAGGACGCCCGCCAAGAGTCGATCGACGTGGTGCTCTCGCTCGCGGACCGCAAGGCCGACGGCGCACGGCTCGTCGTCACCGGCTGCATGGCTGAGCGCTACGGCGACGAGCTGGCCGCGGCGTTGCCCGAGGCGGATGCGGTGGCCGGCTTCGGCGTGCCCGTCACCCTCGGCCGCAAGCCGGGCGGTGCGCCCGTGCCCTCCTTCGACCTGCTCAACCTGCCGCGGCCGGCGTCGGCGGTCCCATGGGCGTACGTGAAGGTCGCCGAAGGGTGCGACCGGGCCTGCGGGTTCTGCGCGATCCCGAGCTTCCGTGGCCCGCAACGGTCCCGCTCGCTCGACCAGGTGCTCGACGAGGTCGACGCGCTCGCCCGCGGTGGCGCACGCGAGATCGTGCTCGTCGCGCAGGACCTTGCGAGCTACGGGCGCGACCAGGGTGTGGGCACGAAGGACATCGTGCGCCTGGTTCAGGCCGTGCACGCGCGGGTCGACTGGGTCCGCTTGCTGTACCTCTACCCGTCAGACCTGACCGACGCCCTCATCGAGGCCGTCCTCAGCACCGGGGTGGCCTACTTCGACCTCTCGCTCCAGCACGTGTCCGCGCCGCTGATGCGTCGGATGCGGCGCTGGGGTGACGGCGCGCGGTTCCTTCGCCGCATCGAGCACATCCGAGCGGACGCGCCGCATGCCGCGTTCCGGTCGAACTTCATCGTCGGCTATCCCGGCGAGACCGAGGAGGCCCACGACGAGCTCCTCGCCTTCGTCGACCAGGCCCAGCTCGACTGGTGCGGCTTCTTCGCCTACTCGCCCGAGGTGGGCACCTACGCCGAGGGCCTCGACGGCGCGGTGCCGCGCCCCCTGATCGACGAGCGCCTGGCCGAGCTGCGCGAGCGGCAGGATCGCATCACCGCAGCGCGGCGCGACGACATCGTCGGCGAGGTCGTCGATGTGCTCGTGGACGCGCCGGGTGTCGCGCGCAGCCACCGGGAGGCGCCCGAGATCGACGGCATCATCACGGTGCCCGATCACCTCGAGGTGGGCTCGATCGTGCCGGTTCGCATCACGGGCTCCGAGGGCCCCGACTCGGTCGCCGTGCCGCTCGTCGCCGCGGGTGCCGCGTCATGACCGCGCAGTTCGGACCGTCGGCGTTGGCGACCCCCGCCAACCTGCTCACCGTCGCGCGCCTCGTGCTCACGGTCCCGCTGCTCGCGATGATCGTCGACACAGGTGCGACCTGGCCCGCGGTCGCGCTCTGGGTCGCGCTGTGCATCACCGACGGCATCGACGGCAGCATCGCCCGCCGTCACGGCACGACGCGCTCCGGCGCGTTCCTCGATCCGCTCGCCGACAAGGTGCTCGTGCTCGGCGGGATGCTTGCGCTCGTCGCCAACGAGACGTTCTGGTGGCTGCCCGTCGCGGTGATCGCGGTGCGCGAGCTGGGGATCCAGGCGTTCCGCTCCTACTGGGGCAAGAAGGGGCTGGCCGTGCCTGCCACTGCGCTCGCGAAGGCGAAGACGGTCACCCAGGAGCTGGCGGTGGGCTTCGGTCTGCTGCCGATCACCGCGAGCGACGCCACGTGGGTCGCGAACGGGCTGCTGTGGGCCGCCGTCGCGCTGACCGTTGTCACCGGCGCGCAGTACGTCGCGGCCGGGAGCCGGTTCGCCACCACGCTGGGCAACCGGTAGCGGCCGTCGTGCGCTGCGAGGTCGTGGCGGTCGGCACCGAGCTGCTCCTCGGTCAGATCGTCGACACGAACTCCTCCTGGATGGGCGAGCAGCTTGCGCTGCGCGGGATCGAGCACCTCCGCCAGACGAAGGTCGGCGACAACCACGCGCGGATCGTCGCGGTGCTGCGCGAGGCGCTCGGACGCGCCGACGCGGTGATCGTGTGCGGTGGCCTCGGACCCACCCAGGACGACATCACCCGGGAGGCGATCGCGGAGGTCATGGGCGTCGGCCTCGAGCGTCACGACGAGCTCGCCGCGTTCATTCGCGCCCTGTTCGAACGTCGCGGGCGCGCGATGCCCGCGAACAACCTGCGCCAGGCCGACGTTCCCGTGGGCGCGACTCCGATCGAGCAGCGCACCGGCACCGCGCCCGGGCTCATCTGCCCCGTGGGCGAGCGCGTCATCTACGCAGTGCCGGGCGTGCCCTACGAGATGCGCGAGATGCTCGAGCGCGCGGTGCTCCCAGACCTCGAACGGCGCGCAGGGGTGCGGCAGGTGTTCGTGAGCCGCACGCTGCGCACCTGGGGTGAGAGCGAGTCGCGCATCGCCGAGCTTCTCGCGCCGCGCATCGACGCGCTCGACGAGACGGGCAACCCCACCCTCGCCTTCCTCGCGAGTGGGATCGAGGGGATCAAGGTCCGGCTCACCGCACGCGGCGACACGACTGCCGCGGCCGAGGCGCTCCTCGACGCGGAAGAGGCAGCAGTGTGCGCGATTCTCGGCGACCTCGTGTTCTCCACGGCCGACGAGCCGATGGAGGCGGTCGTCGGGCCACTGCTCCGCGAGCGGGGCCTCACGGTCGCCGTGGCCGAGTCGCTGACCGGAGGGCTCGTGGCGTCTCGCATGGTGGGCGTGCCTGGGGCGAGTGACTGGTTCCGGGGTGGCGTCGTCGCCTACGACAGCGACGTCAAGGTCGACCTGCTCGGCGTGCCCGAGGGGCCCGTCGTGAGCGAGGCCGCGGCGATGGCGATGGCCGACGGCGTGCGTCGCCTGCTCGGAGCCGATGTCGGCCTCTCCACCACCGGCGTCGCCGGTCCGACTGAGCAGGAGGGGCAGCCGCCAGGCACGGTCTGGCTCGGGCTCGCGCTGGGCGATGACGTCGACGCCGTGCACGTGCGCCTGCCCGGCGACCGAGACCGCGTCCGCCAGATGGCGGTCATCTCGCTCCTCGACCGCCTCCGCCACCGCCTCTGACAACATCTGTGGGCGTCAGAGCACGGAGTGCGTGCTGGGGAGCCCACAGATCGCGAACCAGATGGGCTCGCGGAGCGTCAGAGGGGGCATGGGACCGGTGCGGACCACGAGCGACCTCGAAGCGCTGCTCGTGGAGGGCTACGGCCGCGCCTATCGGACGGCCTACCTGATCATGCGGAACCCGGCCGACGCCGAGGAGGCCGTGCAGGAGGCGTTCCTGCGCGTGTGGCGCTTCCGGGACGCGCTGCCGGCAGGTGACGGCGTCCAGCCGTGGCTGTACCGGGTGCTCGTCAACACCTGCTACTCGCAGCTGCGCAAGGAGGTGCCGCGTCGCGAGCGGTCTGTCGGTGCGGAGCCGCTCGACTCGATGCCCTCGGAAGATCCGAACCCGGAGACGGCCGCGGCCGCCTCGACGGCTGGGGACGCGGTGATCGACGCGCTCGCTGATCTCCCTGATCAGCTCCGCGTGCCGGCGGTGCTGCGCTACTGGACGGGCCTGAGCGAGAAGGAGATCGCGGTGGCGATCCGCCGCCGACCGGGAACCGTCAAGAGCCGCCTCCACGAAGCCCGTCGCCGTCTCGCCGCCGACCCGCGGATCGCGGCGCTCGCTCCCATCGTCGTCGAGGAGGCCCGATGATCCACGAAGACGACCTCCGCCGTCTGCTCGCCGACGCCGCCGAGTCGGTGCCGCCGCCGGGGCGCGCACCCGAGGCCCTGCTCAGCGCGCTCGCCGAGCAGGAGGCGCCGCGGCGGCTCCCGTCGGGGTCGCGCACGCCCCGGGTCCGACTGGTCGCGCTCGCCGCAGCCGTGGTCGTGGTGGCCGCGCTGGGTGCCGCGCTCGTGAAGGACGATCCACAGGACACCTTCTCGGCCACCGGCGCGGCGATCGGTGACGCGGGAGCGAGTGCGACGACGGTGGCAGGCACAGGCGGCCAGTTTGGGGCATTGACCGACCTTGGCGCCGCAGACGAGGTGGCCGGCGGCGCAGGCGGCGGAGGCGGTGGCACGGCCTCCGGGGCGCCCATCCAGGCTCGGCCGGGCGTCGACAGCGCGAAGGTCGTCAAGACCGGCTCGCTCGACCTCGAGGTGCGCGAGGGCGCCTTCGACGGCGTCGTCGACCGGATCACCGCGCGCACGGTCGGCCTCGGCGGGTACATCGCCGAGTCGACCACGAACGAATCGAGCGACACGCCGAGCGGCTCGCTCGTCGTCAGGGTCCCCGCCGCGAGCTTCGAGCCGCTGATCGCCGAGCTGCGCAAGCTGGGCGACGTCAAAGGCGTGTCGTCCAAGGGCACCGACGTCACGGCGCAGTTCACCGATCTCGCCGCGCGGCTCTCCGCCCTGTCCGCCACACGGGACCGCTTGTCGGCGGTGCTCGCCGAGGCCCGCAACGTGCCGGACATCCTCGCCGTGCAGGACCGCATCACCGCCGTGCAGGTCGAGATCGAGCAGATCCAGGGCCAGCAGCGCCTGCTCGACGACCAGACATCGTTCGCCACCCTCGCCGTCACGGTGGGGGAGCCCGGCTCGGAGATCATCGAGACCCGGGCGAACGAGGGCCTCGGGAAGGCGTGGGACGACGCCCGCCGCCGCTTCGGCGACAGCCTCGAGCGGATCGTGTCGTGGTCGGGCTCCGCGGCCGTCTTCGGCCTCGTTGGCCTCGTGCTGCTCGTGTTCGGACGCCTCCTCTGGGTCGCCGTCCGCCGCCGTATGGTCTGACCTCCTCTGCTTCTGTGGGCGCTCGGGCACGGCATGCGTGCTGGGGCGCCCACAGAAACCAGGTGCTTGATCGAACGACTGTTCGTAACTACAGTCGTGTCGTTCGCACCCGCCGGGCTGTCACACCCCCTGCGTAGGGTCGGCGGCATCCCCCAGATCACGACGGAACGCACGCAGAGGAGACGCCAGGTGGAACAGGACAAGGACAAGCTGAAGGCCCTCGAGCTCAGCCTCGCCGGCATCGAGAAGCAGTTCGGCAAGGGCTCGGTCATGAAGATGGGGGAGAAGGGCTCGATGGAGATCGGCACGGTGCCCACGGGCGCCCTCGCGCTCGATCTCGCGCTGGGGGTTGGCGGCCTGCCCCGTGGCCGCGTCACCGAGATCTTCGGGCCGGAGTCCTCGGGCAAGTCCACCCTCGCCATGCACGTCGTGGCCGAGGCGCAGCGACTGGGCGGCATCTGCGCCTACATCGACGCGGAGCACGCGATGGACCCGATCTACGCCCGTGCCATCGGGGTCGACGTCGACGAGCTCCTCATCTCCCAGCCCGACACGGGGGAGCAGGCACTTGAGATCTGCGACATGCTCGTGCGCTCCGGCGCGATCGACGTGGTGGTGATCGACTCGGTGGCCGCGCTCACGCCGCGCGCCGAGATCGAGGGCGACATGGGCGACAGCCACGTCGGCCTCCAGGCCCGGCTGATGTCCCAAGCCCTGCGCAAGCTCACGGCCAACCTCAACAAGACCGACACGATCTGCATCTTCATCAACCAGCTTCGCGAGAAGATCGGCGTCATGTTCGGGTCACCGGAGACCACGCCGGGTGGCCGGGCGCTGAAGTTCTACAGCTCGGTCCGGCTCGACATCCGACGCATCGAGTCCATCAAGGACGGCGTCGAGGTGGTGGGGAACCGCACCCGGGTGAAGGTCGTGAAGAACAAGGTCGCGGCCCCCTTCCGTCAGGCGGAGTTCGACATCATGTACGGCAAGGGCGTCAGCCGCGAAGGTGGCGTGCTCGACATCGGGGTCGACAACGAGATCGTGAAGAAGTCGGGTGCCTGGTACACCTACGACGGCGAGCAGCTCGGGCAGGGTCGTGAGAACGCCAAGCAGTTCCTCGTCGACAACCCCGAGGTGATGATCGACATCTCGGAGCGGATCCGCACGAAGATGGGTCTCGGCGACCAGCCAGCGGTCACGGAGGGTGGCGGCGGCGTCGACGAGGTCGACCCCGACGACCTCCCGATCTCCCTCAGCGACTAGCGGCGGCCGGGTCGCGCGCCACCGCAATCGGAGAAATCGGTAGGAAGGGATCGATCGCGGTGCCGTCGAACCTCTGTGCAATGGAGCAGCTCAAGGTGTCGACCAAGTCGAACCCGAACTCGGTGGCGGGGGCGATGGCCGGCGTCCTGCGACAGCAGGGCGCGGTCGAGGTGCAGGTCGTCGGCGCGGGCGCGCTCAACCAGGCGATCAAGGCCGTGGCGATCGCCCGTGGCTACGTGGCCGCGGGCGGCCTCGACCTCATCTGCATCCCTTCCTTCGCCGACATCGAGATCGACGGGGAGCGCCGCACCGCGATCCGCCTCGTCATCGAGGACCGCCTTCGGCGGCGCATCGACGACGACGTCATCCTCGACGATGTGATCGACGTGGATTCCTTCGAGGACCTGATGATCGTCGACCAGGCGGCAACCCGCCTCAATTGACGCCGAGGTACCGGCTGGGGGTCGCTCCGCCCCGAGCCGTACGCTGTCGTCCGTGCCCGAGCCCCGCCGCTTCTTCGTGCGCACCTTCGGGTGCCAGATGAACGAGCACGATTCCGAGCGGATCGCAGGGCTCCTCGAGGCGGACGGACTCCTCGCAGCAGCCTCCGCCGACGACGCCGATGTGGTGGTGCTGAACACGTGCTGCATCCGTGAGAACGCCGACACCAAGCTCTACGGCACCCTTGGGCACCTGAAGTCGGTGAAGGCGGCTCGTCCGGGGATGCAGATCATGGTCGGCGGCTGCCTCGCGCAGAAGGATCAGGGCGAGCTCCTCGAACGAGCCGGCCACGTCGACGTGGTGTTCGGCACGCACAACGTCCATCGCGCAGCGGAGCTCCTCCGGGAGGCCAGTGCGGCCGGCCGTTCGGTCATCGAGGTCCTCGCGGCAGCCGTCGCGGACGACCACGAGACGTTCCCCTCGGCGCTTCCGGTCCGTCGCGAGGTCCCCTGGTCGGCATGGGTCACGATCCAGATCGGTTGCGACAACTCGTGTGCCTTCTGCATCGTTCCCGCAGTGCGCGGCAAGGAGATCAGCCGCCCGCTCGACGACGTCGTGAGCGAAGTGCGCACGGCCGCGGCCGACGGGGTCACCGAGGTGACGCTCCTCGGCCAGAACGTGAACAGCTATGGCCGCGACCTCACCCTCAGCGACCGTCAGGCCGATGGGACCACCAAGGTGCGGCCGATGTTCGACCAGCTGCTGCGAGCGGTCGGCGGAGTGGAGGGGATCCACCGCATCCGGTTCACCAGCCCGCACCCCAAGGACCTGCGTCCCGAGACCATCGCGGCGATGGCCGAGACCCCGGAGATGTGCGAGCACCTCCACCTGCCGCTCCAGTCCGGAAGCGACCGCGTGCTCGCCGCGATGCATCGCGGCTACACCGCCGAGCGCTACCTCGAGCGCCTGGCCGCAGCGCGCGCTGCGATCGCCGATCTGGCCGTCACCACCGACATCATCGTCGGCTTCCCGGGAGAGACCCACGGCGACTTCGAGCGCACGCTCGAGGTGGCTGCAGAGGCGGCCTACGACAGCGCGTACACGTTCATCTACAGCCCACGCCCGGGCACGGAGGCAGCCGAGCGCGTCGACGAGTTCGTCGCCCCGGAGGTCATCGCCGAGCGCTTCGAGCGCCTCAAGCTCGTGATCGACCGCTCCGGCCTCCACCGTCACGAGGCCCGCGTCGGTCAGGTGGAGGAGGTGCTGGTGGAGGGCCCGTCGCGCAAGGATCCCGCCGTGCTCACCGGGCGCACTCGCCAGAACAAGCTCGTCCACTTCGCGGGCGCGTCGATCCGACCAGGCTCGTACGCGACGGTGCGCATCACGAGCGCGGCGCCCCACCACCTGCGCGGCCACCTCGTCGAGATCACGCGCCCCGCAGCGCACAAGACGCGACTGCCCCTCCTCGTCGGGTGATCGAGCTCAGCGAGGAGCCCTACGACACCGAGGTGGCGACCTCCCTCGTCGCCGCGCTCAACGCGGAGGTCGTCGATCGCTATGCCGCGCCCGGCGCGATCGCAGCGCAGGACGACGAGAGCTATCACGCTGAGGTCACGCCCGAGCTCGTGTCGCGCCCGCTTGGTGTCTTCGTCGTCGCGTACCTCGCGGGTGACCCCGCTGGGTGTGGGGCGCTGAAGCCGTTCGACGGGCTGCCCGGCGTTGCGGAGGTCAAGCGCATGTACACCGTGCCGGCGGCTCGGCGGCGCGGGGTGAGCGGAGCGGTGCTCGCACGTCTCGAGACGATCGCCTGGGACCTGGGCTACCTCCGGATGCAGCTGGAGACGGGAACGGCGCAGCCAGAAGCCATCGCGCTCTACGAGCGACGGGGCTGGCACCGGATCGAGGCCTATGGCCCCTACTGCGACTCGCCCATGTCGGTGTGCTTCGCCAAGGACATCCGCTCCTCGTGAGCGGGGTGGCGGACCACGCGGTCCTCGTCGGACCCACGGCGTCCGGCAAGTCCGCGCTCGCGATCGCGCTCGCGCGCTGGGACCGATCCTGGGAGCTCGTGTCGATCGACTCGATGCAGGTGTACCGCGGGATGGACATCGGTACCGCGAAGCCGACTTCCGCGGAGCAGGCCGACGTTCCCCATCACCTGATCGATCTGCTCGACCCGTGGGAAGACGGGAGCGTCGCGTGGTTTCAGGCTAAGGCGCAGGCGGTGATCGCCGACATCGACGCACGTGGCAAGCGCGCGCTCCTCGTCGGCGGCACGGGCCTCTACGTGCACGCGATCGTCGACGGGCTGCAGATCCCCGGCCAGTACCCCGACGCGCGCGCGGCCGTCGACGCCGAACCGGACACCGCGGTCCTCCACGGTCGCCTGGCGCAGCTCGATCCGCTCGCCGCGTCTCGCATCGATGTCGCGAACCGACGTCGAATCCTGCGCGCGCTGGAGGTGACGCTCGGCAGCGGGCGCCCCTTCTCGAGCTTCGGCCCTGGGCTGGAAGCGCATCCGCCCACACCGTTCCGCATGGTCGGGCTCTCGCGCACCAGCGACGACCTCGCGGCTCGGATCGCCCTGCGCTACGCCGCGCAGATGGAAGCAGGGTTCCTTGAGGAGGTCGCTCGCCTGCGCGCGCACCCGAGGGGGATCTCCCGCACCGCCGCGCAGGCGCTCGGCTATCGCGAGCTCCTCGAGCACCTCGACGGGCTGGTCACACTGGCGGACGCGATCGAAACGGCGACTGCGCGCACCCGACGCTTCGCTCGGCGACAGCGCGCGTGGTTCGGCCGCGACGATCGCATCACGTGGCTCGACGCCGCGCAGGACGAGAACCTCCTCGTTGGCGCGCTGGCCACCGCCGTAGGCTGAACGCCGCATGCGGCTCACCAAGCACCATGGCCTCGGCAACGACTTCCTCGTCCTGCTCGACCTCGACGGCGTGCACCCGATCACGCCGGAGGAGGCCGTCGCGCTCTGCGACCGGCACACGGGCGTCGGCGCCGACGGCATCCTGCGGGTCACCCCGGGCACCCACGGCGCGCACGTCACGATGCGCCTGCTCAACGCCGACGGGTCGGTCGCGGAGATGAGCGGCAACGGCATCCGCTGCCTCGCGCAAGCGGTCTTCCAAGCGGGGCTCGCCACGCCGCCCGTGCTCACCGTCGCGACCGACGCCGGCCTGCGAACCGTCACCGTCCTCGCCCGCCAGGGTCCCCGCAGCCACCGCCTCAGCGTGGACATGGGCCAGGCCAAGGTCGTCGGCCCGCAACCGGAGTGGGTGGAGGGCGAGGTGCTGCGCGCGGCGCACGTCGAGGTGGGGAACCCCCACGTCGTGCTGCACTGGGGCGGCGCGACGCTGCCCGATCGAGATGCGCTGATCGCGATCGGCGCTCGGATCGACGGCGCCACGCCCGGTGGCATCAACGTCGAGATCATCCGGCCTTCGGTCGCTGGTGGGCTCGACATGGTCGTGTACGAGCGCGGCGTCGGACCCACGCAGGCCTGCGGCACCGGTGCATGCGCCGCGGCCGCCGCAGCCCACGGCTGGGAGCTCGTGCCCGATGCGTGCGAGGTCCACATGCCCGGCGGCACCGTCGAGATCGCGCTCGGCGATCCCGTTCGGCTCACGGGCGACGTCACGTCGGTTGCGATGCTCGACGCACCGTGGCCGTGACCGGACACCGAACGGGAGCCGATCGATGACGCTCATCGAACGTGCCTTCCGCGAGAAGATCGTGCTCGTCGGGGTCACGCTGCCGCCGCACACGACCGAGGACACCGAAGCTGGCCTCGACGAGCTCTCCCTCCTCGTCGACACGGCCGGTGCGGACGAGGTCGGTCGCATCGTGCAGCGTCGGCGCGTCCCTGATCCGCCGACCTACGTGGGCAAGGGCAAGGCCGACGAGCTCCGCGAGCTCGCGCTCGAGACCGACTGCGACACCGTGGTGTTCGACAACGAGCTGTCGCCCGCGCAGCAGCGCAACCTGGAGAAGCTGCTCGGTCGCACGGCGATCGACCGCACGGCGGTGATCCTCGACATCTTCGCCCAGAACGCACACAGCCAGGAGGGCAAGGCGCAAGTCGAGCTCGCGCTGCTCAAGTACCGCTTGCCACGCATCCGTGGGAAGGGCACCGCCCTGTCCCAGCAGGCCGGCGGCATGTCCGCTGGTGGCGCGCGGATCGGGACCCGCGGTCCTGGTGAGACCCAGCTCGAAGTCGACCGTCGCCGCATCCAACGTCGCATCCACAAGCTCGAGGCCGAGCTCCGCGAGATCGACAAGCACCGCGCGACCCAGCGCAAGGCGCAGCTGCGCAGTCGAGTGCAGCGCGTCGCGATCGTGGGCTACACGAACGCGGGCAAGTCGACGCTCCTCAACCGCCTCACCGACGCGGGCGTGCTCGTGGAGGACCGCCTCTTTGCGACGCTCGACGCCACCACGCGCCGCCTCGGTCTCCCAGGCGGGGAGTCGGTCCTGCTCACCGACACCGTCGGCTTCATCCGCAACCTTCCGCACGACCTCGTCGAGGCCTTCAAGTCGACGTTGGCCGTCGCCTCGGAGGCCGACCTCCTCGTGCACGTGGTCGACGCGTCCGCGCTCGACGTCCGCGGCAACATCGATGCGGTGCACAGCGTCTTGCGCGAGATCGGCGCCGACGACGTCCCCGAGCTCCTCGCGTTCAACAAGGCTGATCTCGCCCCGGCCGAGGCCGAGCGGCTCGCCGCGGCGCACCCTGGAGCGGTGGGCGTGAGCGCCGTGACGGGCGCCGGCCTCGACGGTCTGCTCCGCGCGATCGGGGACCGGCTCCGAGCGCTCACGAACATCGTCGAGCTCGCGATCCCGTTCGATCGGGGCGATCTGCTTGCGGCGGTGCATCGGGAGGGGGAGGTGCTTGTGGAGCTCCCCGACGATGCCGGCATGCGGGTGCGCGTGCGCCTCGACGACGCCGCGCTGGGCCACTTCGGCGCCTACGTGGTGGGCTGAGCGGATGGGGCCCCAACCTTTCGAGCCGCCGCCGTACCCGTACGACCGGCTGGACACGCTGAAGGAGCTCGCCGGAGCGCTCCCGGGCGGCCTCGTCGACCTGTCGATCGGCACGCCGTGCGACCCGCCGCCCGTGGCCGTCATCGAGGCGCTCGCCCGTTCCGGTGCCGAACGCGGGTACCCGCCCTCGATCGGCACTGTCGCGTACCGTGAGGCCGCAGCCGCGTGGATGGAGCGACGGCTCGGGGTGTCCGTCGAGCCGGCCCACCTCGCCGCCTGCGTGGGCACGAAGGAGCTCGTGGCGGGGATCCCGCAGTGGTTGCACCTCCGACGTCCCGACCTCGACACCGTGCTGTACCCGGCCGTGAGCTATCCCACCTACGCGATGGGCGCCACGCTCGCGGGTTGTCGAGCGGTGGCCTACCGCTCTCTCGACGACATCCGTGAAGAGGACGCGGCCCGCGCGCTCTGCCTGTGGGTCAACGTCCCGGCCAACCCGAGCGGCGAGCTGGCCGACCTCGGCCTCGCCGCGGCGTGGGGTCGCGCCCGGCGGATCCCGGTGCTCTCCGACGAGTGCTACGTGGAGTTCACGTGGGACGGGCCACCGCACACGATCCTCGAGCACGGCAGCGACGGCGTGCTCGCGGTCCACTCGCTGTCGAAGCGCTCGAACCTCGCGGGTGCCCGCGCTGGCTTCTACGCCGGTGATCCCGACCTCGTGCGCTACCTGTCCGAGGTGCGCAAGCACGCGGGGTTCATGGTCCCCGGGCCGGTGCAGGCGGCCGCGGTCGCGGCGTTGCACGACGACGCCCACGTCGACGAGCAGCGCGACCGCTACCTCGCGCGACTCGTGACGATGCGCGCCGCGCTCGCGTCGGTCGGCGTCGACGCCCCGCTGCCCGCGGGAGCGTTCTACCTGTGGGCCCCCGCTCCCGACGGCGACGCGTGGGCCCTCGCCCGCAGACTGGCCGAGACGGGAGGCGTGCTCGTGTCACCCGGCGAGTTCTACGGCGACGCCGCAGCGGACCACGTGCGGATCGCGATGGTGCAGCCCGACGATCGCATCGCGCTCGTGGCGGACCGACTGCAGACCTAGCAATCAACGTCTGTGAACCCTGGTGTCCGCATGGCGGACGTGGGAGTTCACAGACGTTGATTGCTGCATTGGTCAGTTGGCGTGCAGGGCGGTGTTCAGCTCGACCGTGCCCCCGGCGCGGGGGCGGACCTCGACGATGCCGGTGGTGCTGTTGCGGATGAACAGCAGGTTCGACTGACCGCTCAGCTCCTTGGCCTTGACGATGGTGCCGTCGGGCAGCGTGACCCGGGTGCCGGCGGTGACGTACAGGCCAGCTTCGATCACGCAGTCGTCGCCGAAGGAGATTCCGAGGCCGGCGTTGGCCCCCACGAGGCACCGCTCGCCGACGCGGACGATCTCGGTCCCACCACCCGACAGCGTGCCCATCAGCGATGAGCCACCGCCCAGGTCGGAGCCCTCGCCGACCACGACGCCCTGGCTGATGCGGCCTTCGATCATCGCGGACCCGAGCGTGCCCGCGTTGAAGTTGACGTACCCCTCGTGCATCACGGTGGTGCCGTCGGTGAGGTGTGCGCCGAGCCGCACGCGATCCGCGTCGGCGATGCGAACCCCGCTCGGCACGACGTAGTCGATCATCCGTGGGAACTTGTCGAGCGAGTGCACGAGCAGCGGTGTCCCGGCCGCGCGTGCGCGTAGGCGCGACGCGTCCAGCTCGTCCGGTGCGACCGGCCCGTGGTTCGTCCACGCGACGTTCTGGAGCAGGCCGAAGATGCCGTCGAGGTTGATGCTGTTGGGGCGGACGAGCCGATGCGACAGGAGGTGGAGCCGAAGGTAGACGTCGTGGGTGTCGACGGGGGCGGTGGTGAGATCGCTGATCCTGGTGGTGACGGCGACGACCTCGACGTTGCGGATCTCGTCGGGCCCGATCGCACGGACGACCGCCGTGCCGAGCCGCTCGGTCGCCGTGCGAGCGTCCAGGACGTCGGTGGTGGTGGCGGCGCCCGAGGGCGCCAGCGTCGGTTGGAGGTACCAGGTGTCGAGCACGCGTCCGTCGGCGGCGCGGGTGGCGAGGCCGGTGCCGGCAGCGCCACCGGTGGCGGGAGGGGTGTTGGTCACGGTCCGCAACCGTACCGGCCCGCGGCGGGCGTCCTCATAGGCTGTCGTGATGGACGGCCTCGACCTGCTCGTGCGCACTGCTGCGCTGGTCGATATCCCGTCGGTGAGCCACCACGAGGGCGCGATCACCGAGCACCTGGAGGGGGCGCTGCGCGCGCTCGACCACCTCGAGGTGGCGCGCGTCGGCGCGAACCTCGTCGCACGAACCCGGCTCGGTCGGGCCACGCGGGTCCTGCTCGCGGGGCACACGGACACCGTGCCCGCGAACGGCAACGCCGGGGCCCGCATCGACGGCGACGTGCTCTGGGGGCTCGGCGCCGCCGACATGAAGGGCGGCCTGGCCGTCATGCTCGCGCTCGCGGAGACGGTCCCCGAGCCCGCGGTGGACGTGACCTGGGTGTTCTACGCCGGCGAGGAGGTGAGCGCGGAGCACAATGGCCTCGGCCACCTCCTCCGCGATCGCCCTGACCTGCTCGAGGCCGATCTGGCGATCCTCGGCGAGCCCACCGACGGCGACATCGAGGCAGGCTGCCAGGGCACCATGCGCGTCGAGGTGACCGTGCGCGGCGAGCGCGCCCACACCGCCAGACCCTGGATGGGGCGCAACGCGATCCATCGGCTGGGTGCCGTGCTGCGCGCCGTCGACGGCTTCGAGGCGCGCCGACCGGTGATCGACGGCTGCGAGTACCGGGAGGCGATGCAGGCCGTGCACGTGAGCGGGGGAGTGGCGGGCAACGTCGTTCCCGACCTCGCCACGGTCACGATCAACCGTCGCTTCGCACCCGACCGAACGCCCGCGGACGCGGAGGCCGAGGTGCGCGCGCTGCTCGCGCCCCTCCTCGAGACCGGCGACACGGTCGAGGTCGTCGACATGGCGCCGGCCGCGGCGCCCGGGCTCGCGCACCCCGTGCTGCGCGGGCTCGTCGAGGATCACGGCCTCGCTGTGCGAGCGAAGCTCGGATGGACCGATGTCGCGCGCTTCGCCGCAGCCGGGATCCCCGCGTGCAACCTCGGGCCCGGAAGCGCCGCTCTCGCCCACGCCGCTGACGAGCGGGTCGAGCGCGCGTCGCTCCAGCGCTCCTACGACGTGCTGCGCGCGGTGCTCGAGGGGGCGTAGCCGAGCATCCGCCACGCCGTCAGCGAGGCGGCGGCACCGGTGCCGAGGATCGCCAGCGCCGCGAGCGCGACCAGCCAACCGGGCGGCGCGCTGCCACCGCCACCGGGGGGCCGGAAGGGCGCCGCGGCGGAGACCTCGGGCGTCGACATGCGGGGGCCCTCGCGCACAGGTTGCGTGCCGGAGGTAGGCGTCGTCACGGTCGTGGTGGTGGGCGCCGATGACCCTGGCGGGGCGGTGCTGGTGGGAGCCGTTCCGAGCGTCGTGGTGGTGGTGGCGGCAGGGCCGCGGCCGACGGCCGCGGAGAGGTCGATGCGCCCGTAGCCGAACGTGTCGTCGCGACCCGCGGGCCCGAGGTCCTTCGCCGTTGCCATCAGGCGATCGATCGCCCCTTGCTTCGTGTAGCCCATGCTGCGCAGCACAGCGAGGGCGCCCGACACGTGCGGCGCGGCCATCGATGTTCCCGCGAGGCAGGCGTACTGATCGTGCTGGCCCGCGGTCCAGTAGGTCGACAGGACGCCCTTCGGTGTCCCCCCAGTCGCGCAATCGGCGGCGCGGGTCTCGGCCTCACCGCCGGGTGCGGCGACGGGCCAGCGGGCGGCGCGCACGATGCTCGAGCTGGCGCTCGAGTACGAGGCCCGACCGTCGTCTCGGTTCGTGGCGGTGACCACCACAGCGGGCTCGTCGGCGAAGCCAGCAGGCAGCACAGAATCGTTGCCCGCGGCGACGACGGCGATCGCGCCCTTGTTCCACGCGTCGTCGATCGCGTCACAGAAGCTGCAGCCGAGCGCAGACTGCATGGTGCCGCCACCGAGCGAGAGGTTGATCACGTCCGCGCCGTGGTCGACGGCCCAGCGGATGCCCGCCGACACGTCGCCTGCGGTGCCGCTCGCCGTGCAGCCCGACGATGTGCAGTCGTTGCTGAGCACGCGCACCGCGAGCAGCCGCGCGTCGGGTGCGACGCCCGCGACGCCTGCGCCGTTGTCAGTGACGGCGAGCGCGATCCCCGCACCGTGCGTGCCGTGCCCGTTGTCGTCTTGGGCGGAGCCGGAGCACTTCGACGAGTCGCCGCCGGAACCGATGCAGCTGACCGAACCCACGACCTTGCTGCGGAGATCCTCGTGCTGCAGGTCGACGCCGGAGTCGACGATCGCGATCGTGATCCCGCGACCGGTCCCGCGAGCCCACGCAGCCGGCGCGCCGATGCGGTCGAGGCCCCACTGGAGACCCTGCTCGAAGACCGGATCGTTCGCACCTGGTGCGCCCTGCGCCGCGGCCGCGGGGAGCGCGAGCAGTGCGCATCCGAGCGCGAACAGGCAACGGGACATCCGGGGCATCTGCCCCATTCTCGGTCACCGGCGCTGGCCGGCGGTAGTCGCGCCTCAGAGGCGGCGCAGGACCGTGACGACCTTGCCGTAGATGGTGACCTCGTCGGCGCTGAACTCCATCGGCGACAGCCTGGCGTTGGACGGGAGGAGCGTGATCGTGCCGCCCTTGCGCCGGTAGGTCTTCACCGTCGCCTCGTCGCCGGGGATCCCGGCCACCACGATGTCGCCGTTGTCGGCCGTGCCCTGGGCGCGGCACACGACGAAGTCGCCATCGACGATCGCCGCGTCGACCATCGAGTCGCCCCGGACCCGCAGCATGAACAGGTCGCCCTCGCCGGTGAAGTCGGCGGGCAGGGGGAGGGTCTCCTCGATGTTCTGCTGCGCGAGCACGTCGGTGCCGGCAGCGACATCGCCCACGAGCGGGACGTGTCGGACGGGCCGCCGATCCACGGGCGCTCCGGAGGTGGCGTCGAAGCGCACCTCGATGGCACGAGGCTTGGTGGAATCGCGCCGCAGGAAGCCGAGCTTCTGCAGCGTGGCGAGGTGCGCGTGCACGGTGGACGGGGAGGTGAGCCCCACCGCCTGGCCGATCTCCCGCACCGACGGAGGGAAGCCGCGCTCGCGCTGGTGCTGCTCGATCACCTCGAGGATCTCTCGCTGCCGGGGGGTGAGGGTGACGTCGGTCATCGGGCCTCCAGGTGCCATACAGGTGTTCGTGACCCTACCGAGACCGCCCGGTCGGTGCAAACACCCGTTCGGCGGACGGCTGTTCGATTTGGGGCTTGACGGCGAACGGACGTTCGACGGTACGATGTCACGGACGAACAGACGTTCCCGTCCGTTCGACCCGATTCGACTGTCACACCCCGTGAGGAGACTCACCCCATGTCCTCCGCCGCAGCGCTCCAGCTCCACCCTCGCACCCAGCCCACCACCGTCCCCCCGGGCCCCCGTGCGCCGGACCGCCCCGTCCTGCGGGTGCTCGAAGGCGGTCGGGCGCCGGCCCGGGTGGCGCAGCGTGCCGTCTACCGACGTCGGCGACTCGCCGCGGTGGTGGGGCTCGCACTCCTGGTGGTGACGGTCCTCCTCTTGGCCAACGCTGTCGTGGCCAAGACCGCCGGCGGCGGCGCCCCCCACCCCGTCGCCGGCACCTCTGTGCCTGCGGTGCACGTCGTGCAGCCCGGCGAGACGCTGTGGTCGATCGCGCGCACGCTCGCGCCCGAGGGCGACGTGCGCCTGGTGGTCGACCGACTCGTCGACCTCAACGGCTCGGCACCGCTCCAGGTCGGCCAGCGGCTCGAGCTCGGGTGAGCCTCGCGCCGGACCTACGGGGCCCGGTGAGCACTACCGTGCACGCGGTGCGCTGTCCCTCGTGCGGCTCCTTCGACGACAAGGTGATCGACTCGCGCCAGGCCGACGATGGCACCTCGATCCGCCGCCGGCGCGCCTGCATCGACTGCGGGCGCCGCTTCACCACGTTCGAGCGCCTCGAGGAGGTCTCGCTCGTCGTCGTGAAGCGCTCGGGCCATCGTGAGCCCTTCGAGCGCGAGAAGGTCGCCGCCGGCATCCGCCTGGCCGCGAAGGGCCGCCCGATCGAAGCCGACGGTGGTGAGGCGATCGACGAGCTGATCACCGCGGTCGAGGACATCGTGCGCGTCGAGGGTGGCGCGGAGGTCACGAGCGAGACCGTGGGACGGGTGGTGCTCGAGCAGCTGCGCGAGGTCGATCCGGTTGCAGCGATCCGCTTCGCGAGCGTCTACCTCGGCTTCGACGACGTCGCGGACTTCGAGCGCGAGGTCACGCTGCTCTCCAAGCGAACCGCTCCGAAAGGGATGCCCGGGTAGGAGGCCGCAGGACCTCTCCGCGGCCGAGTCATGGCACTGTGCTGTTGGGTCGCCTCGCCTGGCGGCTCTGCTCCGAAAGGGATGCCCGGGTAGGAGGCCGCAGGACCTCTCCGCGGCCGAGTCATGGCACTGTGCTGCTGGGTCGCCTCGCCTGGCGGCTCGGCTCCGAAAGGGATGCCCGGGTAGCTAGCGGTCGCGCAGCCAGCGGCTGAGGAGCACGCCGTCCTCCTCGAGCAGCCGGTCGAGGTGCATCGGCCGCGGGGCCGGCGGGAGGGGCCCGGTCGTCGAGCGGCGGGCATCGCCGCCCACGAGCACGGGCGACACGGTGAGCGCCCACTCGTCGATCAGGTCCGCGAGCAGCAGGTCGCCGTTGAGGTGCGGGCCGCCTTCACAGGTGATCGTCGCGACCTCGTGCGCAGCGAGTGCGGCGAGCGCTGCGGGCAGGTCGACGGCGGCCTCGCCGGTCACGATGACCTCCGCCACCTGGCGCAGTGCCCGCAGGCGATCGGGCGGTGCGGCCGCGCAGGTGAGCACGAACGGCGGGCTGGGAGCCTCCGTGAACAGCGGCATGGTCAGGTCGAGGTCGAGCGAGCGAGACGCGATGGCCAGGCGCGGCACGTCGGCCTGCCCGCGTGCACGGCGCGCAGCGATCGTGACGTCGGAAGCGCGCGGCGGTCCGTAGCGCTCCGCCCGCACGGTCCCCGCGCCCGCGAGCACGACGTCACCGATGCCGCGCAGCGCCGTGAACATCGCCTTGTCGGCGCTGCCGGCGAGGCCACCGGAGCGACCATCGACCGTGACGGCGCCATCGAGCGACGCAACCAGGTTCACGAGCAGCCACGGGCGCCCGGCAGGAGCGGGGCGGGCCTGGGTCCCGACGAGCTCGTCGAGGTCGTCGATCGGACCCGGCTCTGGGTAGAGGCATCGCATGGCTCCACGACGGTAGCGATGTTCGATGGCATCTCGTCGCGTCACCGTGCAGGCTGTCCGGGTGACCGCCTCTGCCGACGGTGCGCGCTCGAAGCTGCCGCCCGACCACCACCACTACGCCGAGGAGCACCGCACCCACCGGGCCGGGTGGCTGCGTGCGGCCGTGCTCGGCGCGAACGACGGCATCGTGTCCACCGCTGCGCTCATCGTCGGTGTCGCCGGCAGTGGCGCCAGCTTCGGCACGGTCCGCACCGCCGGGATCGCCGGCCTGGTCGCTGGCGCGATGTCCATGGCCGTGGGGGAGTACGTCTCGGTCGCATCGCAGCGCGACATCGAGGAGGCGGATCTGCAGATGGAGCGCCAAGCGCTGCGCGACCACCCTCGAGCCGAGCTGGTGGAGCTCACGGAGATCTGGCGAAGCCGCGGGCTCGACGCGGAGCTGGCCGCGGCCGTGGCCCAACAGCTGACGGAGGCCGACGCGCTCGGCGCGCACGCACGCGACGAGCTCGGGCTCACCTCGATCTCCACGGCGCGACCGGTGCAGGCCTCGCTCACCTCCGCGCTCGCGTTCTCGCTCGGTGCCCTCCTCCCGCTCCTCGCGTACGCGATCGCCCCGAGCGGGCGGTCCGCGGTGGTCGTCGCGGCCTCGGTGGCCGCGCTCGCGATGCTCGGTGCGGTCGGCGCCGCGCTCGGCGGCGCGCGGCGCCTGCGCGCCACCATGCGCGTCGCGGTCGGTGGTGCCGTCGCGATGGGGCTCACGATGCTCGTTGGCGAGCTGACCGGCTCGGCGCTCGGCTGAGGACCCGAACCCTGGCAGGATGGGGGAACGCTCGTATGAGGGGGATCAGATGACCATCGCGGACGACGCGCCGGCGGCGCCGGTCTCCACCGAGCCGGTGACGCGCACCGCGATGCGCACGTGCCCGCTGTGCGAGGCGGGCTGCGGGCTCGAGATCACGCTGCGGCCCACTGCGGACGGCGGCGAGGAGGTCGTGCGCATCCGCGGGGACCAGGCCGATGTCTTCAGCCACGGCTACATCTGCCCGAAGGGGTCCACGCTGAAGCAGCTGCACGAAGACCCCGACCGCATCCGCCGCCCGCTGGTGAAGCGCGATGGCACGTTCGTAGAGGTTGGCTGGGACGAGGCCTTCGCCGAGATCGAGGCGCGGCTCCTGCCGATCCTCGAGCGTGAGGGGCGCGACGCATGCGCGGTCTACGTCGGGAACCCGAACGCGCACAACCTCGGCGGCCTGCTCTACAACCGGGCCCTCCTGCGGGCGCTCGGGAGCACCAACGTGTACTCGGCTTCCACCGTCGACCAGCGTCCGAAGGAGATCTCTGCGGCGCTCATGTTCGGGGGCGGCCTGAACATCCCGGTGCCCGATGTCGATCGCACCGACTTCCTCCTCATGCTCGGCGCGAACCCGTACATGTCGAACGGCAGCCTCGCGACGGCGCCCGACTGGCCCGGCCGCATCGAGCGCCTGATCGAGCGGGGCGGGAGCCTCGTGGTCGTGGACCCTCGACGGTCCCGCACCGCCGAAGCGGCCACGGAATGGGTCGCGATCCGGCCGGGTGCCGACGCGTACCTGCTCATGGCCATGGTGCAGGTCATCGACGCCGAGGGCCTCGCCGACCTGGGTTCGGTGGCCGAGTACGTGACCGGCCTCGACGACGTCCTCGAGGCGGCTCGTCCGTTCACGCCTGAGCTGGTCAGCGATGCCTGCGGGGTCCCGGCCGAGGACATCCGCAGGCTCGCCCGTTCGCTCGCCACCGCGCCCACCGCTTGCGTCTACGGCCGCATCGGCACCACCACGGCGGAGTTCGGCACGCTCGCGTCCTGGCTCGTCGACGTGCTCAACATCATCACCGGCAACCTCGACCGTCCCGGCGGCGCGATGTTCACGACCGCCGCCGCCGGCGCCTCGAACACGCGTGGCAAGCCGCGCGTCGGGCGAGAGACGCGCCTGCACCGCCGCACGAGCCGCGTCGGGGGGCTGCCCGAGACGATGGGCGAGCTCCCGGTCGTCGCGCTCGCGGAGGAGATCGACACGCCGGGACCCGGTCAGGTGAAGGCCCTGCTCACCGTCGCCGGCAACCCCGTGCTGTCCACCCCCAACTCTGCACGGCTCGACGCAGCCATTGCGGGCCTCGAGTACATGGTGGCCGTCGACATCTACGTCAACGAGACCACTCGACACGCCGACGTGATCCTGCCGGCGCCGTCCGCGCTCCAGAAGTCGCACTACGACGTGGCGCTGCTCCAGCTCGCGCTGCGCGACGTCGCGAACTACAGCGAGCCCGTGCTGCCGCTCGAGGACGACCAGCTCGACGAGTGGCAGGTGCTCGCGCGCCTCGCGCTCGTGCTGCAGGGCATGGGTGCAGACGCCGACCCCGCGGTGGTCGACGACCTGATGATCACCTCGATGGTGCAGGGGAGCGTGGCCGACGACACGAGCCCGGTGTTCGGACGTGACGTCGAGGAGCTCCTCGCGGAGCTCGCGCCACGCACCGGGCCCGAGCGCATCTTGGACTTCCTCCTGCGCACAGGCCCGTACGGCGAGGGGTTCGGGCAGGATCCCGACGGCCTGTCGCTCGACGCGCTGCTCGCGTCCCCGCACGGCGTGGATCTGGGCGCACTCAAGCCGCGCCTCCCCGACGTGCTGCGCACGCCCGACGGGATGATCGCGATGGCCCCAGCGCTGCTGCTCGCCGACGTGACGCGCCTGCTCGATGGCCTCGACGGGCGGCGCGACCACCCGTTCGTGCTGATCGGTCGTCGGCACGTCCGCTCGAACAACTCGTGGATGCACAACGTGAACGTGCTCGTGAAGGGCAAGCCGCGCTGCACGATGCACCTGCATCCCGACGACGCGGCTGCGCTCGGCCTCGCCGATGGCGACCCGGCGCTCGTCCGCTCCAGGGTGGGGGAGGTGCGTGTCCCGGTGGAGGTCACCGACGCGATCCGCCCTGGCGTCGTGAGCATCCCGCACGGTTGGGGCCACGACCTCGACGGCAGCCAGCTGCGCGTCGCGCAGGAGCACGCCGGCGTGAACAGCAACCTCCTCGCCGACGAGCGCCTCTTCGATCCGATCTCCGGCAACGCCGTCCTCAACGGCATCCCGGTCAGCATCACCCGCGCCTGACCCCGCTTCGTGTCACGAGATCTGCGCCGCTGTCGCGCCGTTCGTGACACGACTGAGGCGCCGAGACTCCGTGTCACGAGATCTGCGCCGCTGTCCCGCTCTTCGTGACACGACCCAGCTCGGGCTCAGGTGTCCGGCGTGCCGCCCGGGAGGCTGGCGCAAGCGGCGGCGGGGTTCACCCGGTCACGCAGGCGGCGCAGGAGGTCGTCGAGCTGTGCCAGCTCCTTGGGGCTGAAGGTGTGGTCGAGCAGCTCCGCGATCTGCTCGACGTGCAGCGGGAGCGCCGCTCGGATGTCCGCCTCGCCCGCAGGCGTGAGCGCCGCGTAGGACACCCGCCGATCCTCGGGACAGGCCTGTCGCGCGACCACGCCGTCACGTTCGAGCCGGTCGATCGCACGCGTGAGCCCGCTCGCGGTCAACGTGGTCTGTGCAGCGAGATCGCTCATCCGCAACCGGTGCTCAGGCGAGCGAAAGAGCCGCAGGAGGATCTCGAACGACTGGCCGCAGACTGCCCCCTGCTCTTCCAAGTGGCGTTCGAAGGTGGCGACGAGCCCGGCGTGCGCCTCCATCAGAAACCCGATGGTCGTGAGCAGCGGGTTCGTCTCGAGATCGTCGCTCGTGGTCGTCGTCGTGCGGCCCATGTGGCGAGTCTACGAGAAGTAGTTGCGCATGCAAGGATCTCTCCCTATAATGATTGCGCACACAACAATTGTGGATGCAACAAGCCCCCTGAGGAGACCCCGCGATGAGCACCCAGACCCCCACCCCCACGATCCCCACCCGCGAAGTGCACGGCGTCGAGGTGCCGGCTGCCGGCCGCTACGAGCTCGACCTGTCGCACTCCAGCGTCGGGTTCAGCGTGCGCCACCTGATGGTCTCCAAGACCAAGGGCCGCTTCACCGACTTCTCCGGCACCGTGATCATCGGGGAGGACCCGCTCGACTCCTCCGTCGAGGTGGAGATCCGAGCTGCATCGATCGACACCCGTGACGAGACGCGTGACGGGCACCTGCGCTCGGCCGACTTCTTCGACACCGACACCCACTCCGTGATCACCTACCGGTCGACCGCCGTGGCCGCGGGCCCGAAGGGCACCTGGGCCGTCGAGGGCGAGCTCACCGTCGCGGGCGTCACCCGGTCGGTGCCGCTCACCGTGAGCTTCGAGGGCGGGGTCGTCGACCCGTGGGGCGGCGCTCGCATCGGCTTCGAGGCCCACGCCGAGCTCGACCGCGAGGCGTTCGGCCTCACCTGGAACCAGGCGCTCGAGACCGGCGGGGTCTTGGTCGGCAAGGCGGTCAAGATCGACATCGAGGCGGAGGCGGTAGCCGCCGCATAGCGGACTGCGCGCCAGCCCCCGTCGGTCCCCAGGCCTGTGGACCGACGGGGGAGAAATCCACCCGCAATTCACAGGTTGTTCCTCTAGCGGTCCACAAGGTGGACTCTTTAGGTTGCGAGACCGTGCACGGGGCCGTGGCGCGACGGATCGGAACGGTGGCAGTCGCTTCACGTCTGTGGTGGGCTGGACGACTCCTTTGGGGGCATCGAGCCGGGGGCGCGCCGCGCGTGGCGCCCGCGGCGACGGTCCTCCTGACCTGGTCGTGAGCGTCACGGCCCCGTGCCGGAAAAAGTTCCGCTCAGGCGTTGACACGCCTGTAGTTACAGTGCTGTAGTTCCTCCTACATCTTGTGGCTGGGGGGCGCCGAGAGGCGAATCAGCCACAAGACCTTGTGGTCACCCGATCTCCGGCGCCCGCCGGTGACGAGCGGCCACCCGGCAGCACGCACGCTCCTTCACCCACCACCTCGACACGGAGGGACCACGCACGATGGCACTCGCACCCGAGCAGACGGGCATCGGCATCCGCAGGCACTTCACCACCGAGGGAGTGCACCCGTATGACGAGCTCGCCTGGGAGCACCGGGATGCGCGGATCACGAACTTCAAGGACGGCTCGGTCGCCTTCGAGCAGCTCGGCGTCGAGTTCCCCACCTCGTGGTCGCTGAACGCCACCAACATCGTCGCCCAGAAGTACTTCCGCGGCACGCCCGGGACCGTCGAGCGCGAGTCGTCCCTGCGCCAGGTGATCGACCGCGTGGCCGACACGATCACGCAGTGGGGCCTCGAGGGCGGGTACTTCGTCGATGAGCGCGAGGCCGACACGTACAACGTCGAGCTCAAGCACCTCCTCGTCACCCAGAAGGCGGCGTTCAACAGCCCGGTGTGGTTCAACATCGGGGTGCCCGGCGTGCCGCAGCAGGCCTCAGCCTGCTTCATCCTCCACGTCGACGACCAGATGGACTCGATCCTCAACTGGTACGTCGAGGAGGGCACGATCTTCAAGGGCGGGTCGGGCTCAGGCATCAACCTGTCCAACATCCGCTCGTCGGTCGAGCTGCTCAAGGGCGGCGGCACGGCCTCGGGTCCGGTGAGCTTCATGCGAGGCGCCGACGCGTCGGCCGGCACGATCAAGTCGGGTGGCAAGACGCGCCGTGCTGCGAAGATGGTGATCCTCAACGTCGACCACCCCGACGTCGAGGAGTTCATCTGGGTCAAGGCGCGCGAGGAGAAGAAGATCCGCGTCCTCGAAGAGGCCGGCTTCGACATGAGCCTCGACGGCAAGGACATGGCGTCGGTCCAGTACCAGAACGCCAACAACTCCGTGCGCGTCACCGACGAGTTCATGCAGGCCGTCGTCGACGACGCCGACTGGCACCTGCGCGCGGTCACCGACGGCTCGATCGTGCGCACCGTGCGCGCCCGCGACGTGATGCGCCAGATCTCGCAGGCCGCGTGGGAGTGCGCGGATCCCGGGATGCAGTTCGACACCACGATCAACCACTGGCACACCGCGGCCAACACCGGTCGGATCAACGGCTCGAACCCCTGCAGCGAGTACATGCACCTCGACAACTCGGCGTGCAACCTCGCGAGCCTCAACCTGCTGAAGTTCCTCGACCTCTCCGACGACACGGGCGCCGGCACGACCGACTCCTTCGACGTCGACGGCTTCCGCCACGCGGTCGAGATCATGTTCACGGGCCAGGAGATCCTCGTGGGTCGGGCCGACTACCCGACCGGCCCGATCGGCGACACGTCGCGCCAGTTCCGCCAGCTCGGCCTCGGCTACGCCAACCTCGGCGCGATGCTGATGGCGCTCGGCCTGCCCTACGACAGCGAGGAGGGCCGCGCCTACGCGGCCGCGATCACCTCGCTCATGACCGGCCATGCGTACGCCACCTCCGCTCGCACGGCTGGCCGCATGGGCCCCTTCGCGGGCTACGAGGCCAACCAGGAGCACATGCTGCGCGTCCTGCGCCAGCACCAGGAGGCGGCGGCCGACATCGACGAGGAGCTCGTGCCCGCACACCTCCTCAGCGCCGCGCAGGAGTGCGGGGACGAGGCGAACGAGCTCGCGGCGAGCTCCGGCGTGCGCAACAGCCAGGCCAGTGTCTTGGCACCCACCGGCACGATCGGCTTGATGATGGACTGCGACACCACCGGCATCGAGCCCGATCTCGGGTTGTGCAAGGTGAAGAAGCTCGTCGGTGGCGGCACGATGCAGATCGTCAACCAGACCGTGCCGCGCGCACTCGCCCGCCTCGGCTACTCGCCGGTGCAGTCCGACGAGATCATCGCCTACATCGACGAGAACAAGTCGATCCTCGGCGCACCGCACCTCGCGCCCGAGCACGTCGCCGTGTTCGCCTGCTCGATGGGCGACAACACGATCCACTACTCAGGTCACGTGAAGATGATTGCGGCCGTGCAGCCGTTCATCTCCGGCGCGATCTCCAAGACGGTCAACATGCCCGAGGACGCCACCGTCGAAGAGGTGGAGCAGCTCCACGTCGACGCCTGGCGGCTCGGCGTGAAGGCGATCGCGATCTATCGCGACAACTGCAAGGTCTCCCAGCCCCTCTCCACGGCCACGAAGGAGTCGGCGGTCGAGCCGCTCGCCGACGCGCTTGCCGCGTCGGGCGCCGCGCCACAGGTGGTGGAGAAGATCGTGGAGCGCGTCGTGGAGAAGGTCATCAAGGTGCCCACGCGCGAGAAGCTCCCGCGCAAGCGCACCTCGCGCACCTTCGAGTTCCGCGTCGCCGATTGCAAGGGCTTCGTCACGGTCGGCGAGTTCGCCGACGGGCGGCCCGGCGAGATCTTCCTGCGGATCTCGAAGCAGGGCTCCACCCTCGCCGGCATCATGGACGCCTTCGCGATCTCGGTGAGCTACGGCCTGCAGTACGGCGTGCCGCTGCGGGTCTACGTCGAGACGCTCACCAACACGCGCTTCGAGCCCGCGGGCATGACCGACGACCCCGACCTTCGCATCGCGAGCTCGATCCTCGACTACATCTTCCGTCGCCTGGCGGTCGACTACCTCTCGTTCGAGGAGCGCGCCGAGCTCAACATCCTCACCACCGGCGAGCGCACGCAGCCCACCCTGCCCGGCGTCGAGGAGACGATCACCGAGACCCGCCAGGGCACCGACATCCAGGCCGACCCGCCGAGCCTCGATGCCAGCAGCCCGCTGCTCGCCGACACGAGCGATGCGCCCAAGGAGCTCAGCCTGCTCGAGCGGGCCGGTGTGCTCGACCAGGCGCCGCCGGCCAAGCCCAACGCGGCGATCACGCCCAAGGCACCCAAGCACGCGGATGCGCCCTACTGCATGCAGTGCGGCGTCCAGATGCAGCGCGCGGGCTCCTGCCACGCCTGCCCGAGCTGCGGCAGCACCAGCGGCTGCAGCTGAGCCGAACTGAGGCCACTTGGCTTCGTCGGGGGGACCTAGGACCCTGGGCCGGAGCGGTGGGGCGCTTCCAGACTGAAGCCATGACAACGAGGCACAATCACGAGGTTCTGCGGGACTTGCGCGAGCCGACGAGGTCGCTCCGGCATGCCATCCCGGAGACGTGGGCCGGGTTTGGGTCCTTGCACGATGCCGCCATGGCCGACGGTGAGGTGCCGGCTCGCCTCAAGGAGGCCACGGCCCTCGCCATCGCCGCGGTGAAGCGCTGCGATGGTTGCATCGCGTACCACGCCAAGGCCGCGGCTGCGAAGGGTGCGACCCCGGGCGAGGTCGCCGAGCTGCTGGGCGTCGCCCTCCTGATGGACGGCGGCACCACATCGACCTACGCGCCGAGAGCGTGGGAGGCGTTCCTCGAGTTCAGCGAGGTCGCCGCGCCGGCGGGCGCGGGCTGAGTCGACCTCAGGACCCGAGCAGCTCCTCGAGGGGCTTGCCGGCGAGCTCGGACATGCGGGTGAGCCCCTGCTCCGCGACGTCAGCGAGGCGGGCAGAGGCAGCCTGCACCTCGGGCAGGTCGCGTTGGGAGGGCTGGATGCGCGCCGGGTTGAGCGCGCAGCCGTTGGCCCATGCCGCGATGTCGGGCTCGGCGCCGTAGGCACGCGTCGCCAAGGTTCCACGAACCTGCATCTCGGCCCAGTTGGCGGGGTTGTCGGGGAGGGTGTTCGGGGGGCACAGCCGGTTGCGCTCCCGGTCGTCGTCGCGGGTCGCCTCCACGAAGCCGGCCAGCGCCGCGTTGTAGCACGGGAACCCGGCGCGGATCGTCTGCAGCCGGATCCTGTCGGGGCCCCAGAGGGGGACCAGGGGCGGGTACTGCAGTCCCGATGCGGCGCAGTGCACCACGACCGAGCCCGCCGCGAGAGGGACGCTGCCGCCGTCGAGGACGATCTCCCCCGCGGCCACGTGCTTGATGTGCCCGAGGCGCACGACGTCCTCGATCGTGCGCAGCAGATCGAGCTCCCACCGGCCGAGTGTCGGTGCCTTCGCCATCGTCGGAACGCGCTCGGTGTCGACCCGGAACATCACCCCTGCGGCCTCGAGACGCAGGAACAGATCATCGAGCGACTCAGCCTCGGCCGCCGCGGCCATCGTGTCCGCGGCGAGCCCGAGCGCCACCACCGGGTCGGGCTGTACGACGGCGCGGTTCAGCATCCACGGCTCGCGTGGTCGCACCCACGAGATCCGGTCGGGCTCGACGCCGTTCGTCAGCAGCCACACGATCCCGTCGGTCGCGGTCTTGCCGGATCCGACCACCACGTAGCTGGTGGGGGAGTCGACCAACGTGGCGAGCTGGTTGACGGCGATCACGTCGACGCCGTCGCCAACTCCGAACGGCGGCGGGGTGGTCGCGGGGACCGTCGGCGACAGGTATGTGGCGTCGACGACACGGCGCCGCACGTCGACGCGGGTCGTCTTGCCCGTGACGCGGGACGTGACGAGATGGGCGCCGCCGTCGGCGCGGTACTCGTGCCCGCCGAGGAACGGGACCCGGCCCGAACCAACGAAGCGGCGATGCAGGAGGTCGTCGAAGTAGCTCTGGATCTCCGCTCGCCGCGCCCGCTCCTGCAGCCCCGACTCCGGGCCCTGCTGCTGCACCGCGCCCGTGCCGAGAACGGTCGACGCGGCGCCGTAGAACACGGACGCCTGGTGGAGCTGGACGAACGGATACGCGTCCTGCCAGTGCCCGCCGGCCGCATGGCGACGGTCGACCAGCGTGACGTGCACGTCGGCGTGGTCGATCAGGGCATCAGTGAACGCCATCCCTGTCGCGCCCGCGCCCACCACCAGGTAGTCGGTCTCCAACGAGTGCAACGTCATCGCGCCAGCCTCAGGGTCGTCCGGTGAAGGTTGCAAGGAGATCGACAGCGTCGGGCGGGCCGGTCACGAGCCCGCGGACCTCGTCGGCGTCGTGCGCGCGCGTGAGGATGTCGGCCGCTTGCTGGGCC
>JBQTHC010000166.1:0-7894 GCA_052390255.1 Microthrixaceae bacterium
TGGCGTGGACCCCGCGGTGTCCGTGTTCGCGGGGATCGGTGACGGCAGCTTCGAGTCGCCGATCGATCTCCCCACTGGGCAGCGTCACCTCTCTGCCGCCGTTGCCGACCTCAACGGCGATCTGCACGCCGACATCGTCGCAACCGATCACGACTCCGACAGCGTGTCGGTGCTGCTCGCCGACGGTACGGGCGGTTTCGCCGCGAGCGCCACCTATCCGACCGGCATCTACCCAGTATCAGTGGCCGTGGGAGATCTGAACGGCGACGCGATCCCGGACCTGACCGTTGGCAACGCGGGCGCCCCCGCCGAGTTCCCAGTCGATGGGAGCGTTTCGGTGCAGCTCGGGAACGGCGATGGCACCTTCGGTGCGGCCACGACGATCGCCTCGGGGGGCTCGTTCTGGTCGTCACGCGTCGGCGATCTGAACGGTGACGGCCGGCCCGATGCGGTCGCCTCTCACATCCAAGCGGGACGGATCTCCGTCGTTCTGAACACGACCCCTCTGAGAGTGCCCGCCCCGCCCGCCATCGGGACCGCGAACGCAGGAAACGGGCAAGCCACCGTGTCGTGGACACCCCCTGCACGCAACACGTGGTCGCCGACCATCGGTTACGTGGTGACCCCATACGTCGGGTTCGTGTCGCAGGGCCCGCGGTACTTCGCTTCGACATCGACGACGCAGGTGGTGACCGGCCTGACGAACGGGGTGGCCTATCGGTTCAAGGTGCGAGCCTGGAACGCTGTTGGCACAAGCGGGTTCTCAGCCGCATCGAACGCGGTGAGCCCCGCCGTGCCGACGGCGCCAGGCGTGCCGACCATCGGTGCCGCGACCGCAGGGAACGGGCAGGCGACAGTTACGTGGTCGCCGCCGGCGTCAGACGGCGGGTCGTCGATCATCGGCTACGTCGTGACTCCGTATGTGGGCTACGTGTCGCAGGGCCCGCGGTACTTCGCGTCGACTGCGACGACCCAGATCGTCACGGGACTGACGAACGGGACGACCTATCGGTTCAAGGTGCGGGCCTGGAACGCGGCCGGTGCAAGTGGCTTCTCCGCAACCTCGAACGCGGTGATGCCAGCTCCTTGAGTCGTCCGGCGTCGTCGTGACGTCGACCGCAAGTTCATGATCCGGGCCGTCGCGTCGTAGGCTCGCGGGGTTCGTCGCAGTCGCAGCATCCACGGGGGATCACACCATGCGAGGTTCAGGGCGGGGTGCCGCGCGCTGTCGCGCGGTCGCTGAGGTCTCAGCGACCGCGGCGGTGGCCTTGCTGCTCACCGCGTGCGGTGGTTCTCAGCGCGCCTCCGATGTCGTGCTGGTCCGAGATCCCGACGATCTCCAGGTGCTCACGCCCGCCGAGGTCGATCAGCTGCGGAGCAAGACGCTTGCGTCCAACGAGCGGGACCCGGCCGCGCCCGGCGGCGGCACCAGTGCAGACACGATCCCGCTCGAGGACGCGGATCCCACCGAGCGGCTGTTCACCGCGTTCGGCGAGTTCACCGGGTGCATGGACGACAAGGGTCAGCCGTTCCGCGGCGACCCGCGATCTGACCCGGCGCTCCTCGAGGACAAGGAGTACATGGACGTCATCCAGACCTGCGCGGCGCGGAGCGACATCCTCGGCGCGCTCACGGCCTTCCAGGAGTTCAACGACGGCCTCACGCCGGATCAGGTGGAGGAGCGCAACGGGCAGTTCCTGCAGTTCGCCGAGTGCCTCGAGGAGCGCGGATGGACGATCGAGGCGGCGCCGAACGCGAAGGGTCTCTTGACGCCTTCGGTGTTCGCGGGACCGGACGGAACGCTCAACGCTCGTGACATGCGCCAGTGCGGCAGCGACATCGACACCAACCAATGAGGACGGGCGACGTGGGAAGATTCAAGCGGGTCGGCATCGGCGCGGGCGTGGCGGTCGCGCTGGGTGTCACGGTGCTGATCGGGCGGGCGACGGTGAGCAAGGACTCGCAGGCCGTCGGGCAGGTCGTGGTGCCGCATCCCGTGGAGCGCCGCACGCTGAGCGACACCTTGAGCGTCTCGGGCGAGCTACGTCGCAACGAGCTCCAGACGATCAACTCGGCGGTCGACGGCAAGGTCAGCTCGATCCTGGTCGCGGACGGCGACACGATCAACGTGGGCGACACGCTGTTCGACCTCGACGGACGCTCTGCGGTCGCTGTCGACGGCGAGTTCGCCTTCTTCCGCACACTCGATGTGGGCAGTGATGGACCCGATGTGGAGCAGCTGGAGGAGATCCTGACGGCGCAGGGCTACCGCGTCGGCACCGTTGACCGGCTCTTCACCGAGGCGACACGTCGCGGGCTTGCGCAGTGGCAGTTCGACCAGGGCTACGGCGGGTTCACGCCTGAGCCTGACGAGGCCGTCACGATCGCTCTCGCATCGAACAACGCCGGCTACACGATCGGCAAGCAGAACTCGATCGCGGTGGTCATCGGTGCGAACGTCCCCGCCGGATCGACTGGTGTGCAGGCGCAGTCCGCGACCCGCGCCAGCGTGGCGCGCCTCGTGGACCAGGCGGAGAAGCCGGTGATCACCGTGGCCGTGTCCCCGACGGAGGTGGACGAGGGTGACTCGTTGACCTTCACCTTCACGGCCGATCCGGTACCGAGTACCGACCTGACCATCGATCTGACCATCGGCGGTGACGCCACAGGTGGCCTCGCCCGCGATGACGCCGACTACGCGGAGATCGCGGACACGTTCGTGTTCCCGGCGGGGGCGTCGACCTACGTGATCGACGTCGACACCTTCGGCGATGACGTCGTCGAATCGGCCGAGAGCATCGAGGTCGGACTCACTCAGCAGTTCAACGACAACGGGTTCTACGTCGTCGGACCAATCAACGAGGCGATCGCCTCCATCCGCGCCAACGGCGAAGGAGTGCTTCCAGTCCTCACCATCGAGAGCGACAGTGATCTCATCGGAGAGGGCGAGCAAGCCACGTTCACGATCGAGGCCGACACCGAACGGAACGAGGACTACGACATCCCGATCCGGGTGAGCGGCTCGGCGTCGTCTGGTCGGGACTTCACTGCGCTCGAGGACACCGTGACGATGACGGCCGGCTCCACCTCCGTCGACGTGACCATCTCGAGTCGACAAGACGACCTCGTCGAGGCAGACGAGTCGGTCAGTGTCGCCATCGGCTCGAGCGGCGAGTACCTACGCGGCTCGCCGACGTCAGCGAACGTGATGATCGAGAGCGACGACCTGCCTGAGCTCACGCTGGTGGGTGGTGGGCGCGTCACCGAGGGCGGTTCGGCGAGCTTCACGATCGTCGCCGATCAAGCGCTCGTCGAGGACACCTCCGTGAACTACCAGATCTCGGGGAGCGCCCAGGCAGGGGATGACTTCGACACGCTCACCGGGACGGTCGTCATGCCGGCTGGCTCCACTCAGATGTCCGTCCCGATTCGCACGATCGACGACGATGTGATCTTCCTTCCGAGCGACATGATCGTGGCCGACTGGCCGGCACAGGTGGGCAATGTCGCCGTCGACGACGGCGAGTTCGTCCTGCAGGGCAGTGCCGTGCTCACGCTCACCGAACCGACCTACACCGTCAACCTCTCCGTGAGCGCATCTGACCGAGCGGAGCTCGAGGTCGGCCAGGCGGTCACGGTCGAGATCGTGGCGGGCAACCAGACCTCTGAGGGCGTGATCAGCGAGCTCGACGAGTCCGCCACCGTCGACGACGCTGGAAACGAGGTCTACGAGGGCGTGGTGCAGATCGTTGATCCCGTCACAGGGGTCGATGGCGCGAAGGTCACGATCGACGTGACCCTCGACGAGCGCGTCGACGTCCTCGCGGTCCCCGTGGCGGCCGTGCTCCAGCAGGGTGGAGGTCGTCAGGTCCGAGTCATCAACGACGACGGGAAGATCGACCGGGTGACGGTCGAGGTGGGTCTGGTGGACGACGAGTACATCGAGATCACCTCTGGCCTGAAGGGCGGGGAGATCGTGGTGGTGAGCGTGGACGAGGGAGCCGGGTCAGGGTGACGCTCGTCGAAGAGGGCCGCCCACTGCTCGAGCTCGAGCAGGTGTCGCGGGTGTACGGCGACGAGGTCCTCGTGTACGCGCTCCGCGACGTGTCGCTGACGATCCGAGCCGGGGACTTCATGGCGATCGTCGGTCCCTCCGGCTCCGGCAAGTCCACGATGCTCGGGTTGCTGGGGGTGCTCGACCTTCCATCCGAGGGCGTCGTGCGCATCGACGGCATCGACGTCGGCGGCCTCGACGATGCGGGCCGATCACGACTTCGGGGTGACGACATCGGCTTCGTCTTCCAGCAGTTCCACCTCATCCCCCATCTCACCGCGCAAGGGAACGTCGAGACGGCGCTGCTCTACCGAAACCTCTCGCGCAAGGAGCGTGGGGATCGGGCGATCGAGGCGCTTCAGCGCGTCGGGCTCGGGAACCGAGCCGACCACCGCCCGGTCCAGCTCTCCGGCGGCGAACAGCAGCGGGTCGCGCTCGCGCGCGCCATCGTCACGAACCCGCTGGTCGTCCTGGCCGACGAGCCGACGGGCGCTCTCGACAGCAGCAACGCCGCGAACGTGATGGAGATCTTCGAATCGCTGCACGCGCCCGATCGGGCGATCATCATGGTGACGCACGACCTCGCCGTCGCGGACCATGCGAAGCGCCGCGTCTCGATGCTCGACGGGACAGTCGTCTCGGACGTGACCGGGTCATCTGGGTGAGCCGACTTCGGGAGCTCGTCGGTGTTGCGTTCGCCGGTCTCGCGGCGCGCAAGTCCCGCACGCTCTTGATCATGCTCGGACCCACGCTCGGAGTCGCAGCGATCATCGCGGCGGTGGGCCTGACGGACTCGGCAAAGGGTGACCTCAAGCAGAAGCTGCGCGAGCTCGGCACCGACCTCATCGTCGCCGAGGCGAGCTCCTCGTTCGGGAGCGACACTCCGAAGATGCCAGCGGACGCGGTGGCCCGCGCGCTCGAGGTCCCCACCGTTGAACGCGTCGCAGCCGTCTCCGAGCTGAGTGGAGTCGTCGTGACGCCGTATGACGAAGCCGTCGACGTCTACGAGACGGTGCCGATTCCAGTGCTCGCGGCGGATTTCCAGCTCCCCTCCGTGCTGGACGTCTCCCTGGTCACCGGCCGTTGGCTCAACGAGCTCGACCAGTCCGACCTCACTCGGGGAGCGGTCGTCGGGCAAGGGCTCGCGTCCGAGTTCGACGTGCTCGTCGGCGAATCTCGCTCGATCAACCTCGGTGACCGGTCCTATGCGGTCGTCGGGATCCTCGAGCGGGTCGAGCTCGATCCCGCCCTCGACAACGCGGTGTTCATCACGTTCGCGTCGGCGGAGGAGGACTTCGACGACGAGGACCAGGAGCCCAACAAGCTGTACGTGCGAGCGATGCCCGGAACCGAGCGGGAGACCGCCGACGTGCTGCCGATCGCGATCACGCTCGGGGGCTCGACCGAGGTGGCAGCAAAGGTCCCCACCGATCTCCTCGAGGCGCAGTCCGAGACGGACACGACGCTGCAGTTCGTGGTCGCCGGCATGGGGCTGTTGGCGCTGGTCGTGGGCGCCGTTGGCATCGCCAACGTCATGTCGATCTCGGTGATCCAGCGATCCTCGGAGATCGGGATCCGGCGTGCACTCGGCCACAGTCGCGCGACGATCGCTCTGCAGTTCCTGCTCGAAGCGCTCGGCGTCGGGGTCATGGGTGGGCTGCTTGGTGTCGCCGTAGGCCTGACGACCATGTGGGTCGGCACCCAGGTGGCCGACTGGGTCTTCATCCTCCAGCCGTGGCTGCCATGGGGCGGACTTCTCGGCGCCGTGACGGTGTCGATGATCGCTGGCCTCTTCCCCGCGATGAAGGCATCGCGCTTGGAGCCTCTCGAGACCCTGCGACTCGGGTGAACGGGCGCTGACGTGACGTCGCGAAGGTGACGCGGGGTCAGGCTCGGGCGAGCAATCGCCGCGAGTCGTCGTCGTAGAGGTTGGAGAGCCTGAAGGTCGCTGGGTCGATCGCTGCCGATCCACGTTCGATCACGAGCCAGGTCGACCCGATCGTGAGGTTGGCGACCTCGTCGCCACACGCCCGCGCGAGCACCAGCTCGAGCACGAGGTGCGAGAACGGCGTCGGCCTGAGGTCGACGACGTCCGGTCGCGCAGCCATCGCGGCCTTGAGGGAGCTCGCCAGCCGCTCCGCCGCCTCGCCACCGGCCTCGCGGGCAGCGCTCATCGCGGCGGCGAGCTCGTGCTGCCACCTCCAGTCCTCGATCACGAATCGCCCGCCTGGCCGTAGGCGTGGGAAGAGGACCTCGAAGGACGCGAGCGTCTCGTCGTACTGGTGCGATGCGTCGTCCACCACGAGGTCGAGCGGATCGTCACCGAACTCCTCGTCGAGGATCTCGGTCAACCGCGCCCGGTCGCTCTGGTCGACGCCGTACTGCGGTCGCACCACGTCCTCGAGCCGCCAGTCTGCGATGTAGCGCTCGAGCGCCGCGACCGGTGCATCGTCGCGCTCGACCGCCACGAGCCGCTCCGGCCGGAAGAGCTCGCGGAGCAGGGCGGTGCTGCCACCGCTGTGGATGCCCAGCTCGACGATCCGTGCCTGATCGCCCTCGCTGGCGAGCTGGGCGTAGCCCTCGACCTCGGAGCGGGTCTTCATCACTGGGAGGTGTCCCTCGGGCAGGTCCTTCAAGGGGTAGGCGCAGTAGAACTCGCAGCCGCCCAGGCGAAGGTGGTGCTGGCCGAGCCAGGTCAGCGACGGGTCGGTCGATGAACCGACGCGCCGCTCGATCCGACGCTCAACCGGGGGAGGCCGAAAGCTGGCGCTCGAGTCGGGCACACCGTCGTTCTAGCCGGGGTGTCAATGCCCACCGAGCGCGTCGAGGATGAACGCGAACACGAAGGCCTCGTCCTTCCACGCGTCGTAGCGACCGGATGGCCCTTGGTGGCCCGCCCCCATCTCGGTCTTGAGGTAGATGGGTCGTCCGCTCGTCGTGCTGGCGCGCAGCTTCTGCACCCACTTCGCAGGCTCCCAGAAGGAGACCCGCGGGTCGTTGAGGCCGGCGGTCGCGAGGATCGTGGGGTAGTCCTTCACCTCCACGTTGTCGTACGGGCTGTAGCCCTTCATGTAGGCGTAGACGGCGGGGTCCTCGACCGGATTGCCCCACTCCTCCCACTCGGTGATGACGAGTGGGAGCGTGTCGTCGAGGATCGTCGTGAGGCAGTCGACGAAGGGGACCTCAGCGACCACGGCCGCGAAGAGGTCCGGTCGAGAGTTCGCGATCGCCCCCATGAGCAGCCCGCCCGCCGACCCGCCGCGGGCCACGAGGCGGCTTGCTGCCGTGACCCGCTCCGACACGAGGTGCTCGGCGCACGCGACGAAGTCGGTGAACGTGTTCGTCTTGCGCAGCTCCTTGCCGTCCTCGTACCACGGGCGACCGAGCTCGCCGCCGCCGCGGACGTGCGCGATTGCGAACACGAACCCGCGGTCGAGAAGCGACAGTCGCAGCGTGGAGAAGGTGGGGTCGATGCATTCCTCGTACGAGCCGTAGCCGTAGAGGAGGCAGGGTGCCGTCCCGTCGTGCGCAATTCCTGCACGGTGCACGTAGGAGATCGGGACGCGCACACCGTCAGGTGCGGTGGCCCAGAGCCTGCCGGTCTCGTAGGCGCTCGGATCGTGCCCGCCGAGCACCTCGGTCTGCTTGAGGAGGACGCGCGCACCGGTGTCGAGATCCTCGTCGAAGACGGTTCCCGGGGTGACGAGCGACGTGTACGTGAAGCGCAGCGTGGCGGTCTCGAACTCAGCGTTGGTCGCGGGGCCCGTGTCGTAGACCGGCTCGGGCATCGCGAGCTCTCGCTCGCCGCCGCCGCCGTAGGGGGTGACGACGATCCGCCGC
>JBQTHC010000167.1:0-15968 GCA_052390255.1 Microthrixaceae bacterium
CCTCCATCGTGTCGACGACGTACCCGCGCGAGATCAGCGCTTCGAGCGCGGCGACGTCGTTGCGGCGCTCGAGCCAGTGCGCGACGTGTGCCTCGTCCTCCGGCGTGGCGTCGCTGCACACCTCTGCGACCGCTCGCATGGTGGCGTCGACGAGCGCCTCGCCGCCCTCATCCAGCACGAGGAGGAGGGCCTCGTCGCCGGTGTGGTAGGTCCGGTCGGCCTCGGCCGGGTCGTAGAGGCGCAGCACTGCGGGTGTGGCGCCGGCCTGGAGGATGCGGCGCATCGCGTCGATGCCGGCATCGAAGGACGCGAACCCGTACGCGGCGCGACGCTCGTGGGTGGGAGCAGGGTGGAGGCGCAGCCGCGCACCGGTGATGATGCCGAGAGTTCCCTCCGAGCCGACGAAGACCTGGTTGAGATCGGGGCCGACGGCGGCACGAGGCGCGCCGCCCGTGGAGATCTGCCGGCCGTCGGCGAGTGCGACGTCGAGACCGAGGACCATGTCCTCGATCTTCCCGTAGCGCGTCGAGAGCTGGCCCGCCGAGCGGCAGGCGAGCCAGCCGCCGACGGTGGACAGCGCGACCGACTGCGGCCAGTGGCCGAGCGTCAGGCCGTGCTCGGTGCGCAGCGCGTGCTCGAGGTGGTCACCGAACGTGCCCGGCGCGACGTCGACCACGAGCGAGGTCTCGTCGACCTCCACGATCCCGTGCAGTCCGCACAGGTCGAGCACCACGCCACCGTGCACCGGCACCGACGCACCGCACACCCCGCTCCTCCCGGCGGCTGCCGTGACCGGGATGCGGGCGTCGTTGCAGACCGCCAGCACGCGCGCCACCTGGGCGGAGGACGACGGCGACACGACCGCAGCGGCCTTCGCCGCCACCTCGCCGTCGAGCGCCCAGATCATCGCCTGGGGCCACCAGTCTCGGCTCGCCTCGCCGAGCAGGTCGCCCTCGAGCGTCGTGGGGCAGATCTCGGAGAGTGCGGCGGCAACCCCGTCCGGCACCGGGATGACCGTGCCACCGAGATGGGCCGTGGCGCCGGCACCCCCGTCGCGCAGCGCGATCGGCGGCGTCGGGGCAGCCGGGCCCGGCGCAGGAAGGTCGTGCGGCGAAGGCATCGCGTGCTCCTAGGGGACGAGGCCGGTCTCGGGCAGCGCAGGCGCCTCGCGCTCGGCGTCGACGAGCGCGAGGTAGGCCTTCACCTGCTCGTCAACCTCCGCATCCGACCAACCGAGCTCGCCGGCGATGAGCGACGCGACTGCGCGCGCCGACGCAGCGCTCGCATCGCGTGCCTGCAGGCGTGCACGTGTGCGTCGCGCGAGCACGTCGTCGAGCGTACGTGCCATCTCGTGACGCACCGCGTAGAGCGCTTCGGCGCGGAGGTAGGGGAGCCCTTCCACGAGGGGTTCGGCGAGCGACGGCTCGGCAGCGATGATCGCCTCGACGTCCGCTGCTTCGCCTCCGTAGCGGCCGGCGAGGTGCGCCGTCGAGTCCCCGCGTGCAGGGCGGCCGCCGCGGAGCACGAGCCGTCGCGTCCTGCAGCGCCGGGCGCCGCGGGGCGTGCGGTCGAGCTGGCGGATGAGCGCGTCGACGGTGTCCTCCGCCATCTCGCGATAGGTCGTGAGCTTGCCGCCCATGATCGACACCACGCCGCTCGCGGACACGAGCACCTTGTGGCGGCGTGAGAGGTCGGCGGTGCGCCCGCTCGTGGCGGCCTTCACCAGTGGCCGCAGCCCGGCCCACGTGCCGACCACGTCGGCGGGGCCGAGCGGCTCGCGGACCGACGAGTTGATGGCGCGGAGGAGGTAGTCGATGTCCTCGGAGGTGCACTGCGGGTCATCGATCGGGCCGTCGTAGTCGGTGTCGGTGGTGCCGATGTAGGTGAGGCGGAACGTGCCGTCGTCGTTCGGGAGCCAGGGCACCACGAACACCGACCGCTTGTCGCGAGGCACCGGGACGACCACGGCGATGTCGTTGCGCACCTTGTCCCACGGCACGGTGATGTGGATCCCCTTCGCGGGGCGGATCGTGTCGAGCTGGGTGCCCTCATCCAGCGCGCGGATCTCGTCGGACCACACGCCGGTCGCGTTCACCACCGTGTGCGCGCTCACCTCGATGCGCTCGCCGTCGGCATCGACGGTCGCGCCGATCACCTTGCCGGCTGCGTCGTGGCGGAGCCCGACGACCGCGGCGTGGTTCGCGACCACGGCGCCGTAGTCGAGCGCGGCGGTGCGCGCGATCGTGAGGGTGAGGCGGGCGTCGTCGGCGGCAGCGTCGTAGTACAGGTAGGCACCGGCGAGCCGCTCTTCGGGGAGCGTCGGCATGTGCGCGACCGCCTGCGCTCGCTTGAGTCGCCGATGGAGCTTGCCGATCCGAGCGCCGCCGGTGAGGTCGTACATCCACATCGCGCTGCCGAGCGCACGCGCCACCTTCGGGTTGATGAGCCCGTCCTTCGAGAAGATCGGGATCAGGAAGGGGAGCAGGCGCACCAGGTGAGGCGCGTTGTGCCGGAGGCGCTGGCGTTCGCGCAGCGCCTCGTACACGAGCCGCACGTCGCCGTTCTGGAGGTAGCGGAGGCCACCGTGGACCATCTTCGAGCTCTTCGACGAGGTGCCGCTCGCGAAGTCGCCGCGCTCCACCAGCGCCGTCTTCAGCCCGCGGCTCGCCGCGTCGAGCGCGACGCCGCAGCCGGTGATCCCGCCGCCGATCACGAGGACGTCGAAGGTGGAACCTTGCAGGGCCTGGAGAGAACGAGTGCGATCAAAGGAGCCGACGGCCACGGCCGGAGGTTATCGGTGTGCCGCGGCGGGCCGTCAGTCGAGCGCATAGGGTCCTCGAGGTGTCGGGGGCGAACGGGTGGGAGCGCATGCATCGCCGCGAGGTGCTGCGGCTTGCGGGGCTGGGCGTGCTGGCCGCTGCCGCGGCGCCGCTCGTCGGCTGCAGCGGCTCGAGCGACGGCACGGCGAGCCCGGTCACCGTCCCACCCACCACGGAGCCGTTCGATCCGACCCGGCCGTGGTGGCTGCAGGGCGGGTTCGCTCCGGTCGTCGACGAGGTGGAGACGACGAAGCTGACGGTCCAGGGCGGGCTGCCCAAGGCGCTGAACGGGCTCTACGTGCGCAATGGCTCGAACCCGAGGACGGGTGCCTCGCCGCACTGGTTCCTCGGCGACGGCATGGTGCACGGCATCCGCCTCGACTCCGGCGCGGCCACCTCGTATCGAAACCGCTTCGTCCGAACGCCGCTGTACGAGTCGTCCTCGGGGTTCGGGAGCGGCGTGCCCGGTGGCGTGGCGTCGCAGAGCAACGTGTCGGCCATCTGGCACGGCGGGCGGCTGCTCACCTCTGGCGAGGTGGGCTACCCCTACGAGCTCTCGCCTCATGACCTGTCCACGACGGGGGTCCACGACTTCGCCGGGCGGCTCACGACGTCGATGACCGCGCACCCGAAGATCGACCCCGCAACCGGTCGGATGCACTTCTTCGGGTACGGGTTCGTGGAGCCGTACCTCACCTACCACGTCGCCGAAGCAGACGGGACGCTCGTGAAGAGCACGGTGGTCCCCGTCCCAGGGCCGACGATGATCCACGACTTCGCGATCACCGATCAGGACGCCGTGTTCTGGGACCTGCCCGTCGTGTTCGACCTCGACGCGGCTGTCGCGATGATCAAGGACCCCGCCGGTGACGCGTTTCCGTTCCGATGGGATCCGTCATACGGAGCGCGCATCGGCGTGCTCCCCTTGGGTGCCGATGGGAGCGAGGTGCGCTGGTCGGACATCGAGCCTTGCTACGTCTTCCACGGGGTCAACGCGTTCCGGCGTGGCGACGAAGTGGTGGTCGACGTGTGTCGGCATGCTCGGATGTTCGACAAGGGTGCGGTGCTCGGCAGCGGCCTCGCGCTGCACCGCTGGAGCGTCGACACGGCGACGGGCACGGCGCGCGACGAGGTGGTCGACGAGCGTTCCGACATGGAGCTGCCGTCGCGCGATCTGCGTCGCACCGGTCGCGAGCATCGACACGGCTACTTCGTCCAGAACAGGGAGCGACCCGACACGGTCGACCTCGGCGGTGCGGTCAAGCACGACTTCACGACCGGCAGGCGAAGCGTGTGGGACCCAGGCCCGAGCGTGCACAGCGGCGAGTGGCTCTTCGTCGCCGACCCCGACGGCTCCGCGGACGACGAGGGTTGGCTCCTCAGCTACGTGCACGACGAGTCCAGTGGCGAGAGCGCCTTCACGGTCCTCGACGCCACCGATGTGGCCGCGGGACCGATCGCAACGGTGCCGCTGCCCCAACGGGTGCCGTACGGCTTCCACGCCACGTGGGTGCCGGCCTAGATCTGTGGGCGGGGGAGCACGCCACGCGTGCGCCAGCGCCCACAGAAGGAGTTCTCTAACCTCCCGCGGCATGACGACCTTCACACGTGCAGAGCTCGAGCGGGAGTTCGAGGCCTACCAGGAGCGGGGACGCCTCGCGGGCAAGACCGGCGACTGGAACCCGTGGGCCGACCAGTTCACCGACGACGCCGTCTACGTGGAGCACCTGTTCGGGCGCTTCGAGGGCCAGGCAGCGATCCGCTCGTGGATCACCGCCACGATGGCGGAGTTCCCGAACAACCAGTTCGTGGAGTTCCCGATCGAGTGGGCCATGTTCGACGAGGACCGCGGCTGGATCGTGTGCGAGATCCAGAACCGCCTCGCCGACCTCGGCGACGGGAGCATCTTCCAGGCCGCCAACCTCACTCGCCTCGTGTACGCCGGCGACGGCCGCTGGAGCTACGAGGAGGACGCGTACAACCCGCAGGCGATGGCCGATGTGGTGCAGGCCTGGATGCACCGGCGGCGTGAGCTGAAGCACGCGTGATGCTCGGCGAGCAGCGCGAGAGGCCCAACGCCCTGACCTGTAGGTCCGGATCCTCCCGACCACTTCCATTCCTCCTTGATTGCCCCGTTGCCCTTTGACACGCCGTCAGGCACACTCGCCCCACGGAGTTCGGGGCGGCGATGCCCGGGCATGAGGCGCGATCGGGCGTAAGCCTCTGAGGAGGCAGGTTGGAGCGGGTACGGAGCCGGGAAGCGCTGCTCGAGGAACTCGTGGGCACCGGCACGCTCCCGGGTTCCCTCGAAGGTCGCCTGCTGCGCACGCGAGAGGTCGCGCTGCTCTTCCAGGTCTCCGAGCGCGCCGTCACCGACTGGGCGCGACGCGGACGGATCCCGTCGGTGCGCACGCCGGGTGGACATCGGCGCTACCCGGCCGATGAGGTGTGGGCGCTCCTGCGCCGCAGCGAATCCGCCGAGTAGGTCGCTGGTCTGATCGCTGGTTTGCATCGGCGATGTGCGCGCGCGGAGACTGCGACAGCACCTGCCCCCCGTCACGAAGAGCCCCCCGAACATGGACCTCGCCTGGCGCCGACACTCGGCCTGCCGTGGACTGGACCCCGAGATCTTCTACCCGGCGACCGACGAGGACGCCGACGCCGCCAAGGCGGTCTGTGTCGAGTGCAGCGTGCGGGAGACCTGCCTCGAGTTCGCGCTCCAGGGGCGCGAGAAGGAGGGGGTCTGGGGTGGCGCCACCGAGAAGGAGCGCCGCCGGATCCACCGGCAACGCCGCCGCGCCTCCTGATTCGCTGGTCGTGCGCGTTCTGCGAAGCGGTAGCGTCCCGCCGTGGCTGAGCTGACCTTCGCGGAGCAGGGTGGGTGGCCCGTGACCCTGGGAACGCTCATGGGCGGTGCGTCCCTGACCCGCGAGCAGGCTCGGGCGGTGATGACGGAGGTGCTCGATGGCGCCGCCTCGCCCGCGCAGATCGGGGCGCTGATGGTGGCGCTGCGCATGAAGGGCGAGACCGTCGAGGAGCTCGTCGGCATGGTCGACGCGATGCTCGCTGCCTCGACGCGGGTCGAGATCGACACGTCCGGCCCCGTGGTCGACCTCGTGGGGACCGGGGGCGACCGGGCGCACACGATCAACGTGTCGACCATCTCGGCGCTTGTCGTCGCAGGGGCCGGCGGCAAGGTCTGCAAGCACGGCGGCCAGGCCGCGTCGTCCGCGTGCGGGTCGGCGGACCTGCTCGAAGCGCTCGGCGTGGCGATCGCACTCGGCCCGGCGGGGGTCGCGCGCTGTGTCGAGGAGGCGGGGATCGGCTTCTGCTTCGCCCCGCGATACCACCCCGCGATGCGTCACGCTGGTCCCTCGCGCCGCGACCTCGGCGTCCCCACCGCGTTCAACATCCTCGGACCCCTCTCGAACCCGGGGCGTGTCCGCCGCTACCTGATCGGCGTCGCCGACGAGCGGATGGCCGAGCGCATGGCCGGCGTGCTCGACGCAAACGGCGCCACCCGCGCCCTCATCGTGCACGGCGGTGACGGACTCGACGAGCTCACCACCACGGGCACATCCACCGTCGTCGAGCTGCACGACGGCGTCGTGAGCACGTGGACCGTCGACCCGGGCGCGCTCGGGCTCGCGCGGGCGCAGCGGGAGGATCTGGTGGGGGGCGACGCGCAGGTCAACGCCGAGCTCGCCCGCCGGGTGCTCGCGGGGGAGTCAGGGGCGCACCGTGACATCGTGAGCCTGAACGCCGGGGCCGGGCTCGTCGCGGCGGGCCTCGCGCCTGCCCTCCCCGAGGGCATCGCTGCCGCAAGAGCGTCGATCGACTCGGGCGCGGCGGTGGCGGCGCTCGACGCGCTCGTCGAGGTGTCGCAGCGGGAGGCGGCCGCCGAGGCCGGCTGAGCCCCTCCCGGCTGGACACGGCTGATAATGATCGTTATCGTGGCCGACGATGGCTGAGGCCGCACCCCTGCACGCGCCAGCGATGGCCGACTCCGCGGATCCGATCCGCGAGAAGCTCATCAGCGCGGCTGCGGAGGTGTTCGCCGAGAAGGGGTACGACGGAGCAGGGGTCGCGGAGATCGCCCGTCGCGCCGGGTACACCACCGGCGCGATCTACGGACGCTTCACCGGCAAGGCCGAGCTGCTGCTCGCGGCGATCGAAGCCCGTTCGGAGAGCGAGCTCGACACGCTGTTCAACGAGCACCGCTTCGACGGCAAGGTCACCGACATCCTCACCACCGTCGGGTCGCACCTCGTCACCGACGACATGGGTCCGCAGAGCGCCCTGCTCCTCGAGGCGTTCGTCGCCGCTCGGCGCGACCCCGAGGTCCGCCGGCTCATGCAGGGCGCACTCGACCTGCGAGGCGACCGGCTGGCCGACCTCGTCACCGAGGCGCAGGCCACGGGTGCGATCGATCCGGCGCTCGACCGGGAGGCCGTGGTGCGCTTCTGCCATGCCGTCGGCTTCGGCTTCCTCCTCTTCCGTGCGGTCGACCTCACGCTCCCGGCCCCGGGACCGTGGGAGGACCTGATCGCTCGCCTCGTCGAAGCGCTCGACACGACCCCACCCTCTGCTCACCAGTCCGATAGCTGATTCCGACCAAGACACCAGGGAGACCCGCGAGATGACCACCAACGAAGAGATGCTCGGCCGAGCCGACGTGAACGACCTCGAGGCGATCCTGTCGATCACGAGCAAGGACGTCGACGAGCTCGTGCACGCGGTGAAGGACAACGCCGACGCGCTGTTCACCTGGAACTACGAGAAGGGCGAGCGTCCCGCGCTCAACAAGCTCTACGAGAAGGCGAAGGGCGCGCAGTGGAACGGCGAGACCGACCTTCCGTGGGAGACGCCGGTCGACATCGAGATGGTGGTCGCCAACGCGCCGCGCGATCAGGACTCCGATCCGGTCTTCGTCGCCGCGCAGCGCCCCGGCCAACCGCTCCACAACTGGGGTCAGAAGGAGTGGGACCAGCTCATCATCGAGAGCCAGAACTGGACGATGAGCCAGTTCATGCACGGCGAGCAGGGCGCGCTCGTGTGCACCGCCAAGATCGTCGAGACGGTGCCGTGGATCGACGCGAAGTACTACGCGGCGACGCAGGTGATGGACGAGGCCCGTCACGTCGAGGTGTTCGCGAAGTACCTCGACACCAAGATGAACGGGCACTACCCGCTCAACGCGCACCTCGGCATGCTGCTCGACGACATCATCGCGGACAGCCGCTGGGACATGACCTACCTCGGCATGCAGATCATGGTGGAGGGCCTCGCGCTCGCAGCGTTCGGCTTCATGCACCAGCTCACCGAGGAGCCGCTGCTGAAGAAGCTCCTCCGCTACGTGATGAGCGACGAAGCGCGTCACGTTGCCTTCGGCGTGCTGTCGCTCAAGGAGTACTACGCAGAGCTCACCGACGCCGAGATGCTCGAGCGCCAGCAGTTCGCGTTCGAAGCCGCGGTGCGGATGCGCGACCGCTTCCTCCAGCAGGAGGTGTGGGACCGCATGGGCGTCGACGTGCGCACGATGGTCCGGCTGCAGCTCGAGAACCAGGGCGACAAGAACGAAGATCCGTTCCAGCAGCTCCTGTTCTCCAAGATCGTCCCGAACTGCAAGAAGCTCGGCCTGCTCGACCGCAACGACGGGTGGCTGCGCACGAAGTTCGGCGAGATGGGAGTCATCCAGTTCGAGGACTGGGTGGACACGGGCGAGGAGTACGAGGCGATGAGCCTCGAGGCGCTCGCCGCCGAGTCCGCCTAGGATCCTGTCGCTGACCCCCGGGTGCATCTTCGGGGGCGCGGGGGGGCGCCCCGGCCCCCGCCGCGCTCGCATGCGGCTTCGGGCGTCGCTGCGCTCCTGCCTCCGCCTGTGCGGCGGGTGCGCACTCCGGCTAGCCCCCGCCGCGTTCACATGCGGCTTCGGGCGTCGCTGCGCTCCTGCCTCCGCCTGTGCGGCGGGTGCGCACTCCGGCTAGCCCCCGCCGCGTTCACAAGCAGCTTCGCCGCGTATCCTCGCCCGGGTGTCTGAGACCCCCCGCTACCGCTGCACCACCTGCGGCAACCTGACCCGCTTCGACGTGACGACGAGCCGCCGCGAGCGCTCCTTCCACCACTACACGGTGGCCGGCGATCTGACCGTCGAGGACACCGAGGTCCTGGCCGAGGCAGTCGAGTCCGTCGAGTGCCGCTGGTGCGGGCCGAGCGGCCGGGTCGAGCAGACGGTCACCTCCGAGGGGGCTGTCTCACCCCCTGCGTAGCGTCTTGCGCATGGGAGACACCTCGCTGACCATCAGCTGCGACACCTGCGTCATGGAGGGAACCAGCGCATGCGACGACTGCGTCGTCACGTTCCTCTGCGAGCGTGAGCCGGGCGATGCAGTCGTGATCGACGTGGCCGAGGCGCGCGCGCTTCGGCTGCTCGAGCAGGGCGGCCTCGCTCCGGCGCTGCGACACCGACGCCGCACGGGCTGAAGGGCGATCCGGGGGACGCGATCCGGACAAGTGGTCGCGGGCCTGGCGTGAGCCCGCTGCTACCGTCACGCGGGGAGGTGCCACAACGGGGAGACATCCCCGCGACGAGCGCGTGCAGAAGCTTCATGTCGTTGGCTTCACGACGGATCACGAGGGCCTGATCCTCAGCGCCCGCAAAGGCTCGCGCGCCGGCGGGTACGTGCTCGCCGTCGACCGGGCGGTGGAGGCCGTGCTCGACGAGCTGCGTGAGCATCGGGCCGAGTCCGAGGCGGAGGACGCCCGCGCCGAGGCGACCCGTCAGGAGAGCTCGCTCTCCGTGCGCGAGATCCAAGCGCGACTGCGCAACGGGCGCACGGTTGTCGAGATCGCGAAGGCCGCCGGAGTCGATCCCGAGTGGGTCGAGCGGTTCGCGCCGCCCGTGCTCGCCGAGCGGGCGCGCGTCATCGCCTCCGTGCTCGCCGCGCCCTTGCACCGAGCACGACTCGGACCCTCGTCGAAGCCCATCGGCGACGCCATCCGCCACAACCTCGCCGACCGGGGCGTCGCGCTCACGTCGGAGGAGTTCACGGAGGCGTGGACCGCACGCCAAGTGGCCGATGGCCGGTGGATCGTTCGGTTCAGCTTCCACTATCGGGCCCGGAACCACGTGCTGCAGTTCGACGTCGACGAGCACGCTGGCGGTGTCACTGCGGCCGATCGCGAGAGCGGTGCCTTCGGGTACGTCGCGCCCCGCGTCGGCTCGCGAGCTGGCGGCCTTCCGCGCGATCCGAGCGGGATCGCGCGCGCGTCTCGGACGGCGAAGGAACGGGAGCGAGCCGCGCTCGCGATGCGCAAGGGGGTCGCGCAGCGAACGGTCGCCGTCGAGCGGGCTGCCGCCCGGCGCGTCCGAGAGCGTGCAGCCGAACAGGCTCGCAAGGAGCGCGCCGAGCGCCAGGCAGTCGCCCAGGCGGCGCGCGTCGAGCGGGATCGCGCGCGGGCGGCAGTGGCAGCCGAACGCGCCCGGAAGGCCGCGGCCAAGAAGGCGGCGGTGCCGGTGAAGAAGAAGCCGGCGTCGGTGAAGAAGGCGGCGGTGCCGGTGAGGAAGAAGGCGGCGCCCGTGAAGAGGAAGGCGGCGGCCAAGAAAGGGGCGGCGCCGGTGAAGAGGAAGCCGGCGCCCGTGAAGAGGACGGCGGCGGCCAAGAAGGCGGCGGCGCCGGTGAAGAAGAAGCCGGCTGCCGCGAGGAGGAAGGCGCCCCCTGCGCGGCCACGAGCGGCAACGCCGCCGACGGTCACGCCCCCTCCCTCGGTCGCGGCGCCCAAGCCCACGGTGACGCCGCCTCGCACGCAGCCGCCCGTGCCGCGGCCGCCGGTCCCGCGTCCGACCGTGACCGCACCCCCCGTGGTGCGTCCGCTGTTCCGTACCGGCTTTGCCGAGCGCGTGGTGGCGCCGCCCGGATCGTCGCCGACGCCCGCCGCTCGCCCCGCCGCTCGCCCCGCCGCGCCCCCAGGAAACGGTGCGGTCGGCGCACCACCGGTGCGACCGCGCCGCACCCGCCCGCTGCGCGCCACCTGAGCAGATGCCGCGCGCCGCGGGGGATCGCTCGCTGCCTGCGCAGGACGACCTTCGAGCCGTCGGGCTGGCGGCTGGTCTCGACCTCGTGGGGGTCACCTCCGCGGAACCCTTCGTCGAGGTCCGCGAGACCCTCGAGATCCGCAAGGCGAAGGGGCTTCACGGCGGCATGGCCTTCACCTACCGCAACCCCGCGAGGTCCACGGACCCACAGCGGGCTCTGCCCGACGCATCGGCGATCGTGGTGGGCGCTCGCAGCTACCTGCAGCTCGACGAGGAGTCTGCACCCGTGGTGCCGGCCGGCCGAGTCGCGCGCTACGCCTGGGTCGACCACTACGCGCATCTGCGCGCGGGATTGTCCGCGGTCGCGGACGTGCTGCGCGCACACGGGTGGCGAACCCGCGTGCTCGCAGACGACAACGCGCTCGTCGACCGGGCGGCGGCACACCGGGCAGGGATCGGCTGGTGGGGGAAGAACGCGAACCTCCTGCTCCCTGGGCTCGGGAGCTGGTACGTGCTCGGGTCCGTCGTGACGGACGCGCCACTCGATGGGTCCGCGCGTGCCGTCGCGGACGGGTGTGGAACGTGCACGCGATGCCTGGATCGCTGTCCGACGGGCGCGATCACCGCCCCTGGAGTGGTGGATGCGCGGCGTTGCCTGTCGTGGCTGCTGCAGGCGGAGGGCACGTTTCCCCTCGAGCAGCGTGCTGCCCTCGGCGACCGCATCTACGGGTGTGACGTGTGCCAGGACGTGTGCCCGCCCAACCGACGCGCACCTGCAGGCCGGGCGACCGAGGACGCTCGCCCGTGGGTACCCCTCCTCGAGCTGCTCGATGACGACGACGAGGTCGTCCTGCGCTGGGCCGAGCGCTGGTACATCCCGCAGCGCGACGTGCGCTACGTGCGCCGCAACGCACTCGTCGTGCTCGGCAACGTGGCCGACCCGGGCGACCCTCGAGTCATCGAGGTGCTGACCCGCTACCTCCAGCACCCCGATCCGCTCATGCGCTCCCACGCCGTCTGGGTCGCTCGGCGCCTCGGACGCGAGGATCTGCTCGTGAAGCTCGTGACCGATTCGGATCCCCGCGTGACGGCGGAGCTCTCCGCGATCGTCTCTCCCCGCTGACCGCGCGCCGTGAACCGATGACCCACCTGTTCGTCACCAACGACTTCCCGCCGAAGATCGGCGGCATCCAGACGATGCTCTGGGAGCTCTGGCGACGCCTCGACCCAGCGTCGTTCGTGATCATGACCACGCCCCACCACGATGCGGCCGAGTGGGACGCCGCGCAGGCGTACCGGATCGTGCGAACCCGCGAGCGGGTGCTCCTGCCGACCCCGAGCTTGGTGCGGCGCATCGACGCGCTCGCCGCCGAGACCGATGCGAACCTGGTGCTGCTCGACCCCGCGCTCCCGGTCGGCCTCGTCGGTCCACGGCTCGAGCGCCCGTACGGCGTCGTGCTCCACGGTGCCGAGGTCACCGTTCCCGGTCGGATCCCCGGAGCAGCGCAGCTCCTGGCGCGCGTGCTGCGCGGCGCGGCGCTCGTCGTCGCAGCCGGCGGGTACCCGCTCGCGGAGGCGGAGCGCGCTGCGGGGCGACCGCTGCCCAGCGTGGTCGTGCCTCCGGGCGTCGACACGGACCGGTTCTTCCCTCGCACCGACGAGGAGCGACGCGCGACGCGTGAGCGGTTCGGCCTTCCCGCTTCCGGACCGCTCGTGATCTCCGTGAGTCGCCTCGTGCCCCGCAAGGGGATGGACGTGCTGATCCGCGCGGCGGCGCTGCTCGCGCCCGCCCGACCGGACCTCGTGGTCGCCATCGGCGGTGACGGCCGCGACCGCCATCGTCTCGAGCGTCTCATCGCCGCGACCGGCGCGCCTGCGCGCCTGCTCGGGCGGGTGCCGCATGCAGAGCTCCCCTCGCTGTACGGATGCGGCGACGTGTTCGCGATGCTCTGTCGCAATCGCTGGCACGGTCTCGAACAGGAGGGCTTCGGCATCGTCTTCCTGGAGGCGGCGGCGGCCGGGGCTCCCCAGGTGGCGGGCGACAGTGGGGGAGCGGCAGAGGCGGTGGTGGACGGGACGACTGGTGTCGTCGTGTCCGAGCCGCACGACCCCAGAGCGGTCGCTGGCGCGCTCGCGCGCCTGCTCGACGATCCGAGTGCGCGCGCACGCATGAGCCTGGCCGGGAGGAAGCGCGCCGTCGAGTCGTTCGCCTACCCGGTCCTCGCCGATCGACTCGCTGCCGCGCTCGCCGCATGGGATGGCCGCGGCGATGCCTGAACGACCGTCGGGGTCGACCGCGGATGAGGTGCTGATCCGCGTCGACGTGGCCGCCACCGCACTGCTCGTCCTCACGAGTCTCGCTGCGGCGGCTCTTCCGACGGGCTTCGAGCGCGTCCATGCCGTCGTGTCCGGGCTCCTGTTCTCGCTGGGCACAGGTGCCCTCTTGTGGGCGTACCTCATCGGGATCTCGCGCAGCCGCCGCGACCTCGTGACCCTGTCGGGCCTGTTCTTCCTCGGTGGCGAGTCCGCTCCTGGCGCCGTTCGGAGACGGTTCCAGGTGGCGCTGGCGGTGCAGGTCGTCGCGGTCGTCACCGCCGCGGCGATCCGGCCGTACTCAGAGGCCGCGTTCGGCGTCCTGGCGCCGATGTTCGGGCTCGGCCTGATGGCGCTGTGGGGTGGGCGCCACGGCTCGTTCTCGGCGAAGGATCCGCCTTCTGCAGGCCCCCCGGACTGAGCGTGCGGGGCCGGTCGTCGCGGCGGCGTCCGGATCCGCGCCAGAATGCACGTTCCGTAGGCACCGACCAGAGAGGCTCGTGACGATGGCGGATCAGGCGACGGAGACGATCGAGATCGCCGCGCCCGTCGAGCGCATCGTGGAGGTCCTCGGCGACTTCAACGCCTACCCCGCCTGGGCGCGTGACCTGAAGGGTGTCTCGGTCGACGCCGTGGACTCCACCGGTCGCGGGCAGGAGGTGACCTTCCGTGCGGCCGCGATGGGGCGGAGCACGAGCTACACCCTGCGCTACCAGTACGGCGATCGACCGAGGACGATCAGCTGGGAGCTGGTCCGCGGCGACATCATGCGGCGCCTCGACGGGTCGTACGTGCTGGAGGCGGTCGGTGCGGATCGCACGCTCGTGACCTATCACCTGTCCGTGGAGCTCGTCGTGCCGCTGCCCGGGTTCGTGAAGCGCCGTGCGGAGTCGAAGATCGTCCACACCGCACTCCGCGAGCTGCGAGCCCACGTCGAGCCTTGAGCGTCATGGTCGCATGACGAGGGTCCTCCTGTTCACGGGCAAGGGCGGTGTCGGCAAGACCACCGCGGCTGCCGCCACCGCGATCCGCTGCGCCGACGCAGGGCTCAAGACGATCGTCCTGTCGACGGATCCAGCGCACTCGCTCGCGGACTCGTTCGACGTCGACCTCGGTCCGTTGTCGAGCCCGATCTCCGACGGGCTCTGGGGGCAGCAGCTCGACGCCCAGGAGCGCATGGAGGAGTCCTGGCACGACATCCAGGGGTGGCTGCGCGAGGTGTTCGCCTGGGCCGGCGTCGATGGCCTCGAGGCGGAGGAGCTGTCGGTCGTGCCGGGTCTCGACGAGGTGTTCGCGCTCGCCGACATCAAGCAGTACGCCGAGTCAGGCGAGTGGGACGTCGTCGTGGTCGACTGCGCACCAACCGCCGAGACCATCCGATTCCTGTCGCTTCCGGACATCCTCGCTCGCTACATGGAGCGGCTGTTCCCCGTCGGCCGGCGCGTGAACAAGCTCGTGAGCCCCGTCCTCTCGCGGGTGACCACGCTCCCCGTGGCCGGCGATCAGGTCTTCGCAGCGACGAGTCGCTTCTACGAACGGCTCGACGGCGTGCGCGAGATCCTCATGGACCCCGACCGCACGAGCATCCGACTCGTCGTGAACCCTGAGCGCATGGTCATCGCGGAGGCCCGCCGCACCTACACCTACCTGTCGCTCTTCGGGTACCGCGTCGACGCGGTCGTCGCGAATCGCCTCCTTCCCGACGCTGTGGCGGATCCGTGGTTCGAGCGCTGGAAGGAGCTCCACACCGAGCACCTCCGCAGCATCGAGGACGGCTTCGCCCCACTGCCCGTGCTCAAGGTCGAGCTCGCCCCGACGGAGCTCGTCGGCATCGACGCGCTCCGAGCCTTCGGCGACCAGCTCTACGGTGAGCGCGACGCGGCGTCGCGCTTGCACGTGGGTCAACCTCTGCAGATCACGCGCCGGGGTGGTCGGAGCACGCTGTCGCTCGAGCTCCCGTTCGCCGATCGCGGTGACCTCGAGCTGGGTCGGCGTGGCGACGAGCTCCTCGTTCGCGTCGGCCCCTATCGCCGTGCGATCACCCTCCCCGACTCCCTGCGCAGCAGACGGATCGTCGACGCGACGCTGCGAGCGGGCAGACTGAGGGTCGCGTTCGAAGGGAGTCACGACGATGACGGCTGAAGGACACGAGGATCATGCCCGCGCTGGGGTCGAGCACCTGCAGGCCGCGGCCCGGGAGATGATCCGGGCCACCCGCCGGTTGCTCGACGCCGCCGAGGAGCTGGTCGACGACCCTGCCGCCATCCAGGGGGCGCTGAGCACGTTCGCGACGTTCGCGCAGGCAGCAGCGGGCCGGCTGCGAGGCGAGGACGGCACCGCCCCCGAGGACGGTCGCGACGACGACGGCCACGTCCAGCGGATCCGAGTGTCCTAGACCTCCCATGCGTCTCCTCCAGCTCGCCACCGCGCCCGACGAGACGCTCGACCTCCACCCCAACGTCACGATCGTCACCGGACTCGACGACGCGCGTCGCTCGATGCTCATCGACACGGTGCGCGGACTCGCTCGCTCCGACGTGCGCCCCGGCGGCGGGCTCCTCGAGGCACATGGCGTGCTGTTCGACTTCGATCCGGCCCTCTTCGAGGTGATCGAGGCAGCACCTGAGTACCTCGATCCGGTGGTCCACCTCGACCACCTGCCGAACCAGCTCGGAGCGGTCGACGCTGACGAGCTGCGAGCACGGGAGGAAGCGTTCGCCGCCCTGGTGGACCAGGTGGCGGCGCAGGCCGATCTGCAGCACGCCGCACGGGATGCGGTGTCGGCGGCGGGCCGAGCCCTC
>JBQTHC010000168.1:0-8065 GCA_052390255.1 Microthrixaceae bacterium
GCCACGATGGAGGACACGCGCCGCTGGAACTACGTGTTCTCCCCGAAGAGCGAGGCCGAGTGGCTCGCCATGTTCGGCCGGTGAGCGGCGCGACCACTCGGCGCGGGCACGCGCGATGACCACCTTCGCGCTCGTGCACGGTGCGTGGCACACCGGCGCGTGCTGGGACCCCACGGCCGAGCTCCTGCGCGCGGCCGGCCACACGGTGATCGCCCCCGACCTGCCGTGCACCGACCCGACGGCTGGCCTCGCCGACTACACGGCCACCGTCCTCGAGGCCCTCGACCCACATCAGGGCGACGACATCGTGGTGGTCGGGCACTCGCTCGGAGGCCTCACGATCCCGCTCGTCGCGGCGGCGCGGCCGGTCCGGGCGCTCGTGTTCGTGTGCGCGTTCGTGCCGCTCCCCGGCGCCACGCTCACCGACGACCTGTTCACGCTCGAGGACACGTTCCCACCGGAGTGGGCGGAGCTCGCCAGCCACCAGATCAGACACGACGACGGTGCGTCGAGCTGGCCGATCCAGCCTGCGATCGACGCGTTCTACCACGATTGCCCCGACTCGCTCGCGACATGGGCGGCTGGCACGCTGCGCCGCCAGGCGTGGAGCGTCGCGTCGGAGCCGTGCCCGCTGCGCGCGTATCCGGATGTCGCCGCGCACGCGATCGTCTGCGCCGACGACCGCGTCCTGTCGGCCGAGTCGTGTGCGCGCCATGCGAGCGAACGCATGGGCGCGACCGTCACCCGACTCGGCGGCGGCCACAGCCCGATGCTCGCCCAACCGGCCGCCCTGACCGACGCGCTGCTGGCGTCGTGATCGGTGACATGAGCGCGCGTCGGTTCGCACTCATCCTGGCGTCAGTGTCGCTCGCGATCTTCGCCGCTTCGTTCGCGATCGCGCTGCGGTCGCTTCCCAACCGTCCCACGACGACGCCACCCACGACCGACACCACCGCGCCCACCACAGCGCCACCGGCCTCGACACCTACCACCGCGCCCAGCACGATCCCCACCGCCACGTTGTCGACGCCCGCGTGGATCACGATCGTCGCATCCGAGCGTGACCGCAGCGTCGCGGAGCAGCGCGCCAGCGCCGTCGCCGACGCGGGGTACCCCACCGGCGTCCTGCACTCCGACGACTACGCGTCGCTCCAGTCGGGGCTCTGGGTCGCCTATGCCGGCCCCTATCCCGACCGGCGCGCCGCGGACGCTGCGGTAGCAGCCCTCAAGGACGACGCGATCACCGGTGCGTACGTCCGCTGTGTCGGCACGCAGAAGCAGTGCAACGCCAAGGACGGCGAGAAGGACAACGGCGACTGACGCCTGGTCGCACTAGACCGGAGCGGTGCTCGACCAGCGTGTGCCGCTCTCGGTGGTGTCGCCGACGCCCGTCCAGCCGATGGACCGGCTCGCGGCCGCGCTCGGCCTCGCGCCGGGTCGTCTCTGGGTGAAGCGCGACGATCTCACGGGTCTCGGCGGTGGCGGCAACAAGGTGCGCAAGCTCGAGCACCTGTGCGCGGATGCGATCAGAGCCGGCGCAGATCGCCTCGTCACCGGCGGGGGCGAGCAATCGAACCACGCGCGCCTCACGGCCGCCGCCGCGAACCGCCTCGGCCTCGACTGCACGATCGTGCTCGCCGGGGATCCGGTCGCGATGCCCGTCGGCAACATCGTGATCGATCACCTGCTCGAGCCCGAGATCGTGTGGGCAGGTCCGATCGGCTACTACGCGCTCGAGCAGCGCATGCGCGACGAAGCGGAACGGCACCGCGCGAGCGGCGGCAACCCGTACCTGATCCCCGTCGGCGGTGCCTCCACGGTCGGCGAGCTCGGGTACGTGATCGCGGCGCTCGAGCTGCACGACCAGATCCCCGACGTGGCGCTCGTGGTCACCGCGGACGGCTCGGGCGGCACCCATGCCGGGCTCGCCGCGGGACTCGGCTCGCTCGACCTGGTCCTCGGTGTCGACGCGGGCACCCGCCCCGACCTCGACGAGGTCGTCCCTGACAAGGCCGCTCGCGCGGCCGCGCTCGCCGGGCTCGCTGCGCCGACCGGCACCGTGTGCATCGACCACGATCGCTTCGGCGAGGCCTACGGCGCGCCCACCCCCAGCTGCCGCGAAGCCCTCGGCCTGGCGGCTCGACTCGAGGGCCTGATCCTCGACCCCGTCTACACCGGCAAGGCGATGGCGGGACTCATCGCTGCGGTCCGCGAGGGGCGGGTGCCGACCGACGGCGCGATGGTCTTCCTCCACACCGGCGGGATGCCCGCGCTCTTCGAGCCTCGCTACGCGACCTGGTCGGCCACGTAGTCTCCCGGCCATGGCTCATCCGCGCGACGAGGTGCAGGCAGTGCTCGACGGCTACCTCCGGCTGCGCGAGCGCATCGAGGCGGGCGAGGCCACGTGGATCGACCTCGCTGATCTCTTCACCGACGACGCCGTCTACATCGACCCGGCGTGGGGTCGCGTGCAGGGCATCGACAAGATCCGCGAGTTCCTCGTCGAGAGCATGCGCGGGCTGGAGGACTGGCGCTTCCCGATCCAGTTCGCGGCGATCGACGGCGACGACGTCGTGACCGTGTGGCGCCAGGTGCTGCCGGGACAGCGGCCCGACGGGCGCCCGTTCGAGCAGACCGGCGTGTCGCTCCTGCGCTACGCGGGCGAGGGAAGGTTCTCCTTCGAGGAGGACATCCTCAACATGCACCACGTGCTCGAGGATCTTGCCAGCAGCGGGTGGCGTCCTGGCCCCGGGTTCGTCGCGCCGCCACCGAACCCCGACCGCGACATCGCGCGCCCCTAGTGGGTTGCGGCGCGTCGCGCTGCGACGCGCGCCGCTGCCTCGCCCATGCCCAGCAGCAGCTCTGCTGCGTCGTCCACGAGCTGATCGCGATCCACGTCGATCCTTCCGTCGAGCCACGCCACGATGAGCTCGGCCGCGCCGCCCACGAGCAGCGCCGCGCCGATGCGACCGATCGGCTCCCCGGGCGCGAGCGCGCCCGACATCGCCGCCGCGTGCTCCTCGACGCCCGCGACGAGCAGGTGCGCGGTCTCCATGCGCCGTCGGTTGAGGGCCTCGTTGCCGAGCGCCTCGACGTAGAGCACGCGCCCACGGCGCCGATCCTCGTCGACGAAGTCGACCACGCAGCGAAGCGCGGCGCGCGTCTGGTCACGTGGGTCTGGTCCAGCCGCGGCCACCCCCGCGATCACCGCGGTGGTGAGTGCCGCGACGATCCGGTCGTAGACGGCGACCACGAGCGCGTCCAGGTCGCGGAAGCTCTCGTAGAAGTAGCGCGGGTTGAGCCGGGCCTGGTTGCAGACGGCGCGCACCGTGGTTCCTGACCACCCCTGCGTGCCGAGCAGATCGAGCGCGGCGTCGAGGAGGAGGGTCCGTCGCTCCGCACGTCGATCGGCGGGGGCGAGGCCCACCCATCGAGTCGGGTTGCGAGGCACGGAGGAAGTTGGCAACGACCGTTACCATACCCTAGGGTCGGTCGGCCGGCGTCGTGGAGGTCAAGTGGCTGATCGGGTGCTCGTGGTGGGGGGCGGGGTCGGTGGGCTCACCGCGGCGCTCGCGCTCAGCCGAGCCGGTCACGAGGTGACGCTGCTGGAGCGCGACCCGCTGCCACCCACCGCCGATGCGGAGGAGGCGTTCGCAGCCGAGCGCCGGGGCGCGCCACAGGTCCACCAGACCCACGGGTTCCTCGCGCGCCTGCAGGTGGAGCTGCGCGAGCACTTCCCCGATGTGCTCGAGGAGCTCCTCGCAGCGGGCGGCACCACGATGCCGATGACCGCGAACCTCGGCGAGCCGCAACCCGGAGATGAGGATCTGAAGGTCATCATCGTGCGCCGCACCACCTTCGAGTGGGTGCTCCGGCGGGCGGTGCTCGCGCAACCAGGCGTAGAGGTGCGCACCGGTGTTGCCGTCACGGGCCTCCTCGCGAGGTCTGTGAACCCGGATGGCCGCAATGCGGACGTGGCGGTTCACAGACGTTGTTTGGTTGGGGGTGTGCGGTTGGAGGACGGGTCGACGATCGAGGCCGACACCGTGATCGCCGCCACCGGACGGCGCGGCCCGGTTCGTGAGTGGCTCGCCGAGCACGGCGCCGAGGTGGCCGAGACCGGGCACGAGAGCGGCCTCATGTACCTCACGCGCTGGTACCACCGGCCGTGGAGCACCGCCGAGATCGACCCCAAGCTCGGCGGCGACCTCGGCTTCGTGAAGTACCTCGGTGTGCCGGGCGACGGCGACACCCTCTCGGTCACGCTCGCCGTGCGCACCAGCGACGCCGAGCTGCGCCACGCGCTGAGCGACGCCGATCGCTTCGACCACGCGTGCCGCGTGCTTCCCGGACCCGACCAGTTCTTCGCCCACGGAGCGCTCGAGCCGATCGGCGCCGTCCGACCGATGACGGGCCTCATCAACCGCCTGCGCCGCTTCACCGATGCGGACGGCCAGCCGCTCGTCACCGGCTTCCACGCGCTCGGCGACGCACACACCACCACCAACCCGCTGTACGGCCGCGGCTGCGCGCTCGCCGTGGTGCAAGCGCGGCTGCTCGCCGACGCGTACGCCGCGCACCCCGCCGATGCCGACGCGAGAGGCGCGGCGTACGAGGCAGCCAGCGCGATCGAGGTCGAGCCGTGGTTCGAGGCGTCCGTGCAGATGGATCGGATGGGCTCGGACCCCGGCGGCAGCGGCGCGGTCGGCGCGACGGGCGACGAGGGCGCTGACTCCGACGCCGCGAAGGCGATGGCAGCGGTGTTCGCCGCCGCAGCGACGCACCCGGTCATCGGCCGGGGCATCGCCCGCCTCATGAACCTGCTCGTCCCGCCGAGTGCGCTCATGGCCGACGGCGAGTTCCTCACCGCGGTCGCTGCGGTGGTCGCTGACCCCGACCGCTATCCACTCCCGGCGCGGATCGGGCCCACCCGAGCCGAGCTGCTCACGACCCTCACCTCCCCCACCGGAGCCGTCGCATGACCGCGCCCACCCCCCATCCCACCGCGCGCGAGCGATCGATCCGGGTCGACGACGTGGACCTCCATGTCGTCGAAGCCGGGGAGGGGCCGCCCGTGGTCCTCGTGCACGGGTTCCCCGAGGTCTCGTACTCCTGGCGTCACCAGCTACCGGCGCTCGCCGACGCCGGCTACCACGCGATCGCCCCGGACATGCGCGGCTACGGGCGCTCGAGCCGGCCGGCCACTGTGACCGACTACGACATCGAGCACCTCACCGGCGACCTCGTCGGCCTGCTCGACGCCCTCGGCCACGACACCGCGGCGTTCGTCGGTCACGACTGGGGCTCCATGGTGGTCGGCTCGCTCGCCCGGATGCACCCCGGTCGTGTCGCGGCGGTCGTCCCGATGAGCGTGCCGCTCCTCCCGCGCGGCCCGATGCCACCGATCCAGGCGATGCGCATGGTCTTCGCTGACGCGTTCTTCTACATGGTGTACTTCCAGGAGCCAGGGGTCGCCGACGCGGATCTCGGCGCCGATGCGCGCACCACGATGCGGCGGATGCTCGCAGGCCTCATGCCGCGCGACGGCGCCGGTCTCGACGCGGCGAGCATGTCGGCGGCAGACGGCCGCGGCTTCGTCGAACGCCTCCCCGAGCCCGCGGAGCTCCCCTCCTGGCTGAGCCAGGAGGAGCTCGATCACTACGCCGAGGAGTTCGCGCGCACCGGCTTCACCGGCGGCATCAACTGGTATCGAAACCTCGACCGCAACTGGGAGATCACCCCACACCTCGACGGCGCGAAGATCACCGCGCCCTCGCTGTTCATCGGTGGCACGCTCGACCCGGTGCTCATGATGACCCCGGTCGAGATCCAGGACGAGATCGCGACCGACCATCGCGGCAACGTCCTCGTCGAAGGAGCCGGGCACTGGGTGCAGCAGGAAGCACCCGGGCCCGTGAACGATGCGTTGCTCCAGTTCCTCTCCGACGTCGACCCAGGAGGTCGCTGACATGCGCGCTGCAGCTCTCAAGTCCGGCACGATCTACGTACGGGACGACGTGCCGGAGCCCCAACCGGCGTTCGGGCAGGTCCTCGTGCAGGTCAAGGCGTGCGGGATCTGCGGGTCCGACCTCCACTTCGCGAAGCACGGCGCCGAGATGCTCGCCCTCACCAAGGAGATGGAGGGCATGCCCGACATGGGTCTCGGCGGCGAGGTCGACCTCGAGCACGACGTCTTCATGGGCCACGAGTTCGCCGCCGAGATCCTCGACGTCGGACCCGACACGTTGGCGCCGGCGCCCGGCACGCTCGTGACGTCGATCCCGATCCTGCTGTCCATGGACGGCGTGCGAGGCATCGTCTACAGCAACGACGTCGCGGCCGGGTACGGCGAGCGCATGGTGCTGTCCGCACCGATGCTGCACGAGGTGCCCAACGGCCTGTCGGCCGAGCACGCGGCGCTCACCGAGCCGATGGCCGTGGGCCTGCACGCGGTGAACCGCTCCAAGATCGCCCCCGGGGAGGGCGCGCTCGTGCTCGGATGCGGGCCGGTCGGCCTCGCGGTGATCGCCGCGCTGCAGCTCAACGGCGTCGAGCACATCGTGGCCTCCGACTTCTCCCCCGCGCGCCGAGCGCTCGCGTCCACGATGGGCGCGCACGAGGTGGTCGACCCTGCGAACGAACCGGCCTTCGACGCGTGGCAGCGCACCGGCAAGGGACGACCGCTCGTGGTGTTCGAGGCGATCGGCGTGCCTGGGATCATCAACGACGCGCTGCGCGCCGCGCCCCATGGCTCGCGGATCGTGGTGGTCGGCGTGTGCATGCAGCCCGATCACATCAGCCCCTTCTTCGGGATCAGCAAGGAGCTCAACATCCAGTTCGTGCTCGGCTACGACCCGATGGAGTTCGCCGCCACGTTGCATGCGATCGCCGAAGGTCAGATCGATGTCGCGCCGCTCATCACCGGTCGAGTCGACCTCGACGGCGTCCCGGGCGCGTTCCAGGACCTCGCCAGCCCGGACACCCACTGCAAGATCCTCGTCACGCCCTGATGGAGCACTTCCCGGTCGACAGCGTGATCCGGCGCGTCAACATCGAACCGGCGATCATGCTCGGCGCAGGGCGCGCGCTCGTGCTGCAGCTCGCGCACCCCTCGGTCGCGCAGGGCGTCGAGGACCACAGCGACTTCAAGGGCAACCCGTTCAAGCGGCTGCAGGGAACGCTCGAAGCGACCTACGCCGCCGTGTTCGGCAGCGCCGACCTCGCGCGGGGCGTCGGCGCGCGCATCCAGTGGATCCACGAGTTCGTGGTCGGACCCGGCTACCGAGCGAACGACGTCCCGAACCTCCTCTGGGTGCACGCGACGCTCTGCGACACGGCGCTGCGCGCCTACACGACCCTCGTCGAACCGCTGAGCGCCAGCGACGAGGAGACGTACTACGAGGAGATGACCCGCGTGGCTGAGCTGTTCGGCGTGCCGCGCGCTGACCAGCCCGCGACGTTGCGCGACTTCCGCTCCTACATGGCTGACACGCTCGCGCAGATCCGCGTGACCGAGACAGGCGTCGAGCTCGCCCGGTATGTGCTCGACCCAGCGCTCCCCCTCCGCCTCCACGTGCCGTTGCGGCCGCTTCTCGCGCTGCAGCGCCGCTTCACGCTCGGCACCCTCCCACCGGAGATCCGCGACCAGCTCGGCGTCACCTGGACCGCGCACGACCAGCGACGCTTCGACACGACCGAGCGACGGGTGCGAGCCCTGTTCCGTGCGACTCCCCGAGCGCTCCGCACCGCCCCGAACCGCGCCGCAGGTCCGCTCCTGCTCTGGCAGGCCGAGCGCCACGTCCGCCAGTGGGACGCTCGTCGGCGCATCCGAACGCCAGCCACGCCGCTGAGTTGAGCCGAGCCGATCGGCGAGGCGAACCGGCAGCACAGCGCCCACTCCTTGGGCACGAACGAGTCCGGCGGCCTCCGCATCCACGCATCTCTTGACAAGCCGAGCCGATCGGCGAGGCGATAGGCAGCACAGCGCCCACTACTTGGGAGCGAACGAGTCCGGCGGCCCCCAATCCACGCATCTCTTGACAAGCCGAGCCGATCGGCGAGGCGA
>JBQTHC010000169.1:0-53107 GCA_052390255.1 Microthrixaceae bacterium
GGCTCGGGTGGTCGGTCGAAGTGGGGGAGCGTGCCGCCGTAGCGCTCGAGCAGGAGGCGGCCGCCCTGCACGACGGCGACCGCGTAGGTCGTGCCGACGCGCTCCTCGTCGCCGATCAGCTCGTCGACGAGCGCCTCGAGCGCTGCCGGCGCAGCGCCCGTCGGCCACTCATGGGTGGGCCAGGGCACCCCTTGGGGCTGGTGGGGTAGCGGGTGCAGCGTGTGGTGCATCGGCGCAGGGTACGCGGCCCTGCGCACGCGGAACGGCTAGCGGAACTCGAGACCCTCGAAGTCGCCCTTCGTGCGCCACCCCTCGATGTACTCGAAGTAGGCCATCGCGCCGGCCGGGTAGCCCACGAGCAGCTCCCAGCCGAGGCCGCCGGGCTGCCCCTCGTTGTTGTAGTAGCCCGGCGTGCAGTCGGCGGAGCCCAGCGTCATGCCCGGACCGGAGCGCAGCAGCTCGAGCCACGCATCCTCGGCCTCCTGGGTGACCTCCACCTGCGAGTAGCCGTTGTCGAGCGCGTGGCGCAGGATCATCGCGATCGTCTTGCCGGCCTCGGTGAGGTTGTGCGGGATGTTCGAGATCAGGTTCGCGCCTTGCGCGGGCTGCACGAGGAACACGTTCGGGAAGCCGTGCGAGTGGATGCCGTGCTTCGTGCGCATCCCCTTCGCCCAGTGCTGCGAGAGCTTCACGCCGCCGCGGCCCGTGATGTCGTAGCCGGTGCGGCTGGTGTACTCCGTGCCCACCTCGAACCCCGACGCGTAGATGATGCAGTCGAGCTCGTACGCAACGCCTCCGACCACCACGCCCGTCTCGGTGATGCGCTCGACGCCCTTGCCGTCGGTGTCCACGAGGTGCGCCGCCGGTTCGTTGAACGCCTGGAGGTACTCGTCGTGGAAGCACGGCCGCTTGCACAGCTGGCGGTACCACGCCTTCAGGTGCTCAGCGGTCTCCGAGTCGTCGACGATCTCGTCGACGCGTGCGCGGATCTCGGTCATCTTCTCGTGGTCGGAGTCCTCGTAGGCCGCCATCATCTTCTCCGGCGTGAAGTCCTCCGGCGGCAGCGACATGATCCGACCGCGGATGCGCCGCGCGAGGTCGGTCCAGCCGTCCATCACGAGGTCGTCCTCCACGAGCTGGCCGGTCTGGTTGGCGGTGAAGTTCTCGAGCCAGCGCTGCTGCCAGCCGGGGGTGGCGATCTCGGCGAACCACTCCGGGTCGGTTGGCCGGTTGTCGCGCACGTCGACCGAGGACGGAGTGCGCTGGAACACGTACAGCTCCTGGCAGGCCTTCGCGAGGTGCGGGACGCACTGCACGGAGGTGGCGCCGGTGCCGATGATGCCGACGCGCTTGTCGGCGAGCTTGTCCATCGGCGCGCCGAGCGGGTCGCCGCCGGTGTAGTCGTAGTCCCAGCGGCTCGTGTGGAAGGAGTGGCCGCGGAAGGTCTCGATGCCGGGGATGCCGGGCAGCTTCGGCACGTGCAGCGGACCGGTGCCCATCGCGAGGAACTGGGCGGTGAACTCGTCCCCCCGGTTGGTGCGGATGATCCAGCGCGACGCGTCGTCGTCCCACTCGAGGTCCTTCACCTCGGTGTGGAACAGCGCGTTGTCGTACAGCCCGTACTGCTTGCCGATGCGCTGGCAGTGCTCGAGGATCTCGGGCGCGTGCGCGTACTTCTCGGTGGGCATGTGGCCCGTCTCTTCGAGGAGCGGCATGTACACGAAGCTCGCGGTGTCGCACTGCGCGCCGGGGTATCGGTTCCAGTACCAGGTGCCGCCGAAGTCGCCGCCCTTCTCGATGATGCGCACGTCGTCGATGCCGGCCTCCTTGAGGCGGGCGCCGGTGACGAGCCCGGCGAAGCCGCCGCCGATGAAGGCGACCGTGACGTGGTCGGTCTTGGGGGCGCGCTCGACCACGGGCAGGTACGGGTCGGTCAGGTAGTGGGCGAACTGGTCGCTCAGCCGGATGTACTGGTCGTTGCCGTCAGGACGGAGGCGCTTGGCGCGCTCCGCCGCATACCTCTCGCGCAGGGCGGCCTTGTCGATCGTCGTCATCAGGATGAGTCAAGGCGCGACTTGACCGCCGGGTCAAGTGGCGCTGACGCGCGGGCCGAGGCCACGGCGCGCCCCCGATGATCTGCGCGAGCCCGCGATCCGCGGATAGGTTGCCGGCCATGTCTGAATGGGGTCCTCTCGAATGGTTGATCGGCGAATGGGAAGGCGAAGGCGGGCTCGACAGCGCGTTCTCGCACTCGAAGGGGGAGGTGCTGTCCACCCCGTACCTCGAGAAGCTCACGATGAAGCCGTTCGGGCCGGTCGACAACGGCAGCCAGTCGCTCTACGGCCTCGACTACAAGACCGCGATGTGGCGCGGCAGCGAGGACAACCCGTTCCACACCGAGGTGGGCTATTGGCTGTGGGATGCGGCGGCCGGTGAGGTCCTGCGCGGCTTCGTCGTGCCCCGCGGGATCACGGTGCTCGCTGGTGCGATCGGCGTTGCCGCAGACGCACGCTCGTACACGCTGACGGCCCGCCTCGGCGATCCCCGCTACGGCATCTCGGAGAACACGTACCTCGGCGCGAAGGCCAGCTCCACCGCCTACGAGGTGACGATCAGCGCCAACGACGACGGCACCTGGTCATACGCCGAGGAGACCACGCTGCGCATGGCCGAGTTCGACGCGCCGTTCCCGCACACCGACTCGAACACGCTGCGCCGCACCGCCTGACGCACTGACGCGCCACCGCGCGGGCGGCCCGCCGCTCAGTCCCCCAGCACGGCCTTGCTCTCGCGCACGGCCGACGCGTAGATCCCCTTGGCCATGAGGGAGTGCTCGGCCTTGCGTCGTCGCTCGTAGACCTCCGCGCGGATCGTCTGCACGGCATGGTCCTCCGGCGCGGCAAGGCCGGCCATCTCGGCGAGGTGGCAGGCGAGACGCAGGTCGCCGGCCGCGGCGAGCGCGTCGGCCCGCTGGGCGAGGGCGAGCGCCCCTCCCGCGAGCGCGGCCATCTCGGCGGCGAGCGCCGCGGCAGGCGCAGGCTTGAGCGTGGACGGGTCGCCGTCCCACCAGCCGCCGTAGCGACGCCACACGTTGCGCACGACGAACTCGGGCTCGTCGTAGAGCGGGCGCAGGAACGGTCGAGCGAGGACGTCGTCGGACACCTTCACCTCGTGCACGATCTCATCGAGGCGCGCGCCCGCGTTCATCCGCTCGAGCACCGAGGCGACGAGCTGCTCCAGTGCCGTGGCGACCTCGTCGAGCACCATCGCGATGCGCTCCTTGCCGCCGATCGGCAGGCCGTGCGCGGGCAGGAACAGCTCGGGCTCCATCGCCGCCATCGCGCGCAGCGCCACGGCCCACTCCTCTGGGTAGCGCTGCACCTTCTGCGGGTTCCCCGCGTTCGGGAAGTTCCAGATGAGGAAGTCGCCCGCGCAGATCGCTCGCTGCTCAGGGAGCCACGCCCAGGTGTGGTCGTCGGTCTCGCCGCGCGCGTGGTGCAGCTCGACCGGCACGCCGCCCGCGTCGAGCGAGAGCGCCTCGCGGTAGGTGACGTCGGGCTCGGCCGTGTCCACGGGAAGGAACGCCGCCATCCCGCCGATGCCGAGGTTGCTTGCCGGTGCCAGCCATCCGAACTGGCGCTGGTTGATGGCCAGGTTCCAGCCGTTGGTGCGCCGGTAGCGGTCGAAGCGCTCGGCGACCGCCTCGTGCGCCACCACCTGCGGTCGGGCATCGCCACGCGCCTCTGCGTCGGCGAGGAACGCACCGCTGCCACCCACGTGGTCCACGTGGCCGTGCGTGTACACGAGGTGCGACACCGGGTCGTCGCGCCAGCTGCGGAGGCTCTCGACGCAGGCGGCGCCGGTGTGGCCGCCGCTCGTGTCGAAGGCCACGAGCCCGCCCGGCGTGCGCAGCAGCACCACGTGGGAGAACGACTCGATCACGGCGAGGTCGTCGGTCACCTCGGAGAGCTCCTGGGTGATCCGGTTGACGGGCTCGTCGGCGTGGCCCGCATCGATGATGCGAGCGCTCAGCTCCAGCAGGTCAGCCATCGGCTCACCCTTGCACATCGCGCCCCAGTAGGTTCGGGACTCGTGCCGCCCGCCGATCTCGATCCTGACCGCATCCCGGCGCACGTCGCGTGCGTGATGGACGGCAACGGTCGGTGGGCGACGCGGCGCGGCCTGAAGCGCACCGACGGGCACGCGGCGGGGGAGGAGGCCCTGTTCGACACGGTCGAGGGAGCGCTCGAGCTCGGCATCCGCTGGCTCACCGTGTACGCGTTCTCCACGGAGAACTGGCGGCGGCCTGCCGACGAGGTGCGGTTCCTCATGGGGTTCAACGAGCGGCTGCTCCTCACGCGACGCGATGAGCTCGACGGCAAGGGCGTGCGCGTGCGGTTCATCGGGCGCAAGGGTTGGCGCGTCCCGAAGCGCGTGCAGCGCCACATCGACGACACCGAGGCGCTCACGGCGCACAACCGGCGCATGACGCTCACGTTCGCGTTCAACTACGGCGGGCGAGCCGAGATCGTCGACGCAGTCCAGGCGCTCGTCGCCGAGGGTACCCCGGCCGCGAAGATCACCGAGAAGGCGATCCGCACTCGGCTGTACGCGCCGGACATGCCGGATCCCGACCTCGTCGTGCGCACCTCAGGCGAGCACCGGATCTCGAACTTCCTGCTCTGGGAGATGGCCTACAGCGAGCTCATCTTCACCGAGACGCTCTGGCCCGACTTCCGTCGGGAGCACCTCTTCGACGCGGTGCGCGAGTACCAGCGGAGGGACCGCCGCTTCGGCGGCGTCGAGCAATAGCCTCGGGCCATGGCCCTCTACCGGGACGACGGCATCGTCCTGCGCACCCACAAGCTGGGTGAGGCCGACCGCATCGTCAGCGTGCTCACCCGCAACCACGGCAAGGTGCGCGCGGTGGCCAAGGGCGTGCGGAAGACGAAGAGCCGCTTCGGTGCGCGCCTCGAGCCGCCGACCCACCTGCAGCTCCAGTTCTATGAGGGGCGCGGCGAGCTCCAGATCGTCGACCAGGCCGAGACGATCGACCACTTCCGGGTGATCCGCGAGGACCTCGATCGCCTCACCCGTGCCGTCTCGATGCTCGAGGTGGCCGACCAGCTGAGCCTCGAAGGCGAAGCGAACCCACCGCTGCACCAGATGCTCCTCGGGGCGCTGCGGGCGCTCGCGGGCAACAGCGGTCCGCTCGTGGTGCCCGCGTTCTACCTCAAGGTGCTGTCGTTGGAGGGCTTCGGCTCCACGGTCGACGCGTGTATCGAGTGCGGTCGTGCCGACGCGCTGGTGGCCTTCGACCTCGACGCTGGAGGGACGCGCTGCAGCGACCACCGCGCCGGCGCCGCCCTGTCAGCGGATGCGCTGTCGCTGCTCCAGGACATCCTGGGCGGTCGACTCGCTGCGGCGCTCACCCAGGCCGCATCACCGGCCTCGCACGAGGTCGACCACCTCGCGACGCGTGCGATCGAGCACCACCTCGAACGGCGCCTGCGATCGGTTGCCGTGCTCGACCGCGGCTGACTCCGGCGGGACCTAGCCGGAGTGCGGTTCCGCCGGGCAGGCGGAGGCAGGAGCGCAGCGACGCCCGGAGCCGCATGAATCAGAGACCGAGGCCGTCACACGAGAAGCTGCTGGCGCGGACGAACGCGTCGTCGCCGTAGCTCGCGGAGCTCGACTTCGTGCCCTGCTCCACGAGCTGCGCGCCATCGAGCTCGTACGCCGTCGCCGTGATCTCGTAGGCGGATCCCTCGATGTTGCTCGCGGTGTACACGGTGAGGTCCGCGGCAGATCCCACGCCGGATCCGCACGCCGCTCCCGACGCGGTGCCGACGGTGCCGCCGATCGGCAGCTCGATCGGCTCGCCGCCAGGCGACGTGACCCGCTCGAGCGCACAGTCGCGGAAGCGAGCGAACCCGAGGATCGTGGCGGACGCGCCCGATCCGGTGCGCGCCCAGAGCTCGTCGCCCCCGTCGCCGTCGACGTCGGCGCCCCCGAGGACCGTCACCGCGTCGACACCACCGGTGGTCACGACGAGGTCTGCGCCACCGTCCGCGGCGAGGGCCACCTGGAGGTGCCACTCGGCGTCGCCGAGGAGGTAGCTGCGCAGCGTGTCGGTGGCGCCGTCGCCGTCGAGATCGCCAGAGGCCTCCGCGACGCTCGTAGCGCCCGCCGGCACGGACACCGAATCACACGCAGGCGTGGGCTTGGTGGTCGTGGTGGGCACGGTCGAAGTGGTGGAGACCGTGGTCGAGGTGGTGGTCGAGGCAGGCGCATCGCTGCCGCCGCCGCAGGCCGCGAGCAGCGTCACCGCTGCGGCGAGCGCCGCGCCGAGCGCTCGCGGAGACATCTGCTACTGCCCCACGATCGGGTTCCAGGTCTGCGCGACCTCGTCCCACTGGAGCCAACGGCTCTGCGCCGGGTCCCACTGGATGTAGGTGTTGCGCACGGGATCCCACTGCGGCCCGCTCGCAGACGGCGGCACCGCACCGGCCCACGCCGCGCCCTCGCCGGTCGCGCCGTGTGGTGCCGTGAGGCCCGGCACGCGGATCGGCGCGCCGGCCGCAGAGGCGCGCACGACGAACGTGCTCGCCGCCATGTCGCCGAGGCGGCGGTGCCCTTGGGTGGTGAGCGCGAGGATCGGTCCGAGGAGCGGGAGGACGTAGGGGAAGGCGTCGACGATCCACACCACCCAGCGCACGAACGCCTTGACGACGCCAGGAGGTCGTCCGTCCTCGCGCACCGTGCGCAGGCCCATGATCAGCTTGCCGAGCGTGCGACCAGTGATGCCCTGGATGATCACGAGCATGAGGATGGTGCCGCCCCAGTAGTACGCGGTGCCGGCCGGGTCGTTGCTGTCGCTGAAGTAGACGCGGTCGTTGACGTCGGCGAGGTTCAGGCAGAAGCCGTTGTTGAGCGCCGTGTAGGAGTCGCAGAACTGCTGTGGCGGTTGATCCAGCGCGCTCACGTCGAGGTACTGGAAGCTCGCGCTCAGCAGCAGCATCGCCGGGACGAGGATCAGCGCGGCGTCGATCAGCGCGGCGACCACGCGGCGACCGAAGACCGCGGTCGGGTCGCCCACGGGCTGGGGGGAGGCCATCGACCGTTTCTAGCACCGGCCCCCCGCGGCAACGCATGACTGGGCGCCGCGCGGGCACCGGTAGCCTTGCCGCCCATGTCCGCGACCCCCGATCCCGCACTGTTCGAGAAGGTCGTCAACCTCTGCAAGCGGCGCGGTTTCGTGTTCCCGTCGGCCGAGATCTACGGCGGGTTCCGCTCCACCTACGACTACGGCCCGCTCGGCGTCCTGATGCTGCGCAACGTGAAGGACGCGTGGTGGCGGTCGATGGTGCAGATGCGCCACGACGTGGTGGGCCTCGACGCGTCGATCCTCAGCCCGCCAGCGGTCTGGGAGGCGTCAGGCCACCTGGCGAACTTCACCGACCCGCTCGTCGACTGCAAGAGCTGCCACGAGCGCTTCCGGCTCGACAAGCTCGACGACCCGAGCACCTGTCCGACCTGTGGCGCGAAGGACAGCTTCACCGAGGCCCGCCAGTTCAACCTCATGTTCAAGACCCACGCGGGTCCGGTCGAGGGCGCTGGGCACGAGGTGTTCCTTCGTCCGGAGACCGCGCAGGGTATGTTCCTCAACTTCAAGAACGTGCTCGAGACGTCGCGCAAGAAGCCGCCGTTCGGCATCGCGCAGGTCGGCAAGAGCTTCCGCAACGAGATCACGCCCGGCAACTTCGTGTTCCGGACCCGGGAGTTCGAGCAGATGGAGATGGAGTTCTTCGTCCCGCCAGACGAGGCGCAGCAGTGGTACGAGTACTGGTGCAAGGAGCGCTTCGACTGGTACGTGGGGCTCGGCATGGCCCCAGAGAAGCTGCGGCTCCGCCCGCACGAGGCCGACGAGCTGTCGCACTACTCGTCGGGCACCTCCGACGTGGAGTTCCTGTTCCCGTGGGGCTGGGACGAGCTGGAGGGGATCGCCAACCGTGGCGCCTACGACCTCACCCAGCACGCCACCCACTCGGGCGAGCGGCTCGAGTTCTTCGACCAGACCACCAACGCCCACTACGTGCCCCACGTCATCGAACCGGCCGCGGGGGCCACCCGCACGATGATGGCCTTCCTCATGGCGGCCTACGACGAGGACGAGGTGGGCGGCGAGTCCCGCACGGTCCTTCGGCTCCACCCCCGCTTGGCCCCGTACCAGGTGGCTGTGCTCCCGCTCTCCAAGAAGGACACGCTCACCCCCGTCGCGAGGGAGGTGTTCGACCTGCTCGCGCCCCACATGATGTGCGACTACGACGAGACCCAGGCGATCGGTCGCCGCTACCGGCGGCAGGACGAGGTCGGCACACCGCTCTGCGTCACCGTCGACTTCGACACGTTGGAGGACCGCGCCGTCACGATCCGTGACCGAGACTCGACCGACCAGGTGCGGGTCGCGATCGACGGGTTGCTCGCCGAGGTGCAGTCGCGCATCGCGTGAGGTGCGCGCCCCGCGACCATCATTGAGAGGGGTCGGTGGGGGGTCTAGGCTGACCACAACGAGGGCTGTTCCCGCCCGCCCAGCCCTCGCCAGCAGCGGCCGCCATCTGTCCCTCCCGTGGATGTGGCGGTCGTTGCGCGTCGGGACCGAGTCCTAGGCTCCGCGGCTGTGCCTCACGTGTACGCGTTCGATCACAAGCATCGGCGACCACCGATGGAGCAGAAGGATCTGCTCGGCGGCAAGGGCGCGAACCTCGCGGAGATGACCTCGGTGCTCGGCTTGCCGGTGCCGCCGGGCTTCACGATCACCACCGACGCGTGCCGCGAGTACCTGCGGGCCGGTTGGCCGAGCGGCCTCGACGACGAGGTGGCGAAGGCGATGCGGCGCGTCGAGCGAGCGATGGGCAAGTCGCTCGGCGACGCGAGCGACCCGCTGCTCGTGAGCGTGCGCAGCGGAGCGAAGTTCTCGATGCCGGGGATGATGGACACGGTCCTCAACCTCGGGCTCAACGACGCGTCGGTCGAGGGGCTCGCCGCACAGACCGACGACGAGCGGTTCGCGTTCGACTCCTACCGTCGCTTCATCGCGATGTATGCCCGAATCGTCCTCGATGTGGACGGCCACGAGCTCGACGCGCTGCTGGACGCGGCGCGTGAGCGCGAGGGCGTCGCCGACGACGCACACCTGGGCGCCGCAGCGCTGCGCGGCCTGTGCTCGAGCTACCAGCGCGTCGTCCTCGACGCGACCGGCGCCCCGTTCCCCCAGGATCCGGCCGCGCAGCTGCGAGGCGCGATCGAAGCGGTGTTCGCCTCGTGGGGCGGCCACCGCGCCGTCGCCTACCGCCAGCGGGAGCGGATCCCGCACGACCTCGGGACCGCGGTGAACGTGCAAGCGATGGTGTTCGGCAACCGCGATGCCCGGTCGGGCACCGGCGTCGGGTTCACGCGCAACGCGTCGACAGGCGAGCCGGTGCCATACGGCGACTTCCTCCTCAACGCGCAAGGCGAAGACGTGGTGGCGGGCATCCGCAACACCGAGGACCTCGAAGCGCTCGAGCGGACCTTTCCAGCGATCCACGCCGACCTCCTCACGATCTTCGCCAAGCTCGAGCGCCACTACCGCGACATGTGCGACACCGAGTTCACGATCGAGCAGGGGAAGCTCTGGATGCTCCAGACCCGCGTCGGCAAGCGGACCGGAACCGCGGCGCTGCGGATGGCCGTGGACATGACGACCCAGCGCGGCTGGAAGATCACACAGTCCGAGGCGCTGTCGCGCATCACGGCCGACCATCTCGACCAAGTCCTGCACCCGCACTTCGCAGCCGGTCAGCGGGAGGTCATCGCGAGCGGCCTCGCCGCCTCACCCGGTGCCGGGGTGGGTCGGGCGTACTTCACCGCCGACGCGTGCGTCGACGCGGTGGACCGGGGCGAGGCCGTGATCCTCGTGCGCAACGAGACCTCTCCCGAAGACGTGCACGGCATGCAGGTCGCCGAAGGGATCCTGACGGCGCGCGGCGGTCTCGTGAGCCATGCAGCAGTCGTCGCGCGCGGCTGGGGGATCCCCGCGGTCGTCGGCGCCGAGTCGATCCAGATCGGCGACCACTCCTTCACCGCCGGCGCGTTCACCGTTCGTGAGGGTGACGTGATCTCGATCGACGGCTCGACAGGCGAGGTGGTCCTGGGCGAGGTCGCACTCGAGAGCACCGAACCGCCCGCGGCGTTCTTCACGCTGCTCGGATGGGCCGATCGGGTGCGCAAGGGCCGGCTCGCAGTGCGGGCGAACGCCGACACGGGCGCCGACGCGGCGATCGCCCGCGACTTCGGTGCGGAGGGCATCGGTCTGTGCCGCACCGAGCACATGTTCCTCGCGGAGGATCGGCTCCCGATCGTTCGGGCGATGATCCTCGCCGACGGCCCCGACGCCGAGGCCGCCGCACTCGAGCGGCTGCGCGTCGCGCAGAAGCGCGACTTCCTCGAGATCCTCGAGGCGATGGACGGCCTCCCGGTCACGGTGCGCCTCCTCGACCCGCCCCTGCACGAGTTCCTGCCGTCGGTGGAGGACCTGCGCGTCAGGGAGGCGCGCGGCGAGCTCGACGACAGCGACCGAGCGATGCTCGCCGCAGCGGAGGAGTGGCGGGAGCAGAACCCGATGCTCGGCACGCGTGGCGTGCGACTCGGCGTGCTGAAGCCCGGGCTCTACGCGATGCAGGTCCGTGCGCTGATGGAAGCGGCGGCCGAGCGCGTCGAGGCCGGCGGAACCCCGATCCTCGAGATCATGATCCCGCTGACCGTCGCTCGTGAGGAGCTTCAGGCGGCCCGCGGGTGGGTCGAGGACGCGATCGCGGCGGTCCCGGGAGACGCCGTTCGCAGGGTGTCGGTGAAGATCGGCACGATGATCGAGACGCCGCGAGCCGCACTGCGAGCGGCCGAGCTGGCCGAGGGCGCCGACTTCTTCTCCTTCGGCACGAACGACCTCACGCAGATGACCTTCGGCTTCAGTCGGGACGACGTGGAGGGGCGGATGATGGGTGCCTACCTGGATCAGGGGCTCCTGCGGTCGAACCCGTTCGAGACGATCGACCAGCAGGGCGTCGGCGAGCTCGTCGCGCTTGCGGCCCAGCGGGGACGGGCCAGCAATCCGGGCCTGAAGCTGGGCGTCTGCGGCGAGCACGGCGGCGATCCTGCGTCGATCCGCCTGTTCCACAGGGTCGGCCTCGACTACGTGTCGTGCTCCCCATATCGGGTCCCGATTGCCAGGTTGGCCGCCGCGCAGGCCATCCTTGAGGCATCGTCTTCGAGCCGATCGAAGGCGTCCGCCGCCAAGTAGCTTCGAAGGGAAGTCGTGCTCGCCACCGCAACCGCCCGTGCGCTCGTCGCCTCCGGGGAGGCTCGCAAGAACTTCGCCGAGTTCCACGTCGAGCTGTGGGTCTGGGGTGCGTTCCTCGCGGTGGTCGTCGCGCTGCTCGTGGCCGACCTGTTGCTCGTGCACAAGACCGCGCACGTCATCAGCACACGGGAGGCCGCCGTCGAGTCCGCGATCTGGATCTCGATCGGTGTGGCGTTCACGTTCGTCGTGTGGGGGGCGTGGGGCGGACAGGCGGCAGGGGAGTACATCTCCGGGTACCTGATCGAGAAGAGCCTCTCGGTCGACAACGTGTTCGTGTGGGCGATCATCATGAGCTACTTCGCCGTGCCCCGCGCCTTCCAGTTCCGAGTGCTGTTCTGGGGCGTGTTCGGCGCGCTCGTGCTCCGGTTCGTGTTCATCTTCGCGGGGGTCGGCCTGCTCAACCGGTTCGAGTGGATGCTGTTCGTCTTCGGCGGGTTCCTCGTGGTCACCGCGGTGCGACTCCTGCGCCACGACGACGAGGAGATCCATCCGGAGCACAACCCGGTGCTGCGGCTCGTGCGTCGGGTCGTCCCTTCGACGAGCGAGTACGCCGGGCAGTCGATGTTCACCCGCATCGACGGCAAGAAGCTCGCGACCCCGCTGTTCGCTGTGCTCATCGTGATCGAGACGAGCGACGTGATCTTCGCGGTCGACTCGATCCCCGCGATCCTCGCGGTGAGCCGGCACACCTTCATCGTGTTCAGCTCGAACGCGTTCGCGATCCTCGGTCTGCGCGCGCTCTACTTCCTCCTCGCCGACCTGCGCGACAAGTTCGACTACCTGCAGCCCGGACTCGCGGTGATCCTCGCGTTCGTCGGGATGAAGATGATCATCGCCGAGTGGTACCACATCCCCACGTTCGCCTCCCTCGGTGTGATCGCCGCGGTGCTGACGGTCGCGATCGTCGCGTCGATCAAGCTCGATCGCCCGGACGGGCACGGGCCCGACGACGTGCTCGACGATCACACCGGCGAGGGCCTGCAGATGCTGGCCGAGGACGAGTCCTGACCCGGCGCTAGCCCTCGAGCACGAAGCGGCTGTTGTCGCGGAAGAACTTGCTGATGTGGGCGGGGGCCTTCGCCTCCGAGCCGCTGTCGAACGGCGGTTGCGGGTCGTACTCGATGCCGAGCTGGATCATCTGCGAGAGGTCGTCGCCGCCGATCTCACGGGCGAGGGTGAGGGCCATGTCGATGCCCGACGACACACCGGCAGCGGTCACGACCTTGCCGTCGAACACCACCCGCTCGTTGGTCGGGATGGCGCCATGGCGGGCGAGGTCTTCCAGCGCGAGCCAGTAGGTGGTGGCGCGCTTGCCTTCGAGGAGGCCGGCGGCGCCGAGCACCAAGGAGCCGGTGCAGACCGAGGTCGTCCAGGTGGTCGTCTCGTGCGCGGTTCGCAGCCAGTCGAGGATCGCCTCGTCCTTCTCGGCCTGCACCTGCCCCGGTCCGCCCGGCACGAGCAGGATGTCCGGGCGCGGGATGTCCTCGAGCGTCGCGTCGGCCACGAGTGCCAGCGAGCTCGAGTCGTTGCGCTTCGGACCGGCCTCGGTGGCGACGAAGGTGACGGTCGCGCCGGGGAGATGTGAGAGCACCTCGTAGGGCCCGACGGCGTCGAGGGACGTGAAGCGCTCGAAGAGCAGGATGGCGATGTCCATTGCGGTCTCCTGAGGTCGTGGGTGGGTTCGGTGGTCTTCAGGCTGCGCGGAAGCGGCGGCGGTACTCGGCCGGGTTGGTGCGCAGCGTGCGGAGGAACGTGCGGCGCATCGTCTCTGCGGTGCCGAACCCGCACGCGGCTGCGATCGCGTCGACGCCGTCGTCGGTCTCCTCGAGAAGTCGTCGCGCGGTCTCGACGCGAACCTGCTCCACGTAGCGCGCGGGTGTCACGCCCACCTCGGCCGTGAAGCAGCGGGTGAAGTTCCGTTCGCTCATCGCCGCGATCGCCGCGAGCGTGGCGACGCGACAGTCGGCACCTGGGTGCTCGGCGATGTGGTGCTGTGCGTCGCGAAGGCCGTCGCGCTCGGCGACCTGCGCCTCGAGGTGTGCGCTGAACTGCGACTGGCTGCCGGGGCGGCGCAGGAACAGGACCAGTCGTCGAGCGATCGCGAGCGCCACGTCGCGCCCGTGGTCCATCTCCACGAGCGCGAGCGCGAGGTCCATGCCCGCGGTCACCCCGGCAGAGGTCCACACGTTGCCGTCCTGCACGAAGATGGGGTCAGGTTCGACGGTGACGTTCGGGAAGCGCTCGGCCAGCAGCGGACAGACCTGCCAGTGCGTCGTGGCGCGCTTGCCGTCCAGGAGCCCGGCGGTGGCGAGCACGAACGCGCCGGAGCACACCGAGGTGACCCGGCGCGCACGGCGGGCAAGGCGCTGCACCTGTGCGATGAGCGCCGAATCGCCGACGGCGTGATAGGTGCCGTCCCCACCGACGACCACGAGCGTGTCGATCGGCGTGGGCACCTCGGCGAGCGCGGTCGTCGCCACCAAGCCGAGCCCACTCGACGTCGAGAGCTCGCCCGGAACCGTCGCGGCGACCGTGAGGCGGTACGCGCTGCGCCCCAGCTCGTCGTTCGCATCCGCGAACACCTCGAAGGGCCCCATCAGATCGAGGCCCTGCAGTCCGGGGAAGACGACGAACACGATGTGGCGGGCCGGCATCCGCTCATCTTGCGCCAGGCCGGGCTTGGCGGCAACGTCAAAGACCCAACAGATCACGCCAGCGTGGGGCCGTGGGATGATCATGCATGGCCACGGGTCGCTTCGCCCCCAGCCCAACCGGCGACCTCCACCTGGGGAGCCTGCGGACGGCGCTCCTCGCCTGGCTCTTCGCTCGATCCTCGGGCGGGCGGTTCCTCGTGCGAGTCGAGGACCTCGACCCGGCGACCGCCAGCCGCGCGCACGAGGCGTCGCAGCTCGCCGACCTGCGGGCCCTCGGTGTGGACTGGGACGGGCAGGTGGTCAGGCAATCCGCACGACGCGGCGAGCACGAAGCCGCGCTCGCCACGTTGCTCGATCGAGGCCTCACCTATCCGTGCTTCTGCAGCCGCCGGGAGATCCGTGAGGCTGCGGCGGCTCCCCACGCCCAATCGGGCCGCTACCCGGGCACGTGCCGGGCGCTGAGCGCCGACGAGGTGCGCGCCCGCGCCTCCTCGGGTCGTCCTGCGGCGCTGCGGTTGCGATCCGCCGGTGAGTCGGTCGCCATCGAGGATCGCGTGCACGGTGCCGTGACCGGCTCGGTCGACGACATCGTGCTGCGCCGCAACGACGGCGTGCCCGCCTACAACCTCGCGGTGGTCGTGGACGACGCCGACCAAGGGGTCGAGGAGGTGGTGAGAGGCGACGACCTCCTCGCCGCGACACCGAGCCAGGCACACCTGCTCGACCTGCTCGCTCGACCGAGACCGACGTGGGCGCACGTGCCCCTCGTGCTCGGCGCCGACGGCGATCGTCTGGCCAAGCGCCATGGGTCCGTCACGCTCGCCGATCTCCGGGCGCAGGGCATCGGCGCCGAGGAGGTACGAGCTCGGCTCGCCGCGAGCCTCGGCCTGGTCGAACCGGGCGAGTCGGCGCCGATGGACCTGCTTCTGGCGCGCTTCGACCCGGACCGGCTCTCGCGGGAGCCCTGGACGCTCACCTCGTCCGCCTGATGCCCGTACGCTCCGACGCTGTGGACGACCTGCGCGTCCGACTCCTTGGGGGCCTCTCGGTCGACGGCTTCGCATCGAAGGCGATCGGCAGCCGGAAGGCACGCACCCTGCTCGCGGCGCTGGCCGTGCGCCGGGGAGGTGCCGCGCCCGTCGACGCGCTCGCGGAGGCGCTGTGGGGGGAGGAGCAACCGACACGCCCGGCCGACCAGGTCGGCGTCATCGTCAGCAGGCTCCGCGGCACGCTCGGCGTCGAACGGATCGAGCGCCACGACGCCGGCTACCTGTTGCGCGCCGATTGGCTCGACGTCGACGAGCTCGAAGCACGCACCGCCGACGCCCAGGAACGCCTCCTCGCCGGTGACTCGCTCGGTGCACGTCTCGCCGCCGGCATGGCGCTCGACCTCGCACGCGGGCCGCTCTTGCCGGAAGAGGACGGCGAGTGGGTCGACCGCCCACGCGAGGCCAGTGCGCGCACCATCGCCACGGCCGGCCTGGTGGCCGCCGAAGCTGCCTTGGCGTCGGGCGACGCGCTCGGTGCGCTCGCCGCTGCCTCGGGCGGGCTCGACCACGATCCCTACGACGAGGCCGCTCTCCGCGCGGTGATGCGCGCACACGTTGCACTCGGGCGGCCCGCGTCGGCGTTGGCCGCCTACGCCGAGGTCCGGAGTCGCCTGGCCGAGGACCTCGGTGTGTCGCCGAGCGCCGACACCGAGCGCCTGCACGCCGAGATCCTCGGCGCGGAGCCGCCGCCCACCACGCACCGGCGCGGTGATGCGTGGGACCCCCTCGTCCAGCGGGCCCGTTTGGAGCTGGCGACCTTCGACATCGCCGCAGCAAGGCGCGACGCCGAAGAGGCGGTCCGACGCGGTGGCGGCGCCGGCGCGATCGAGCTCGCCGGTTGGGTCGCCTACTACGAGCGCGACTTCGAGGCCGCGCTGCGCTGGGCCGAGGAGGGGGCAGCCCGAACCGCGGAGGAGGAGCGCCGCGCGAGCTGTCTCACGTTGGCGGCGCGCGTGCGCCACTCGCGCGGTGACCTGGTCGGTGCCGACCGCGACCTCGCCGAGGCGGTGAGGTGTCCCGTGCCTGGGGTGCGCGCCGTCGGCGAGGTGTGGCTGGCGGGCCTGCGGGTGCACCAGGGGCGACCCGACGACGCGCTCGAGCTCGTGGAGCGTGGCGGCATCGACGCAGCGGCGCTCCGCCATCCGTTCGTGCTGCCGCACTCGATGGTGGCGGAGGCGTACGCGCTGGGACAACGGGGGCGCGTGGCAGACCTGCTCGGGCTGCTCGACACGCTCGATGCGACGCTCGAGGACCTCGGCCCGGTCGGGCTTCGCTTCGTCGCGGTGGCCGCGAACTACCGGGCCTGGGTGCTGAGCGCCATCGGCCGTGGCGAGGAGTCCGAGGCGCTGACGCGGTCGGCACTCGAGTCGACGGCGCCCTTCGAGGAGCCGCGCGTGCACGCGGCCCTCGATCTCGTGGCCTCCCGACTCGATGCGGGCGACGCGGAGTCCGCGGCCGAGCGGCTGGCGCGCGCCGAGCTCCCGCCGCCCGGTGCCGGCACGATGGTGTGGCACCAGGAGGATCGTCATCGGCTGCTGAGCGCGCGGCTCGCGCTGCTCGACGGTGACGCGTCAGGGGCGGCAGAAGGGGCGCGCTCGCTCGCGATCGAGGCCGACGAGCGCGGCGCACGACGGGCGAGTGCGCAAGCGCGCGCGCTGGAGCTCGCGGCCTCGGCCCGGTCGGGCCGGGAGGTGGGTGTGCAGGATGTCGCGACCGTGCTCGACGAGCTCGATCGGATCGGCGGCCTCGAGGCGTGGCGCGCCACCGCCGAGCTGGCGCGGGCGACCGGTTGGGACCAGCTCTGGCCCGAGGCGGAGCGTCGCGCCCGGACCCTGGTCGGTCGGTGTGGCGACCAGGCACCATCCGCAGAGGTCTGGCTCACGGGAGAGCTCGACCGCTTGCGCGCCGGCTGAGCGCCGCTCAGACCACAGCCGCGATCACCACGCAGCGGCGCACGAGCGGCGCTGCCGCGCCGAGCAGCTCAGCCGCCCGTGCCCGCAGCCCGTCTCGCTGCGCTGAGGTGAGGGCTGCCACGAAGGGCGCCAGCTGAGCCATGCCCATGCGCCAGGCCACGAGGTCATCAGCGACGAGGTCGGGGAACGCGACGTCGACACGTCGGACCTCGGCGGTGACGATCCCGGCGTCGGCCACGATTCGCTCGGCGTTCTCGACTGTCGCGAGCACTGGCATGATCGTGGTGCGCAGCTCGTCGACCCACGCATCGGCTCGCCACCCGAGCTCGGCCGCGGCCGCGTTGACCGCATCCTTCACCGGGTGGTGGTCGTCGGCCGCGTACGCCGACACGAGCAGCGGGCTCCCTGGACGCGCCACCCGGGCCGCCTCGCGCATCGCCTGGCGTGGGTCGCCGACGTGGTTGAGCGAGAACGCGGCGATCACGCCGTCGAGCGAGTGGTCCGGAAACGGCAGCGCGCTCGCGTCGGCGACCGCGCTCGCAGGTCGGGCGGGAGCGATGGCCTGCAGCATCCCGATCGCCAGATCGGCCGCGATGGGTGTCCCGCCCGCCGCCTGGATGGCACGCGTCGCCGCCCCGGTGCCGGCGCCGAGGTCGAGCACCGTGCGTCCCTCGAGGGAGACCGGAGACTCGGCGATCAACGACGTCGCGAGCCGGTCGTAGACGCGACCAGGACCGCGCTGCCAGGCGGCCCCCGTGGCCGAGTAGGCCTGGGTCATGGCGGTCACAGCCGCGCTGCGCCCTCGCGTGCGCGATCGCACCACCAGCCGAGCTCGTCGTCGTCGCCCAGCGCCTTCTCCCACCCGAACTGCACGAGCGCGCCCAGCAGGCACAGGGACACCTGCGTGTCCCACCAGGGATCCGTCGCGATCCCGCAGCGCTCCAGCTCGACCCGGAACGCGTCAATCGCTTCCTCCTTGGACTCCGGCATCCGGGCTCGGTTCAGTGCGAGGTACCAGGCCAGGTCGTGGTTCGCGGGTCCGACGCCGGGGTAGGTCCAGTCGAGGAGGATCGTGCGATCGCCGTCGGCCCCCAGGTTGCCCAGCTTCCAGTCGCCGTGGAGGAACGTCTGGGGCGTGTCTCGCGCGGCGAGGACGAGGGGATCGAGGTCCTGTCGGAGCGCATCGATCACTCCGGCGACGTCGCGTGGAGCGCGCTGCGCGAAACGGGCCCAACCGTCGGCGGCGATGCGCGGCACCGCGTCGGGCCAGCCCAGCTCCTGCTCGCTCTGCAACCAGGTCGGCCCGAACGCGCTCCAGCGGCTCTCGAGGCTCAGCATCGGTGGGATCGCAGCACTCGGCTCCCAGAACGCGGCGCACATCTCCGCGAGGTGCTGCAGGAGCTGTCGGTGGTGGGCGAGTGAGATCGGTTCGTCGCCCGCGGGAAACAGGTGCGTCCCGACGTCGTGCAGGAGCAGCGCGCCACCCCATCCGTTGCGGCCGAGGCCTGCTGCCGCGCCGACGACCGCGTGGTCGATGCTCGACGGCATCGCGTCGAGCAGACCGGATGTCCACACCGCGATCGGCCGGCACGACAGGTCGCCGAAGCCGCGCATCGTCCAGTCCGCGTCGGGATGGAGGTGCTTGAGGACGAAGCGCTCGCCGTCGATCACGATGAGCTCGAGCACCGAACCGGACTTCCCGTCGCCCGTGACCAGCGGCCGCCGCTCCGTGGCACCGGCGATGAGCTCGTCGATCGAGGAGGCGGCCGCGCGAGGGGTGAGACCAAGGGCCACGTCAGCCGGCATGAGCCGCCGCCCCGATCTTCGCCACCACCTCGGGGCTCCAGCGGCCGCCGCAGAACACGACGTCGCGGACGATCTTGTCGTCGACGATCGTGAGGTGGTGCATGTGGTGGACCGTGATCGCGCGATCCCCGACGCCGGAGTCCTGCACGTACCGAACCACCTCACCGTCAGGAACCGGGTGGCGCTCGATCGTGTGGAACGCGCCGGGGTCGGCGAACCAGCGCGAGTACTCGGCGACGATGGCGTCCGCGCCCTGGAGCTGGAAGCGCCACCCGGGGACCGTCGCATCGAGGGTGGGATCAGCCGCGTAGACGTCGCGAGCGGGTTGCCCGGCTTCGATCCCAGCGAGGAAGCGGTCGACGACGGGATGGGTGTCGGTGGTGGTCATGGCTCCAGTGTGCAGGTTCTGGCCTGCAGCTGTCCTGCAGCGCGCTGCAGGCGTGCTGCAGGACAGCTGGCGCACCGTTCGAAGGTCGGCGACTGGGCCGGCCTCAGGACCGAGGAGCACTCCATGACCATCGACACCGCACCGACCGCCGAGGAGATCGAGGCGTTCGTGGGCCGCTTCGCCACGGATCTCGGCGCAGTCCTCCACGCCGCCACGGTGGTGGTGGGCGACAAGCTCGGGCTGTACCAGGCCCTGGCAGAGCACGGGCCCGCCACACCGGCCGAGCTCGCGGCTGCCACCGGCTGCGACGAGCGATACCTGCGCGAGTGGCTCTCGGCACAAGCGGCGAGCGACTACGCGAAGTACGACGCGAGCACGGGTCGGTTCCACCTGGATCCGGCGCAGGCGGTGTGCCTCGCGGACCCGTCTCACCCCGCGTTCATGGCGGGCGGGATGACCGTGGCCACGTCCGTGCACAAGGACGAGGAGGCGGTGCGCTCGGCGTTCACCACCGGGCGTGGCGTCGGTTGGCACGAGCACCACGGCGACCTCTTCACCGGGACGGAGCGGTTCTTCCGTCCGGGCTACGCCGCGAACCTCACGTCCGCCTGGATCCCTGCGCTCGAGGGCGTGGAGGCGAAGCTGCAGGCCGGGGCGATCGTGGCTGACGTGGGCTGCGGACACGGCGCCTCCACCGTGCTGCTCGCCGAGGCCTATCCCGCGAGCACGATCGTGGGGTTCGACTACCACGCGGCCTCGATCGACGTCGCGCGCAAGCGCGCTGCTGAGGCAGGCCTCAGCGACCGCGTCAGCTTCGAGGTGGCCAGCGCCGCCGACTTCCCAGGAACGGACTACGACCTGGTGTGCATCTTCGATGCCCTCCACGACATGGGCGACCCGGTCGCCGCAGCCGCGCACATCCGGGCCGCGCTCGCCGACGACGGGACGTGGCTCCTCGTGGAGCCGAGCGCAGGCGACGCGCTGGAGGACAACCTCCACCTGGTCGGGCGCATCTTCTACTCCGCGTCCACGATGATCTGCACGCCGGCCTCGCGGGCCCAGGCGGGTGCGGCCTGCCTCGGTGCCCAGGCCGGCGACGCCCGGCTCCAGGAGGTCGTGCAGGCAGGCGGCTTCACGCGGTTCCGGCGGGCCACGGAGACACCGTTCAACGCGGTCCTCGAGGTGCGCCCGTAGGGGAGATCGCCGGAAGCGATGTCGGCGCGGCCCACTACCGTGCCCCTCGTGGGAATCGTCGACGAGGACATCGTGGCAGTGCGTGCCGCGACCGACATCGTGGCGGTCATCTCCAAGTACACGCAGCTGCGTCGCTCCGGTCAGCGCTGGGTGGGGCTGTGCCCGTTCCACGGTGAGAAGACGCCGTCGTTCAACGTCAACCAGGAGCTCGGCCTCTACCGCTGCTGGGGGTGTCAGGTTCGCGGCGACGCGATCACCTTCGTGCGCGAGATCGAGCACCTCGACTTCGTCGCGGCAGTCGAGTTGCTCGCAGGGTGGGCAGGCATCACGCTGCGCTACTCCGATCGGGACGAAGGCGAGGGCCGCAAGCGTCGCGCTCGCCTGGTCGCCGCCGTCGGCAAGGCGGTCGAGTGGTACCACGAGCGCCTGCTCGCTGCGCCCGACGCGTCGAGCGCACGCAAGTACCTGCGCGAGCGCGGTCTCACCGGCGACGAGGTGCGCGCCTTCCAGATCGGATGGGCGCCCGAGGGGTGGGACGAGCTCGTGAGGGCGCTCAAGCTGCCCGACGACATCGTGCGCGACGCGGGCATCGGCTACCTCAATCGCAGCGGGCGGCAGACCGACGCCTTCCGCGGTCGCATCCTGTTCCCGATCTTCGATGCAAACGGCGACGCAGTGGGCTTCGGCGGACGCGTCATGCCGGGTGGTGACGGACCGAAGTACAAGAACACACCAGAGACGGTGCTGTACCAGAAGTCGAAGCTGCTCTACGCGCTCAACTGGTCGAAGGCTCAGATCGTCACCGACGATCGCGCGATCGTGTGCGAGGGCTACACCGACGTGATCGGGTTCCACCACGTCGGCCTCGCCGCTGCGGTGGCCACCTGCGGCACCGCGCTCACGGAGGACCACGTGCGGTTGCTGCGTCGCTACGCGCGACGCTTGGTCCTCGCGTTCGACGCCGACGCGGCCGGCCAGTCCGCGGCGGAGCGCTTCTACCAGTGGGAGCGCGACCACGACCTCGAGGTGAGCGTCGCGGACCTCCCCGCTGGCGTCGATCCGGCCGATCTCGCTCGGTCGGATGGGGCGCGTCTCGTCGCTGCCGTGGAAGGCGCGGTGCCGTTCCTGCGCTTCCGGATCGATCGCGTGCTCGGCGGCGCGGACCTCGCAACGGTGGAAGGCCGCGCGCGCGCCGCTGAGGCCGCCGTGGAGGTGATCCGCGAGCACCCGAGCCCTGGGGTGCGCGACCAGTACGTCATGGAGGTCGCAGGTCGATGCCGGATCGAACCCGAGACGCTGCGCGACATGCTCGCTCGTCCCGCGCAACCGGCGCGTGAGCGTGCGCCCGAGCGCCGAGACGAACCCTCACCTCGCAGCGCGCCGAGCGTCGCGCCCGGTCGGCTCAACGAGGAGCGCGACAGCCCCGAGCTCGAGGTGCTCCGCCACGTCGTGCACGACTGGCCCCTCGTGGAGCAGTGGGTCCGGTACGCGGATCTGTTCGTGGGGGACCTCCACGCGCGCACGTTCAGCGCGCTGATGGCGCACCCCACGGTGGGCCAGGCGATCGAGGCTGCCGACCCAGCGGTGGCGGAGCTCATCACTCGGCTGGCCACCGAGGAGGTGTCGACTGATCCCTTCGACGCCGTGGTGCGGATGCTGACAGAGACGGCGCGCACAGAAGTGCGGATGCTGCGTGCTCAGGTGGCCGCCGATCCCGAGAATCTGGAGCTCCTGCGGGTCCAGCACTGGCTGAGTCAGACGATCGACCAGCTGAGAGAGGACCACACCTCAGGTACGGCCGCGGAGCAGTTGGTAGCCTGGGTCGGTTCGAGGGGTGAGGAAGGGGCATGACCGAGGCGACGCCGATGCTTCCCCGTTGGGGGATCCCGGACCGTGATCTGCAGCTGCTGATCACGCGGGGTCGCCGCACGGGCGAGCTCACGATGGACCAGGTGGTCGACGTGCTCCGCACGATCGAGCTCACCGCCGAGGTCATCGAGGCCGTCCGAGCGGAGCTCGGCGACGCTGGCATCCGGCTCGACGAGTCGATCCCCCCGCTCGATCTCAGCGATCTCGAGGACGAGCTCCTCCCGCTCGCGCTGGCGGCCGCGCCGCCCGTCCTCCCAGAGTCCGTCGAGGCCGAGCTCCACGAGGCCCAGGATGCCGCGGCGCACGTCGCCGGCGACTTCGAGGAGGACGGACCGGAGCTCGGCGGCGTTCGGCCCGCGCGCTCCGCGGCGGCGCGCCGGCGCGCCCTGCGCGCCGCGTCGGCTCCGCCGACTGACCGGGGTGGCACCTCCGACCCGGTTCGGATGTACCTGAAGGAGATCGGCCGCGTCCCGCTGCTCACCGGTGCTGAGGAGGTCGAGTACTCGCGGCGCATCGAATCAGGCGGTCTCGCGGCGGCGCAGCTCGCCGACCTGTCGGCCGCCGGCCAGCTCGACCAGCTCGAGTTCGCCGAGCGGCGCGCGCTGCAGCGCACGGTCCGTCGCGGCGACGACGCGCGCGAGGTCATCATCGAGGCGAACCTGCGCCTGGTGGTGTCGATCGCGAAGCGCTACGTCGGGCGCGGGATGCACTTCCTCGACCTGATCCAGGAGGGCAACCTGGGCCTGATGCGTGCGGTCGAGAAGTTCGACTACACGAAGGGCTTCAAGTTCTCCACGTACGCAACCTGGTGGATCCGCCAGGCGATCACACGTGCGATCGCCGATCAGGCGCGCACGATCCGCATTCCGGTGCACATGGTCGAGTCGATCAACAAGGTGCACCGCGTGCAGCGCCAGATGCTGCAGGAGCTCGAGCGCGAGCCCACGGTCGAGGAGCTCGCGGAGCGTGTCGGTCTCACCGAGGAGCGCGTGCGCGAGATCCAGCGGATCAGCCTCGACCCGCTCTCGCTCGACTCGCCCGTCGGCGAAGAGGACGACTCCAACCTGGCCGACTTCATCGAGGATCAGGCGGCTGAGGCGCCCGCCGATGCGGCGGCACGTCGCATGCTCAACCGTGCCGTGGTCGACGCGCTCGACGAGCTGAGCGACCGCGAGAAGGCCGTCGTCCGCCTCCGCTTCGGCCTCGACGACGGCCAGGCCCGCACCCTGGAGGAGGTGGGCTAGGAGTTCGGCGTCACGCGCGAGCGCATCCGCCAGATCGAGTCGAAGACTCTCGCCAAGCTCCGCCACCCGCACCGCAGCCAGAAGCTTCGCGATTACCTCGACGGCGAGTAGGTGGCTCGGCGAGTGGCCCGCCGCTAACGTTTGAGATCCCTTCCGGGGTAGCTCAGTTGGCAGAGCGTTTGACTGTTAATCAAAATGTCGCGAGTTCGAGCCTCGCCCCCGGAGCCTGAGGACGCGGCGCCACCCAGCGGTGGCGCCGTCGTCGCGTTGGCCTCAGCCGCACCAGCGCTCGGTCATGGCCGCAAGCTCGTCGCCCGAGTAGAAGTGGCGAGCGGGCCGCGTCCGGTACGCCGCCTCGACGAGCTCGCGTGGGAGCTTCGCTGAGGACCGGAAGGCTTCGTACGCCGCGCCCGATCCCTTCCGGGCGCCCTCGTTCCGGTGGACGATCGGGATCGGTTCGGTCGCTCCGAGGTGGGCCGCGAGGGCCGCAGGGCCAACGCGCCGCAGGTCTTCGAGTCGCAGCAGCAGCACTCGGAAGTGTCCGTGGTGGTAGGTGGCGCAACCCGCAGCAGGATCGAAGGGCGACGCGTACACATCGATGCCGGTCGTGGCCTTGAGGTCGTCGTCGAACCAGTCGCGGGCCGTCAGCTCCTCGACGTGCCGCGCGACGCCCGCGCTCGACGGGTCGAGCCGCGAGAGTCCGTCGGAGAAGTAGACCGACACCGCACGCGCGACCGGGTCTCGCACGCTGCACACAAGCGTCCAGTCGCGCCCGCGTCGGAAGGCCGAGCGGAGGTGCTCACCTCGCCACAGCATCGGCGCGTGGCGACCGTGGCTCGGTCGCGCGCGGTCGATGCCCGCTCGGCTGACCACGTGGACCTTCACGACGGGCCTCGCGGTCGCGGTCTCGATCGACGATGCGATCGAGGTCGTCCCGGTGTTGCCCATCGCGTACACGACGACGGGGTCGCAGCGACGCAGCTCGATCTCGAGGCGCGCGCGGGTGACGAATCGGTCAACTGCCGCACTGCGATGCCGCAGACTGCGCAAAGGCCCCAGGCCCAGGCTCGCAGGCATTGCAGCACGCTACCGTCACGGCTCGGGCGAGACGGTGCGGGGTGGATGCGGTGTCCCCATGTCGGCTGCCCGCAGCGGTCTGGATCTCGCCATGTCACTTCGTCGCACCCTTCTCCTGGCAACGTGCTGCGTAACGGTCGCGTCGGTGCTCGCGCCCGCCTCGCAGAGCGGGGCCGCCACGTCACCGGACTGGGGGCTCGGCGTCTTCAGAGGATCGGGACGCCCGGACCTCGTCGCCGAGTACGAGACCTGGCTGGGTCGACCGGTGACCTACGCGCTCGACTTCGTCGGACAGGTCGCCGACTCGTCGACCGATCCCTGGGCAAGCATCGACGACCCGTCGTGGTGGTGCACGAGCTGGGCATCGAGCACCCCGCAGCTCGTGCTGTCGGCAGCGATGCTCCCCAACGCGAGCTTCTCGCTCGCCCAAGGGGCACGTGGCGACTTCGACTCCCACTGGCGCCTCTTCGCGAAGACGCTCGTCGCGAAGGGCTGCGCGGACACGATCGTTCGCCTCGGCTGGGAGTTCAACGGGCTCTACTACCCGTGGGCGGCGGGCGGCAAGGAGGCGAGCTACGCCGCCTACTGGCGTCGCATCGTCACGACGATGCGCGGCGTCACGGGCCAGCGCTTCGAGTTCGACTGGGCGCCGCTGGCCGGCAACACCAACGCGAACGTGGAGGCGGCGTACCCCGGTGACGCCTACGTCGACGTGATCGGGCTCGACGCCTACGACACGTCGACGATCTCCACCGCCAACCCCACGGCTCGCTGGAACGACCAGGTGACGCGGCCCTACGGGCTGCAGTGGCAGGACACCTTCGCCCGCGCGCATGGCAAGCCGATGTCGCTCCCGGAGTGGGGCCTCACGGTCCGGGACGCCGACGGGCTCGGCGGCGGCGACAACCCCGCCTACATCACTCACATGTGGGACTGGATCTCCCGCCACGACTACATCTACGCGAACTACTTCGAGGTGGATGCTGTCGATGCCGACCATCGGCTGATGACCGCCCAGTTCGCCAACGGCGGTGCGGAGTACCGACGGCTCGTCCGAGCCAGCTCGCCGTCCACCGTGGCCGCCGAGCCGGGGTCGAGCTCGGTGCTCCTCACCTGGACGCGTCCGAGCCTGGACAACGGCGCCCCGCCGGCCGGCTACGTCGTGACGCCCTACGTCGGGAACGTGGCGCAGACGCCACGGGTCTTCGCTGACGCCTTCACGTCACACAACATCACGCGGTTGACGCCCGGCGTCGCGTACACGTTCACCGTCGCGGCCACGAACGCGATCGGGACGGGTCCGCCGAGCCAGCGCACGTCTCCCGTCGTCGTCGGTGCACCGACCGCATCGAGGAACGTGACCGCCTCGCCTGGGTCCACCTCGGCGCTCGTGAAGTGGGCGGCGCCCGTCACCGACAACGGCTCCGCGATCACCGGCTACGTCGTGACGCCGTACGTGCGCGGGATCGCTCAGACGCCACGGGTGTTCACGGACACGGCGACTGCGCACAACGTCACGCGGTTGACGCCGGGCGTCGCGTACGTCTTCACCGTCGCGGCGAGGAACGCGATCGGGACGGGTCCGCCGAGCCAGCGCACGTCTCCCGTCGTCGTGGGCTCGCCCACCGCGCCGCGGAACGTGACCGCGTCCGCTCGACTCGACTCGGCCTCGGTGACCTGGACCGCTCCCACCACCACGAACGGCTCGCCCATCACTGGCTACGTCGTCACCCCGATCGTGGGCTATTTCATGCTGCCCGCACAGACCTTCGGCGCCGCTTCGACCACGCGGACCATCGTCGGTCTCACGAGCGGGCTCACGTACCGATTCACGGTCGCGGCCGTCAACGCCAACGGCACCGGACCCTCCTCCCTCGCCAGCAACCCCATCGTCGCGCTCTGAGCGACGGACGGTTGCCGTCACGTAACGTCCCGGCGGGCCGGTAGCTCAGGGTCAGAGCAGGGACTCATGACCGCCCGAGCGCCAGCGCAGTGCGATCGAGTGTTCTCCCTGGTCATTGATGGGCGCACGAGTGCGGGAGCACTAGCAGGACCCGCTGTCGTCGACGCGGGTCGAGTCAGGGCTCGAGCGCGATGAGCTGGCGGGGTGCTTTGGCGTCCCACTTGCCGTTGTTGACGAGGAACGCTGCGCGACCCGAGCTTTGCCAGTTCGGTATGGGCTGGACGGTGTCACCGTTACCGATGGTGAGCTGAGGGATCGGCGTCGTGGCGAAGCGCCACCCGCCAGTCGCGTTCGGCCCCTTGTTGAGCAGGAGGTAGTGAGGGTTGACGGCGTTGTCTTGCTGCGTCAGGAAGATGTCGGGGCGGCCGTCGCCGTCGGCGTCCGCAACAGCCAGGCCGGAGCCCTTCTTGAGCGGGAACACGTAGTCGTTGGTGCCGAAGGTGTCGTTGCGGTTGAGCCGCACCCGAAGCGATGTCCACTGCAGAAGCACCACGTCCTGTCGGCCGTCGCCATTGATGTCGACCAGTGCGACGTCCTTCGTCCCGCCTCCTGTGGGCAGCCCGATGCCCGTCGTGACCTCGGAGAAGCTTGTGCCCCCGTTGTTCTTGTAGACGTAGAGCTTCGAAGGCGCGCAGATCACCAGGTCGCGCCAGCCGTCGCCGTTGAAGTCGCCGTTCTGTGTGCAGACGTTGCTGACCTCGGCCGTGGTGCCGATGTTCTTCTCGACGAAGTCGCCGCCCACATTTCGATAGAGACGGTTCGCGCTGAAATACAGCGAGCTTGCGTCGTTCCCGACGACGAGATCGGTCAGGCCATCGTTGTCGTAGTCGAATGCCATCGGGGACCGGCCGCGGCCGTGAGCGTCCTCGACGTGGAACGCTGCGGCCATGTTGACGTAGGTCCGGTCGCTCCGCTGGATCCAAAGCTCGTTCGGATACGACTTGGTGCACGTACCCCGACACGCCCCAACGGTCGCGTACACGTCGGGCCTCCCGTCCGGGCCGGTCGGCTGCCCATCGTCCGTGACACCTCCGAAGTCGCCGACTGCACATCCATGGCGGTCGTTGCGAAGGAAGCTGCCGGAGCTCACCTCGACATAGGGATCGGACCCTCTGCCCTCGAGCAGCGGCCACGGTCCGCTCCCATGCGTCGACAGCAGGAGATCCATCTGCCCGTCGGCGTTGTAGTCGAAGACGCAGTTCTGACCCCAGGTCGCGACGTTCCCGATCAATCCCACCTGGGACGCCACGTCGCGAGCCACCAGGCTGCTGCCTGAGCTTGCCGCAGTCGTGGTCGTGGCGACTGCACCAGCGACACCTGCCGCGTCCACCACCGTCCACATCCAAAGAGCGAGCGCCACGACACTGCGGGCGTACGGCGTTGCTCCTCGTGGTCGGTGCGTCACGAAGGACCCTCCGGTGAGGATGCGGCAACCGTTCAGGTTGGCGCACGAGCGCCCCAGCTAGCGCTCCGTGGATGACCCTAACCCGGCCCAGCTCGAGCCCCAGGGACCGGGGTGGCGCTGATCAGATCGTCTTCTCCGAGTCGGGTCGCTGAGCGCTCGTTGGTCGATCCTGCACCTTGACCGTAGATCCCCGCGAATCTCTGTTCGGTGCGCCATGCTCCAGGAGTCGACGAGCCACCCGGGCCATCTCGGGGCAGACCGGAGGATCCATGCAGGCGAGCATCTGTCGGGGCAGCCGTTCGCCGCGGCGGCGGATGATCGCGTCTCTGTCCGCTGCTGTTGCGGCGGCGGTCCTCGTCGCGGCAGCCCCTGCGGACGCCACCGTGCCACCGAAGAAGACCGTCACGCGCGTCTCGGGCACCTTCACATGCCTCGACACACAGATCGGGTTCATCGGCGGAGGCACCCTGACGGGACTCCTCAGACGGACGCCCTTGCGGCCGCTCGAAGGCGAGACGAGTCGCACGCACGTTGAAGGCAAGTACCGGTTCGTGGCGGAGAACGGCGAGCGTCGAACCTACGTGATCGACTACATCCGCAACTACTCCGAGTCGCGCGGCAGTGCCATCTGGGACGGCAGGTTCCTCGTTGATGACGTCAGCACCCAGAACTACTGGTACGCGGACCCCGGGGAGGTGGAGTTCGGTGACGGCGGGTACGCGTTCGGCGGCCCTCCATGGCGAAGCGTCTGCGACGAGTTGGGATACCCGACGGGGCTGACGCAGTGACCGTCGCTCACACCACCTCCTGGGGCGTGACCAGGAGTCGAGGCTCTTGCGGTAGACCGTGATCGTGGACTCGGGGCGGTTGCGGCGGGCGAGCGAACGACGGAAGTCGTGCCACAGGTCCTCGAGCTCATCCGCCAGGGCGTCGAGCTCCGAGCGCACCCTCATGCCTCATGGGCGTGGTGCGATGGCTCATGCTGCGCGGAGAGCGCTTCGAATAGCCCGTTGAGCAGGTGTTTTCGTCGGGCCCGTAGCTCAGTGGTCAGAGCAGGGGACTCATAATCCCTCGGTCGGTGGTTCGATCCCACCCGGGCCCACGTCTCAGGTGTGTTAGGGAGTGCTTGCGGTCGCGACGGTGTGAACCTCATACCACGCGCTGGGGTCCGTTGGCGTGGGGTTGAAGTCGTAGCGCACCGCACTCGGTGCGAGGGCGACGAGGGTGGCCGACGTGGACGCGTACGTGCGACCCTCGATCTCGCGTCGCACCAGCAGCGCGCGAGGGTCGGTTGGGTCCAGCCTGTCGCCCTGGAGGAGCTCGATCCACGCACCCCATGCGCTCGCCGGCGGCGCGGAGGTCGACAGCGCGGGGCTCGGCGCGTCGTTGAGCAGCGGCGTGAAGTGCGGGACGAGCGCGTCCTCGCGCGTGTCGATGCCGAGGTTCACGAGGATGTGGTTGCCGGGCGTGAGGACGCGATGGGTGAGGCGCTCGCCGTCCCACGACCACACCTGCGCGACCGCTGGCGTCGCGTGCAGCAGGTGGAACCCGTCGTGGTCCACGAGCGCGGTCTCGTCGGGACCGTCGCCGCGCACGAGGGCGTCGAGCGCCAGCGTCCCGCGGGTGGGGCGGGCCGCCGCCTCGAGGGGCGGCCGGCGCACCCCGTTCAGGAGGGCGGCGAGGGCGGGGCGAGCGGGGGAGGGGTCGACCGCCAGCCAGGTCCCGCCCGCTTGGCAGTCGCGCCCGCCGACGAGCTTCGCCCACGGACTGGGCCAGTGGAGCCCGGGCGGGTCCCAGGGGCGGTCGGCGAACTCGTCACGGATCGCTCCGATCAGCACCGGCCATGGGGCATCCGGGGCGAACCGGAGCAGGACGGTGCACACGCCGGGAGCCTAGGCGTGTGACCGATGCCGCCTTGCCGTTGGGGCGTGTCCGTGCTCTAGTGGTCGTTACCGGAAGTAACACCCAAAACCCACGGGGGACCCGATGACGACGATCACCGAGCTCGACGAGGAGATCTCCGAGGAGGTCGACACCTTCGGCGCCCTGCTCGGTCGGTTGAGCGAGCAGTCCGTCCGTCCTGGCAAGCACTTCGACGCCTACGTCGACGTGCCGTGGGACGAGCACCCCATCGACCCGGAGGATCCACGCTGGGAGCTGCGGCTCACCGATCCGCTGGGCAAGACCGCGTGGTACCAGGCGCAGCCGCAAGCCGTGCGCGCGCAGATCGGTCTGCACATGATCGCGACGAAGATGCACGTCGGCTACTTCTTCGAAGGTGTGCTCAAGCGTGGTCTCCTCGAGCACTCCACCACCCTGGCCGCCGGGTCGCCCGAGCTGCGCTACGTGTACCACGAGGTGATCGAAGAGGCGCAGCACTCTCTGATGTTCCAGGAGTTCGCGGGTCGAGCGGGCTTCGGCACCGTTCCCGACATCCCCCGCAGAGCGCGCACCGGGTCCCGTCGGGTCGTGAAGCTCGCACGGCGCTTCCCCGAGCTGTTCTTCATCTTCGTGCTGGGTGGCGAGGATCCGATCGACCACTTGCAGCGGGAGGCGCTGCGTGCCGACTCTGGCGAGCTCCACCCGCTGCTCGAGCGGATCATGCGGATCCACGTCACCGAGGAGGCGCGGCATCTGTCGTTCGCGCGGCACTGGCTGAAGCGCAGCGTCCCCGATCTGGATCCCGTCCGTCGCATGATCCTCGCGATCGGCGCGCCGCTGATCCTCGGCGAGATGGGCGGGCTGATGATGCGCCCTTCGTCGGCGATCGTGCGGACCTACGGCATCCCGCGCGAGGCGCTCCGGGAGGCCTACGACGACAACCCGGAGTGGCGTGACAGCGCGGCGGTCGCGATGCGCAAGGTGCGTGTCCTGTGTCGCGACCTCGGCCTCATGAACCCGCTCAGCGTGCGACTCTGGAAGGCCAAGGGCATCTGGGCCGACGACTGACGGCGTGCCGCGTCAGAGGTCCTCGCCGAGCCACCCCGGCGCACGGTCGAGCAGGTGGTGGCTCACGTCGGCGCAGCGGTCGAGCACATCGCAGAGCTGCTCCTGGCCGCTGAACACCCGCGTCAGCGACACCTCCACGCGGGCCACGATCGACAGGCTGCGCTCCGAGGGGTCAGTGGCCGACGGGTAGGAGTCGATCGCAGAGGCTTCGAGGGGGAGGTCCGCGCCGCCGACACCCGCGAGCTCGGTCGCGAGCACGAGGAGATCTGGCCCGTTCGGCAGGGGCGGCAGCGACCACGTGAACAACAGTGGAAAGTGGAAGCTGTCGGGTGGATCCTCGTCCTCGGGGAGCGCGATCACGAGGTCCTCGAAGCTGAGCAGGGTGCGGGGATCGATCTCGAGCGACAGGTGCAGGTCCAGCGGGCCGCCGCAGGCCTCCTCGGGATGGAGATCGACCTCCCATGCCTGGCGTAGCGAGTAGGTCTCGACGAAGTGGCGCTCGTCGTGCACATGGAACCCGTGGTCGACCGCATGATCCTTGAGATCGGCGACGAACCCGGCGATGTCGATGGCGGCCACAGGCCAAAGACTGCCACGGCGCCGGCACCGACCCAGCCCGATGCGCCGCTACGGTCGAACCCCATGCGAGACGACGTGCTGCTCGAGGTGCTCCACGACGCGGCAACTGCGGTGCGGCGCGCACTCGACGATCTCGAGGACTGGGGCAGCTCCGGCACGCGCTCGGGGCAGTACCTGAGCGACCTCGCCGCGGACCAGGCCGCCCTCGCGGTGATCGAGCGGGCGGGGTTGGGTGCGATGAGCGAGGAGTCGGGCGCCCATCACCTCGAGCGCGACGTGGTGGTGGTGCTCGACCCACTGGACGGCAGCACGAACGCGAGCCGCGGCCTGCCTTGGTACGCCACGAGCCTCTGCGCGATCGACGCTGACGGCGCCCGCGCGGCCGTCGTCGTCGATCAGGCAGGCGGCAGACGCTTCGAGGCGGTGCGCGGCGGGGGTGCGCGGCTCGACGGCGTCACGCTCGCCCCGAGCGGGGCCACCGCGCTCGACCGGTCGATCATCGGCCTGTCCGGCCTACCGCCGAGCCACCTTGGCTGGAAGCAGTTCCGCGCGCTTGGCGCCGTCGCGCTCGACCTGTGCGCGGTGGCGAGCGGGCAGCTCGACGGCTACGTCGACTGCAGCGTCGGCGCGCACGGGGCCTGGGACTACCTCGGCGGCATGCTCGTGTGCCGCGAGGCGGGCGCGCCGGTCGACGACGCGTGGGGGCGCGAGCTCGTCACCATCGACCACGCAGTGCGCCGCACACCGATCGCCGGGGCGACCGCCTCGCTCTTCGCGGCACTGCGCACGGCTCGCCACCGCTTCGCGGACGACGATCGGTGGAGCGCGGAGCGGGCCCTCAGCACGCCCGCATCGGCGGATGCGCCGTGATCCGTCGCGGCCATCTGCTCCTGCTGCTCCTGTTCCGGCGCCTTCCAGTGCGAGCGCGCCGCCGCGTCGTGCGAACCCTCGCGCCTGCCTTCACCGTCGGCTCGATGTGCTGCATCGAAGACGACGCCGGACGCCTTCTCCTGGTGCGCCAGTCCTACCGCAACCGGTGGGGCGTTCCCGGCGGGCTCCTCCGACGATCCGAGGAACCCGAGGTCGCCGCGCACCGCGAGGTGCTCGAGGAGGTCGGCGTGGCGGTCGAGCTCGTCAGCGAACCGTGTGTCGTCGTCGACCCGCTCGCGCGCCGCGTCGATCTGGTCTTCCGAGCACGGCTGGCCGACGGCGTGGACCCGGCGCGGGCGGTGCCGGGCTCACCGGAGATCGTGGAAGCGCGCTGGTTCCCGATGAGCGAGCTGCCCGAGCTGCAACCCGAGACGAGCGGCGCGCTCGAGGCGCTCGCGCGGCGGTACTAGTGCCGCACTAGCTCCCGAGCGACGCGACCAGGCGGCGGTGGCGCGCCGAGCACGGGTGGCGCAGCTTGGTGATCGCCTTCGCCTCGATCTGGCGGATCCGCTCACGGGTGACGTTGAACATCTGGCCGACCTCGTCGAGCGTGAGCGGCTGCGCCCCCTCCAGCCCGAAGCGCAGCGAGAGGATCTCGCGTTCGCGCGGGTTGAGGTAGTCGAGGAGGGTCCGCAGGTCGGTGCGGGCGAGCGAGAGCGCGGCCGCCTCGAAGGGCGTCTGCGCACCATCGTCAGCCAGAAGATCGCCGAGCTCGGCATCGTCTTCGCCGATCGACGCCGAGAGGGACACGAGATCGGGGGCCGCCCGGAGTGCGACGTTCACGCGATCCTCGGTCAGCCCGGTCTCCGCGGCGATCTCCGCGGCAGTCGGTTCGCGCCCGAGGGTCTTGAGCATCGAGGCCGAGGTCTTCGAGACGACCGCCATCGTGTCGACCAGGTGGGAGGGCAGCCGGATGGTGCGCCCCTTGTCCGCGATGCCGCGACCGATCGCCTGGCGGATCCACCATGTGGCGTAGGTGGAGAACTTGAAGCCCTTGCGATGGTCGAACTTCTCGACCGCCCGCATCAGGCCGAGGTTGCCCTCCTGGATCAGGTCGAGCAGCGTCATGCCGGTGCCCTGGTAGCGCTTCGCGATCGACACGACGAGGCGCAGGTTCGACTGGATGAACGTGCGACGCGCGACTTCCGCGGCTTCGATGTCCCGCTCGAGCACGGTCTGGCGCGCACGCGAGACCTCCTGGCCCTCCAGCTCCTCGCGCGCCTGTTGACCAAGCTCGATCGCCTTCGCGAGCTCGACCTCCTGCTCGGCGGTGAGCAGCGGGTACGAACCGAGCTCGCCGAGGTATCGGCGAGTCAGGTCGACCGTGCTCTCAGCCTCGATGGAACGGTTGCGCCCTGGCACCCCGGGTCCTTCGTGAGCGGCACCCCGCGGCGGAGTGCGATCAGGACTCGACGGTAGTGGTCGGGTTCTGGCCGGCCGGGGATGCTCCACGGCGCCCTCCGGCTCAAGATCCGGCGCGTTCCGGTCGATACCGCCCGGGAGGAATGCCAACTGTGACGACCACCGCCGGCCCAGACGAACAACCGAGGTTGCAGCGGCGGTTGACCGTGGCCCGCCGGGGGCGCAGCGATGTGGCCGGCGCGCTCGGCGCGCGAGTGATCCGCGCCGAGGACCTGCGTCGCTTCGCTGAAGGTGTGGCCGTGGAGCGCTCCGCCGAGCGCGCAGCGACGCGAGAACGCCTCGACGCGGCCACCGCGCGCGCAACACACGACCTCGACACAGCGACGAGCCAGCTCGATCACCTGATCGCCTCCCGTCAACGTCTGCTCGACGGGGCTCGCTGGGCCGTGGCGGCGGAGGCGGAGCTCCCGAGCCAGGTTGCGGCGCTGACGGGCGCTCGGGCCGCTGTCGAGGCCCGTCAGGTCGACGAGCGCACCGCGCAGCACGCCCTCGATCGGGTGCTCGAGCAGCGAGCGGCCGCGTCAGCGGCGATCGAGAGCGCCGAGGGAGACCTGGAGGAGCTGTCCAGCGCCGCGACGGGGGAGAACGACTTGCGACGTGAGCTGGAGGCGGCGGGGCACGCCGTGCGCGTGGCCCACGATGCCCATGTCGCCGCGGTCACCCGCGTGCAGGACCTGATGCACGAGTCGGACCAGATCGCGCTGCGGTGCGCAGACCTCCTCGAGACCCTTGGCGGGCACCCCAAGGACCGTCCGCGGGACGCGGACTTCGACCGCGTGCTCGCCGCGCTCGATGCGTGGGTGCAGGCCACGCGTGGTGCGGAGCTCGATCCCTACGCGCAGGCGCTCGCGGATGCCCTCGAAGAGCTGCACGCGGACCTCACGGAGCTCGAGCCGGAGGTCGGCCCCAACCGTGACACCGCCGCGATCCGACAGGCCGAAGCAGAGCTCGAGAACGCGATGGCGGCGCTGCGCAACGTCGAAGGCGCCGCGCCGAGGTCGTCGCTCAGCCCCGAAGATCGGGCTGCGCTCGCGGCCGCGCGCCAGGCGGTGGAGCAGGCGTCCGAGCAGACGTCCCGACGGGTCCGAAGGGCCGCAGCCGAGCGCAGGCTCGACGAGGCGCGTGCAGCGGAACGAGCACTGCTCGATCAGCATGGCTTCGCCAGTCACCTCGACATCGTCATGAGCGGCGGCAGGACCGCACCCCCGAGCCCTGCTCGACTCGAAGCGGAGCGTCGCGTGCTCGAAGCGCGCGCGGTGCTCGACCAGCTCCAGCGGGTCGTGCCGTCCTCTCCCGAGCTCGAGCACCTCCACTCCGAACGCACCCGGCTGCTCGCGCACGCGGCCGAGCACTTGGGGGTTGACCCAGGCGACGCGGCCGTGCGTCTGCTGCGCGTGCATCCGCTGGCCCCCGTGTGGGCGCTCGATGGCCTCCGGGTCGCGCTCGCCAGCGTCGGCGTCCACCCGGTGGGGTCTGATCTGGCGACCTCGGCGGAGGACTGGCTGAAGGGTGAGGCGGCGACGGCCGAGGAGAACCGCGCCGAGCGTGCCGCGGCACGCGAGGCCGAGGCGGAGCTGGAGCGAATCGAGGTGCGTGCGGCGATCGTGCGCGACCTCCAGATCGAGGCCCGCGAGCAGGAGATGCGAGCCTCGCAGGAGCTTGCAGCAGCGATCCGCTCCGCGGACGCCGTCGAGCACGAGCTGGGCCTTCGCGCGGGCGAGGATCCGGCCCGGTTGCACCGGCTCGTCGCCGCCGAGCAGCTGCGGACCCAGGTCGACGCGCTCGCGACGACCCTCGCCCGGGCTGAGCAGGACGCGAGGTCGCACTTCGATCGAGTGGCGGAAGCGGTCGATGCCGCAGAGGCCGTGTTCGACAAGGCACAGAGCGCGCTCGCCGAGGTCGCGCAGCGGGCGCGGCTGCTCGGCGAAGAGCTTCCCATCGCCGTACGCCCCACGGGTGACCGCCTCGAGACGCTCGACCAGCTCGCAGTGCGGCTGGTGGAGCACGCAGAGGTGGTCCAACCCTCCATCGACCGCGCCGAGACCGTCGTCGCGGTCGCAAGGACGCGCGTCGAAGAGGCGATGCGCACCGCGGAGGCTGCAGGAACCGGCAACGAGGCCCCTCGCGCCGAGGACATCGACACCGCGCTCGACCGGCTCCTGACCGAGCATCGAGAGGGACTGCTTGCGCTCGACGAGCCGCTGGCCCTCCTCGATCCGGAGCACCACCTCCGGTTGCTCGGCATGCTCGTCCTCCGCGCCGCGGAGCAGATGATCGTGCTGCTCAGCGATGACCCAAAGGTCCTCGGGTGGGCGATCGAGCTTCCGGCGGACCAGGCCGAGGTGGTCGCGGCGGAATCCCTCCTCAACCTTGCCGAGGGCTCGGTCGAAACCAAGGCGACCTGCGCGGTCGTGGATCTCGTCCAAGCCGTGGCCGATCAACCCTGAGGAGACCGCCGTGCGACGCGCAACCCACATCCGGACGAAGCTCGGGTTCGCGCTCGCAGTTCCCCTGGCTGGGCTCGTCATCGTCTCGGGCGTGGAGGTCCGTTCCTCGATGCAGGACCTCGGCGCGACCCGCCAGCAGATCGAGCTCGCCACCATCTCGGTCGGCCCGGGCAGCCTGATCACGCGCCTGCAGGACGAGCGGAACCGTGCCGCGATCGACCTGATCGGACTTGGCGCCGGCGCGTCGCAGGAGACCAAGCAGGCGAGAGATCACGTCGACGCCGCGGCCGCCGAGCTCCGCGAGGTGGCGCGACGTCGTGGCACGCACGCGTTCGACGAAGCGTTGGGCGAGGTCTCGCTGCTTCCCCAGCTCCGCGCCGACATCGACGCATCGACCCACGCTCGAGACCTCGCCAACCGTGCCGAAGCCGAGGCCGTGTTCCGGCGGTACACGGAGATCATCGGGTCGTTCTTCGACGCTGCAGCGAGCGTGGCGGTCACGGTCGACGACGCGGGGCTGCGCAACGGGGTCGACATCGTGGACTCCGCGGCGCGCTCCACGGAGGCCCGAGCGGAGATCGTGCGCTGGGTCGTCCTCTCGAGCGCCAACGACACGAGCGCCGCATCGGTAGCGCGTCAGGAGGTGGCTGCGCTGCGGGAGCGAGTGCAAACGCTCGACGAGCGCATCCGGCTCAGTGCCGTCGGTCCCTACGCCGGCATCGCCGACGCCACGTTCGAGGAGCCGGCGGTGCAGCGCTTCAACGCGCAGACCGATGCGTTCCTCGCCGGTCGCCCGGCCGTGGTCGCCGACATGGTCAGCGCGGTCCGACCTGATCCGGCCGTCGGCTACCTCGGGTTGCGGGGGCGGGCGGTCGACGCGCTCGCCCGCGAGGCCCTGCGCGTCGAGAACGACGCGATCTCGCATCAGCGGCTGTTCGGGGCACTCGCCCTTGGGCTGATCGGGCTGGCGGTGCTCGTGACCTGGGTGGCGAGTCGATCGATCACCCGACCGCTGGCGTCGCTGCGCACGCAGGCGGAAGAGATGGCAGCAACGCGCCTGCCCGGAGCGGTCCGTCAGATCCTCGACACGCCGGCCGGAGAGGACGTGGTGATCCCGGAGATCGATCCGATCGCCGTGCGCAGCCGTGACGAGGTGGCCGAGGTGGCGGCGACGCTGAACTCGGTGCAGGCGAGCGCGCTGGACCTCGCCGTGGAGCAGGCAGTCCTCCGGCGCAACATCTCCGACTCGTTCATCAACCTCGGTAGGCGCAACCAGAACCTCCTGAGCCGCCAGCTCGACTTCATCACTGAGCTCGAGCGCAACGAGACCGATCCCGACACGCTCGAAGGGCTCTTCCGCCTCGATCACCTCGCCACGCGGATGCGTCGCAACGCCGAGTCGCTCCTCGTGCTCGCGGGGATCGATCCGCCGCGGCAGTGGTCGGCGCCGGTGAAGCTGTCAGATGTGGTGCGTGCCGCGCTGGGGGAGGTCGAGGACTACCAGCGTGTCGTGATCCGTCACCTCGAGCCCGCCGCACTGACCGGCGCGGTCGCGGCCGACATCGCACACCTGAGCGCAGAGCTCATCGAGAACGCGCTGTCGTTCTCGCCCGCAGAGCAACAGGTGGAGGTCAAGGGTCGCCTGACGACCGCGGGGTACACGCTCGCGATCAGTGACAACGGGTTCGGGATGACCGCTGAGGAGCTGGCACGGGCGAACCGCCGACTTGCCGGCAGCGAGTCGTTCGCAGTCGCTCCGTCTCGCTACCTCGGTCACTACGTGGCCGGTCACCTTGCGAGTGCGCTCGGTGTCGTCGTCGAGCTGCAGGACAGTCCTGCTGGTGGCGTCACCGCTCGCATCGACGTGCCGATGGGCTTGCTCGCCGATGAGGAGACCGACCCGCGACTCGCAGGACTCGCGGCGCAGGACACCGCGCCGCGCTCGCCGGAACCCGCGCCTGACCCCGGCCCGGTCAGCGACCCGGTCAGCCCAGAGCCGGCGAGCGATCCCGCGCCGGTGGCCACGCTGGAGCAGCCCGCAGCCCCTCCGGCAGCGCCATCGGTCACGCCCGGAGGGCTCGTGCGACGAGGTGAGCGGAACCCTGAGCCTGCGGCGCCGACACCTGCGTCAGGGTTCGGTGGGTTGGCCATCGCCCCGCAGAGCGGACCGTCGCTGTTCACGGTGGTGGCGCAGAACGCGCGCGAGAGCGCGTCGCAGGACGGCGACACGACGAGAACCGGACTCACGCGTCGGGTGCGTGGCGCGCAGCGTCCAGACGCCACGACGGCACCGCGCCACCTGCCCAAGCCGGCGGGTGATGCTGCGGCGACCCGCTCGAGTGCGGAAGACGTGTACTCGTTCCTGTCGAGCTTCCAATCAGGCGTCGAACGCGGTCGCGCTGGCGACCACGACGAGCTGGGATCGACGGAGGACGACGAATGACGACTGAGACGATGAGCGAGCGGGCGCGCAGCTTCAACTGGCTGCTCAACGGGTTCGTCGAGAAGACCGCCGGTGTCCGAGAGGCGGTGACCGTGTCGGCCGACGGCCTCCTGATGGCGATGTCGAGCAGCCTGACACGTGCGCCCGCAGAGCAGCTCGCCGCGATCATCTCGGGCATGGTCAGCCTCGGGAACGGCACGTCGGGTGTGTTCGGCTTCGAAGGCTTGGAGCAGGTGATCGTCGTCATGCGCCGCGGCTACCTGTTCGTCTCCGCGATCTCCGACGGCAGCTGTCTGGGTGTCGTCGCCGACAAGGGCTGCGACATCGGGCTCGTCGGCTACCAGACGACGCTTCTCGTCGAGCGCGCCGGCACGGTGCTCACGCCCGACCTCGTGACCGAGCTGAAGCAGGAGATGCTCGCATCGTGATCGACCCCGACGGTCAGGGCGGAGGCCACGACTTCGTCCGTCCGTTCATCATGACGGGCGGTCGCACCCGCTCAGACCGCCGCGACCTTCGAGTCGAGACGATGCTGCAAGCATCGGTCGACACGGTCCCGATGGACCTCCACTCCGAGCAGGAGGCGGTCCTCCGGCTGTGCGCCGAGCCGCAGTCGTTGGCGGAGGTGTCCGCGAAGCTGGGCCTCGTGCTGGGTGTCGTCGCCGTCGTGGCGAGCGATCTCATCGCACGGGACCTCCTCGACGTCCACCACACCGACCCGGTCGAGATCGAGCTGGACATGCTGACCAAGATGATCGAGCGCGTGCGCGCGATCTGATGCGACCGCAGGCAGGGGAGACCATCGTGCACGCAACGGGACACCGCATCGGCACGCACATCGTTCCGGTGAAGTTCGTGATCGCGGGGGGCTTCGGCGTGGGCAAGACCACCTTCGTCGGATCGATCTCAGAGATCGAACCGCTCAGGACCGAAGCTGCGATGACGTCGGTGTCGAGCGGTGTCGACGACCTCACGCACGTCGGCGCGAAGACGACCACGACCGTTGCGATGGACTTCGGTCGCATCACCGTGGACGAGTCGCTCGTGATGTACCTGTTCGGCACCCCAGGTCAAGATCGCTTCGGGTTCATGTGGGACGACCTCTGCCGCGGGGCGCTCGGCGCGGTGGTGCTCGTCGACACTCGACGCATCGAGCAGTGCTTCCCCGCGATCGACTACTTCGAGGCGAAGTCGATCCCCTTCGTCGTCGGCGTGAACAACTTCGATGGCGCTCCACGGTTCGCGATCGACGAGGTGCGCGACGCGCTTGGAGTCGCGGAGCACGTGCCGCTCGTGGAGTGCGACGCGCGTGCCAAGCCGTCGGTCAAGATGGCGTTGCTCACCCTGCTCGAGAGCCTCGCGGCGCAGGCTCGGGCCCAGGAAGGCGTCGCGTAGCGCCCGCCGGTACCCTCGTGCCCCTTCGGGCGCGTAGCTCAGCTGGCTAGAGCGCTGCCCTTACAAGGCAGATGTCGGGGGTTCGAGTCCCTCCGCGCCCACTCCCTCGACGCTGGTGGACCGGGCACCGATGCATGTAAACTGCATGCATGCCGAACGTCCAGGTTCGAGACGTCCCCGACGAGGTCCATGAGACGCTGGTCCGCCGCGCCGAGCGCGCTGGTCAGTCGCTCCAGCAGTACCTCGCGGGTCAGCTCGCCGCCATCGCAGCGACGCCCACCGTGGATGAGGTGCTCGACCGCGTCGAGGCGCGGCCGAAGGGCCGGCTGACGCCGAAGGAAGCGATCGACTCGATCGACGCCGACCGTGCTCGTCGTTGACGCGTCTGTGCTCGCGCCGGCGATCATCGATGCTGGCACCGACGGCGCCGCCATACGAACCCGCCTTCGAGGAGAGACGATCGCCGGTCCAGACCTCCTCCGTGTCGAGGTGTTGGCGGTCATCCGCAAGGGAGTGATCGCCGGCTCCCTCACCATGACGCAGGCCGACGCCGCCGTGAACGATCTCCTCGACCTTCCCGTTGCCGTGTTCCCCTCCGCCGCGCTGCTGCGCCGAGCGTGGGCGCTGCCAGACAGGGTCACCGCCTACGACGCGTGCTACGTCGCCCTGGCCGAGGCGCTCAACTGCTCGCTCCTCACGGCCGACGGCCGGCTCGCCAACGCGCCAGGCACGACCTGCGCTGTGGAGCTCGTCTGAACGACCGTTGATCGAACAGCGCCAGGGTCATGGACCTCGGGAGCAGCCGTACGATGCTCGCGTGCCGGATCAGAAGCCACCTCGATTCGCCGGGGGCGAGCGCGAGACGTTGCGGGTGCTGTTGCAGTACCACCGTGACTCGTTGGTGCGGAAGGTCGCCGGGATCGACGACGCTGCGGCGCGGCGTCGGTTCGTCGGGAGCGACACGACGTTGATGTGGCTGATCAAGCACGCGGCCGGCGCGGAGCAGCGATGGGTCTTGTGGAGCTTCGCGGGCGAGGTGGGCAGTGTTCGCGATGACTCGTTGCTGCCTGACGACACGATCGCATCGGTCGTAGAGGACTACCGAGCGACATGGGCGCGAGTCGACGCGGGCATCGCCGCTGCCGACTTGGACGATCAATGCCGCGCCGTGTCGGGCGACGACGTCGTCAACCTCCGGTGGATCGTGGCTCACCTGCTCGAAGAGACCGCACGCCACGCTGGTCACGCGGACATCCTCCGCGAGCTCATCGACGGCCAGACCGGTCGCTAGAAGCGGTCGGGAGGCGTACGGTTCGACTACGTCCGCAGCGAAGGGAGCCGTGCCGTGATCGTCGTTCGCTTCAAGGTGGAATGCGCGCCTGATCGTGTCGAAGAGGTCGCCGCGGCGATGGGCGATGTGGTCGGACCGAGCCGGAAGATGGCCGGCGTCCTCCACTTCGACGTCACTCGAGACGTCACGGACCCGAACTGTCTGCTGGCGGTCGAGGTGTTCGAAGATCGAGCTGCGCTCGAGCGCCAAGAGGAGCAGCCGGAGGTGGCGAAGGTCATGGAGCTGTTCGAAGGCGGCGCGCTCGCGGGGGAGCCGGAGTACACGATCTACGACGTGGCGTCCGTGGAGTCTCCTGCCTGACCCTTGGGACCTGTGGCCCTACCGCACCGCGCGGTGGCCCGTCATCGTGGACCTGATGATCGGGGAGGACGGTCTCGAGCTGCTCTCGGAGGCCGAGTGCTTGCGTCTGCTCGGCGGTGCGACGATCGGTCGCGTCGCGGTCTCGATCGGTGCGTTGCCGGCGGTGTTCCCGGTGAACTTCACGCTGGTCGACGGGGAGATCATCTTCAAGACAGCCGAGGGAACCAAGCTCGCCGCCGCGCTCGCGCATGCGGTGGTGGCCTTCGAGGTCGACGCCATCGATGCCATGTACCACGAAGGATGGAGTGTCATGGTGGTCGGACCCGCCGAGGAGGTCACGGATCCGACCGAGCTCGAGCGGCTGCACAGTGCTCCGGTCGTGCCGTGGGCCGGTGGGCACCGAGACCACGTCGTTCGGATCCGACCGGAGCTCACGTCAGGACGGCGCATCACCCACGTCGTGCGCTGAGCCCCCCGATGTCAGAACAGCTCAGTGGGGTTCGGTCGGTTCGCAGTTGATCCCGTGCTCGTCGATCCCCACGAACGGCCCGCAGCCGTTGGCCTCGATCCACACGTGCAGCATCGGCGGCGTGTTCACGAGGACGCCGCTGGGGCACACGCCATCGACCGCGAGCGCGACGAGCTGATTGCCCGAGAAGCACAGGTTGTCGTGGTCGTGCCAGGTCGTGAGCTCGCCCGCGATGTCGGGAGCGTCGGCCATCGTCTTGCCGAGGGACAGGATGTACATCGCGGAGACGACGCGACTCGTCCCGTCCGCGTTCATCTTCATCACGATCGCCTCGATGTGCGTCGGGTCGAGCTCGTACTCGTCGGTGAGGTAGGACCAGTTCACGAAGTGGGAGTAGGTGCCTGGCTGCCCGCCGTCACCGATCGGGAGGTAGCCGGCCGCGAGCACGTCCGCCTCGGTCAGGAACCCGCTCATGCCGGTGGTCGTCCCGATGATGAGCGCGATCGCAGCATCGAACTGCTCCGGCGTGAGCCTCGGATCGTCGAGCGACACGATCGGGTCGGTCGGATCGGTCGGGGGGTCGGGGTCGTGGCCGGCGTGCGGGTCCGTGGGAGGGTCGGTCGGATCGGTCGGGGGGTCGGGGTCGTGGCCGGCGTGCGGGTCGGTCGGCGGTTCAGCGGGGTCGGGGGTGTGGCCGGCGTGCGGGTCCGTGGGCGGATCAGCGGGGTCGGGGGTGTGGCCGGCGTGCGGGTCGCTCGGGGTTGCGGAGTGATGCTGCTCGCCCGTTGCGGCCGCCGTCGCGTGTGCGTCGTGTGGCGCGCCGTCGGTCGAGGCGCCCGTGTGGTCGGCGCCACGCGCGCTCGCATGTCCGCCGTCTGCTTCCGCCTGGTCGTGCTCCGCGCCAGGGTTCTGAGGGTCGTGCGCGTCCCCGCTCCCGGCGAGCTCGAGGTGCGTGGCGCCGTGCCCGTCGGTGTGCTTGGCCGTGAGCGCGGGCATGCCCGCGAGCAACGCGAGCGCCGCCATGGCGCCGAGCCATCGCGTGGTGAGCCTCGGCGCCACGGTGGGTCGCACGAGCACACGGACGGCGCCGAGAACGCTGGCTCCGGCGAAGAGCGCGCCGCCGAGGTCCGGTCGACCGACCGACTCCGGCGTCGCCAGCGCGGCGACGAAGGGGATGCCGATGGAGCGAGAGACAGCCCAGAACACCAACGCGCCTGCGTTGATCACGACCCCGGCGCGCAGCACCGACACGCTCGGGCGCGCCATTACGAGCGCGCCCCAGCCCAGCTGTGCGACCGCACACAGCGCGAACATCCATGTCAGGAGGGGAGCGCCCTCGTGGTTCAGCGCGGCGTCGACGTGCACGATGCCGGCCATCGCGGATCCGATCGCCGCAATGGCCACCGCCGGCCGCAGCAACGCGCCGCGGGCGGCGGGCACCGGAATGGTGGTGGCGGTCATCAGGTCGGGCCCGCCTCGCCCGTCACACCAGTGAGGGGTGGTTGTTGTTGAAGATGTCGGTCGCGTTCCAGCCGGCGTACTTCGGGATCCAGACGTGGACCATCCACTGGGTCGAGAAGTCGACGTTCACACCGCCGAGCGCGGTGCAGATCGAGTTGCTGACACCCTCGGCGACGATGAACGGGTTCGCCCCAGCCTTGTAGCAGAGCGGCGTGCCGTGGTTGTGCCAGTGGTCGTTGCTTCCCGGGAAGCCCGCGGGCGGCGATGCGCCGCTCTCGACGAGGTACATCATCCCGACGAGGTTCGCGGTGTCCGCGGCGCCGTTGAACATGAGCCAGTTGGGACGCTGCGGGTCGAACGGGCCGGTCTCCCGTGCGGGGTCGACGAAGTGGATGCCTTGACCGGGCGTCCACACGGTCGCCTGCACCCAGCCGGCCGCCTTTGCCGCGGCGACCGTCGGGAACTGAGCGGCGAACTCGCCCGCCACGTTCAGGTAGGCCACGTTCACCTGGCAGTCGGTCTGCGAGAGCGGCCCCTTCGCGGTGGTGTACGACGCGAAGAACGCTGCCGAATGCCCGTCGTTCACGACGGTGTCGCTCGGATCGCACCACGAGGGTCGCGGCGTGCCGGGCAGGTAGGTCAGCGCTTCACACGCACCGATGACGAAGGTGAAGACGAGCAGGACTGCGACCGTTCGCGAACGCGTCATGCGAATCACTTGTGCGAGTCCCCCGAGGCATCGTTGATCGCTGTCCTCACCCGTTTACCGGCTGGTCGGCGACGCCTCAAGGGCCGGTTCACCGCATTCGGCGCAGGCAAGAGGAACCGGAAGGCAGCGACCGGTCGATGACCGGACACACCGCCCGATTCGCCCACTCGGTGCTCACCCGAGCTGACCGTCGACCCCGTCGGCCTGTGGTGTCGATTACGTCACTGGATCTGCGTCTCACAGCTCGTGAAGACGTCGGTTCCCGCGCCGCCGATGCAGACGTCGGTGCCGTTGCCTCCGTTCAGGCTGTCGTTGCCGGCGCCGCCCATCACGCAGTCCGGGCCACCTCCCGCCGTGATCGTGTCGATGGCAGCGCTTCCCGTCAGCAGCTCCGCCGACGAGGTGCCGCTGAACACGCCCGAGCCACTGACCTTCGCGACGAGGTTCGGCGTGGCGCACTGCGTGGGCTTCAGATCGTTCGGCGTGATCGCCCTCGTGGACTCGCCGGCCTTCGTTGGTGAGACGACGTTCGCCCCAGTCACGCCACCCTGCACCACGAGTACGACGGTCGCGATCAGTGCGAGCGGCCACCACCGGATGCGGCACATCACGTCGCCACTCGCGGGTCCCGCTCTGCGCGCGCCGCGCGCCGGAACCAGTGCAACCACATCGAAGCGGCGATCACCGCGAGCGCCATCGCGAGCGAGCGTGCGGCGGCGATCGACAGCGAGCGGCCGAGCAGGTCGATCTGGTTGGCGCGCACGGTCGGGACGCTCAGCAGCCCACCCGAGCGGGGCGAGAGCGCATCGGCCCCAGGTGTGGTGAGGTGCATCTCCAGGTCGTCGAGGCCGAACTCGATGGTCGCGTCGAACCTGCCGGAGGTGGCCACCGCGTTCCGCTGCACCGTGCGGGAGACCGTTGCCTGCACGACGAGGGTGTACTGGTCGCGCGAGACGCCGGTGGCGGACTGCACGGCCTCGAGGGTGCTTCGCAGCGCAGCAAGGTCGAGGGTTCCACGGATGCGCCCGCGCCCGCGGTCGAAGCGGCTCGTCGGTGCCAGCTCGATCGGGTACGACCAACCACCGGCGTCGCGCACGGTCGCCGTGAGCGAGATGTCACCGCTGGCGTCGATCGGCGACTCAGAGCGGGCTTCGTAGGTGAACCCGAGGTCGAGGCGATCGACGAGGTTCAAGAAGACGGGCTGCGGTGAGGTCACCTGTGGTCTCTGGTAGACGGCGCTTCCCGACGGGGCCGCGCCGCTGTAGGTGAACTCGCCGCGATCGTCGAAGGGCAGGTCGCGCATCACGCGAGTCGCCTCGGGCCTCGTGAAGGCCACAAGGAGCGCGCCGACCGCGACCGCGGTGGCGACGAGCACTCGCCCCTCGACCTGCGCCCACGCCACGGGTGGACGCGACCGGTGGCGACGAAGGGCATGCCGTGGGGGTCGTGGTCGAGAGCGGCGGCGCCCGTCGCGCCTGGTGAGCGGGAAGAACGCGACCGCGCCGAGGGTGGCCACCACTGGCGGCGATGCGGCTCGCCGGAGGTGGTTGCCGAGACCCGGCAGACGCATCGTCATCTTGCCGATGAGCGCGTCCGCCGTGGGGCGCTCCACGTCGGTCCAGCTGTTGTTGTCGCCCTTGAAGACGAAGCGCGCCCCGTCGCGATCGACGATCCGGTGCAGCACGATGGTCTTCAGCTGCGCGCTGCGGTAGGCGACGATGTCGCCCACTCGATAGGTCTGCTGCGGTCGCACCACAGCGAGGTCGCCGCGGTGCAGCGCGGGCTCCATGCTGCTGCCATAGGTGGTGACGTAGAGCGACGAGCCGCCGAGAGCGCGGGGCGCGAGCAGCACCCAACCGAGCACGACGAGGCCGACGAAGCCGATGGCCAGCGCGCGCGAACGCGAGCTCCGCTCACCCTCGCCATGGGCAGGAACGGTCGCGGCCATGGACGCCCGCGCTACTGCGCGATCACCACACGGAGGTTGCTGGCCGCTGCGACGGTCGCCTGAGGGCTCGTCACGGCGCACGTCACGGCCGTCGCGACGTTGGTGCACGTGTACCACGTGCCGCTGGACGCGAGCTGCGCCTTCAGGGTCGAGCCCGCCGGCGGCGTCGCGTCGAGCGTGAAGGTCACCGAGTCGATGTTGCTCGGGTTCGACGCGTTCAGGTTGTAGCGGATGCTGCTCAGGACGTACCCGCTGATCGCGCCGGATCCATCTCCGGCCTGGGATGCGTCCACGGAGTTGGACGCGGTGGACGCGTGCGTCACGGCCGTGAGCGCGGCGGTGAGACCCAACGCCCAGACCCATCGACTCGTGTTGCTTCGCATGGCTTCCTCCTGCGCATCGCCCGTGCTCGGTGGGACGGGCCCTCCGCCCGATCCCACCGAGAGACGACGCCTAGTCGGCGACGACGACCTGCAGGGTCGTGATGGGTTGCACCGTGGCCTGTGGGCTCGTGGTCGCGCAGGTGACGGCCGCCGCCAGGTTCGTGCAGGAGTACCAGCTGCCGCCGACCTTGGTCTTGATCGTCGAGCCGGACACCGGTGTGGAGTCGAGCGTGAACGTGACGCTGTCGGCCTTCGTCGGGTCGGTGGCGTTCAGGCCGTAGTGGACGCTGCTGACCACGTAGCCGCTGACCGTGCCGGTGCCGTCGCCGGCCTTGGTGTCAGGGACGGTGTTCGATGCGGTGAACGCGAATGTGCCCAATCCGAGGGCGCCGGCGATCGCTGCCACTCCGGCGATCGCCCGCCAGCTCGGCGGCGACAGCGGTGTGGCCCGATCGGGGATACCAAAGGTGTGCATGGCGACTCTCTCCTCTTCGTGGTTTGTGCAGGAGAGATGTCGGCCGTTTGGGGGCGCAGTTGCGTCAGGAAGGCATCAGGAGGACGGATCCGCCCGAACGAACGGCACCGGGAGCCACCGATACCCGTGGGAGAGCTCGGTCGCGATGAACGTCGGGTTGGTCGCGTCGTCCCCGAGCTTGCTGCGGATCTGTTGGATGTACACGCGCACGTAGTGTCCGGACTCGGCCGAGCCGTCTGGCCAGACCTCGCGGTAGAGCTCGTTGTGGGTCACCAGCTGGTTGGCTCGACGTGCGAGCAGGACGAGCATCTGCAGCTCTGTGGGCGTGAAGTGGATGCGCTCGCCAGCGCGCATCACGCGGCGTCCGGCGACGTCGATCTCGACCTCTTCGAAGGAGAGCACCTGCGCTGACTCCGGGCGCGTGTGCGCTCGACGCAGCTGCGCGCGCACCCGCGCGGCGAGCTCGTCCACGGAGAACGGCTTGAGGATGTAGTCGTCGGCGCCGGCGTCGAGCGCGGCCACGCGCTCGTGGATCGCGTGGCGGGAGGTGACGACGATGATCGGAATGGCGCCCGCGGCGCGCACAGCGCGCACGGCGTCCTTGCCGTCAGCGTCGGGGAGACCGAGGTCGATCAGCAGCAGGTCGCAATCGCGGCTCTGGGTGAGATCGATCGCCTCGCCCGCCGTGTGCCCGATCGCCACGTCGTGTCCGAACGCTTCCAGCGAGGCCTTGAGCAGCAGCGCCACATCTGGCTCGTCATCGATCACCAGGAGGTCGCCCACGGGTCCGGTTCCTTGCATCTGCGTCGTTGGGGTGCAGCATGACGGTACGGTCCCGGCCGCGGCGAGGGTGGGATGCCGAGACGGTCCCGACCCCGGCAACGCCGTCGCGGAACACTGTGCGCGTGTCCACGTCCACCTCGACCCTGGCGCTCCGGGGTCTCCTTCGATCCGTGCCGGGGCTGTTCGGCTGGGTCACCTTCGCGGCGGCCATCGCAGTGCTGGTCGGCTGGTCGTTCGACTCCGACACGCTCCGCTCCGTCGGGTCCGGACTCGAGACCATGAAGCCGATCACGGCGGTCGCGCTGGCCGCGCTCGGCGCTTCCGTGGCGCTTGGTCGGCGAGTGGACCGCCCGCCGCCTGGCATCGCTGTGGCTCTGGCGGCGCTGGCGGGGTTGATCGGGCTCGTGACGCTCGGTGAGTACGTCCTGTCGACGCCATCGGGGTTCGACACCGTGCTGTTCACGCGTGCCGTTCGCGCCGAGCCGATCGCGCACCCGGGGCGGATGGCGCCGCTGACCGCGGTGTGCCTCCTCGCTGCCGCTGGAGCGGTGCTGCTCCGGTGGCGCGGGCGCCGCCGCCAGTCGCACCTGTTCGCCGCGATCGTGACGCTGCTGTCGGGGGTCGCGATCGCCGGCTACCTCTACGGCGTCCGCTCGATGCACGGGGCCGGGCCCTACACGACGATGGCGTTGAACACGGCCGTCGGCCTCAACCTCCTGGGCATCGGCCTCCTGTGGTCGACCCCGGACCGCGGGTTGCTCGGGCTGGCGCGGCAGCGGGGCACCACGGCGGCGCTGCTCGTGCACTACGTGGTGCCGGCTGTGGTGGTCCTGCCGCTGCTGTTCGGCTGGCTCGACCTCCGCTGGATGCGTGCCGGTTCCTACAGCGCGGAGTTCGCGCTGGCGATCATGGCCACCGCGGCCGGCGCCATCGGCGGTCTTGTGCTGTGGTGGGCAGTTCGCTCCGTCGCGGAGATCGAGGCGGCCCGCAGCGACGCGATGGCGGCGCTGGCAAGCACGAACCAGCGCCTCGAGGAGCAGGTTCGCGAGCGGACCGCCTCGTTCGAGAGGCAGGCCGCGATCGGGCAGGCGTGCCTGGAGGCACTCGAGCAGGGGGTGGTGCTGTCGTCGCTCGACGCGGAGGTGCTGTTCGTCAACCGGGCGGGGCGAGACCTGTTGGGCTTCGAACCCGAGGAGCTGAGCCGGATGTACCGCTCGGGCGAGTGGGTGAGCTACCGCGAGAGCGGCGAGGTGCTCCCCGTCAGCGAACGGCCGATCCGCACGACCATGGACACCGGCCAGCCCGTCGTCGGCAAGATCCTCGTCTGGCGCGTCAAGGGTGGACGTGCCGTCACGATGCGGGTGACCACCCAGCCGGTCTTCGACGCCGCTGGTGAGCTGACGGGAGTGGTCACCGCCGTCGCGGACGTGTCAGCGGAGCGGGCGGCACAGCGCGCGGCTGCCGACCACCTGACCGAGGTCACCGAGCTCAACCGCCAGCTCGAGCAGGCCGTGTTGATGAAGGATCGCTTCCTGTCCACGGCGACGCACGACATGCGATCGCCGATCACGACGATCATCGGGTTCGCGGACCTGCTCACCCTGGAGGGAGTTGCGGTGCCGCCGCACAAGCGCGACGAGTACCTCGTTGCGATCAAGCGACAGGGTCAACGCCTCGAGGCGCTCGTGCAAGATCTTCTGTCGATCGCAGTGCTCGACGGCGGGTCCGTGAGCTTCGACCCGCGTGTCATCGACCTCGGGGCGGCAGTTCGGCAGAGCGCCACCGATGCGGGCGCGGGGGAGTCGATCCAGATCCGCGTCACCGGATCGGCCGTTGCGTTCGCAGATCCCGTCCGCCTCGCGCAGATGTTGACCAACTTGTTCCAGAACGCGATCCGCTACGGACGTCCGCCGGTTGTCGCGTCCGTGGCGGGCGACGCCACGTGGGCGACGATCCGGGTCTGCGACCAGGGCGACGGCGTCGACCCCGTGTTCGTGCCGCGGCTCTTCGATCGGTTCACCACCGACCGCAGGCGCGCCGACCCTGAGACGATCGGGACGGGGCTCGGCCTCGCGATCGTGCGCGGGCTCGCACAGATGCACGGTGGCGATGCGTGGTACGAGCCCAACGAGCCCAAGGGTGCGTGCTTCGTGCTGCGGCTCCCGACGAACGAACCCGAGCTCGTTCGAGTCGCCCGAGGCCCTCGCGCGGCGCTCAGCGAGCGGCGATGAGGTCGATGACCACCTGCGCGAGCTCGGGTCCGCGGTCCTCCTGGAGGAAGTGCCCGCCGCCGCTGATCGTGATGTGCGGCTGCCCGGCTGCTCCCGCGACTCGGCTGATGAGGTGCCGCTCGTTGCCCGCGGTCACCGGGTCCTTGTCGCTGAAGGCGCACACGAACGGACGGTCGAAGGCGGCAAGCACCTCCCAGGCGGCGCGGTTCGCCGGCGCCTCCGGGTCCTCGGGCGAGGTGGGCACGAGCAGTGGGAACTGGCGCGCTCCCTCCTTGTAGGTCTCGTCGGGGAACGGCGCGTCGTACGCGGCAACCACCTCTGCAGCGAGATCGGTCGTGCAGCCGCCGTTCACGATGAGCCCGATCGGCATCTCGGGCACCTCCTGCGAGAAGCGCTGCCACGCCAGGAACGCGTCGCTCGGCGTGCCGTCGCCCGTCGGCAGGAAGGTGTTGGCCGCGACCACGGCTGCGAACCGGTCAGGGTGCGCGGCGACGAGGCGCAGCCCGAGGAGGCCGCCCCAGTCCTGGCACACGAGCGTGATGTCGCGCAGGTCGAGCGCGTCGATCACGTGCGAGGTGAGCCACTGCACGTGCCGTGCGTACGTGTAGTCGGTGCGGTGCGCTGGCTTGTCGGACTTGCCGAAGCCCACGAGGTCGGGTGCCACGGCGCGAAGGCCCGCGTCGATGAGCAGCGGGATCATGTGCCGGTACAGGTAGCTCCACGACGGCTCGCCGTGGAGGAGGAGCACCACGGGCGCGTCGGGGCTGCCCTCATCGATGTGGTGGACGCGCAGCGTCCCGCCATCACCGTCGGGGATGTCGACGTAGTGCGGCGCGAACGGGTACCCCGGCAGGTCCGCGAATCTGTCGTCCGGCGTGCGCAGCGAGTCCATCGGCAGTCCCCTCGGGCAGGAAGTGGCAGGTCGTGTGACCCTACTTCGTGCTCATCCGACGAGGCCGATGGGGCACGAGACGCCGGTGCCGCCGATGCCGCAGTAGCCGCCGGGGTTCTTCGAGAGGTATTGCTGGTGGTAGCCCTCGGCGTAGAAGAACGGGGCGTCGGCGCTCGGGCGGATCTCCGTGGTGATCTCGCCGTAGCCGGCGTCTCGCAGTCGTGCCTGGTACGCGATGCGGCTCGACTCAGCGGCCTTCTCCTGATCGACGTCGGCTGTGTAGATCGCTGAGCGGTACTGCGTGCCGTGGTCGTTCCCCTGGCGCATGCCCTGGGTCGGATCGTGGTTCTCCCAGAACGTCGTGAGGAGCTCCTCGTAGGTGACCGCGCTCGGGTCGTACGCGACCAGCACCACCTCGGTGTGGCCGGTGCGGCCGCTGCAGGTCTCCTCGTAGGTGGGGTTGGGGGTGTGGCCCCCGGCGTAGCCCACCGCAGTGGAGAACACGCCGGGCAGCTCCCAGAACTTGCGCTCGGCCCCCCAGAAGCAGCCCATGCCGAACACGGCCGTGCGGATGCCCTCGGGGAAGTCCGGGCCGAGCGTTCGGCCGTTCACGTGGTGCGCGCCCGGGATCGGCATCGCCTCGCTGCGCCCCGGGAGTGCGTCCGCGGCGTCGACCATCTGGCTCTTGTTGCGTCCGAACATGCCTCTCAGGCTACGGCTCCTCCGTGTGTCCCGGTGGGGGAGGCGCCCCTGTTCACCGACTCGCAAGCCACCGCTGCGCGGCGAGCGCGCCGTGCGTGCCCTTGTACGCGGCGAGGGCAGGGGACCAGGCTGCGATGGCGGCAGCGAGGTCCCGAGCGATCGCGGGGCGCGCGCCGAGCACTCGAAGCGGCACCTGCTGGGTGCGGATCGTGAAGACGATCGCGTCGGCGCTTCGCAGGCGGCACAGCGTCTGGCGCTCGCTGCGCAGCCAGAGGCCCTCGGGCGGACTGACCGCGCGAGGCGGGGTGGGCGCGGGCAGGAAGTAGCTCGGGTCGTCGTGGATGCTCCAGTTGCGCCGCCACACAGGTCGCTCGGGCAGGATCCGGTGCAGGAAGCGGTCGACGCGCGCCGCGAGCTCGTCCGCGTAGTGGGCGACCGGGCCGTGGACTGCCGCAAGGGGCTGGCCGAGCTTGTCGGCGAGGCGCCAGTACGACGGGAAGCACAGCGACGCTGCATCGAGGTGCGGGTGACCGTCCCGAAGCACGAGAAGGCAAAGGTCCTCCTGCACGAGCCGTCCCGCTGCGTCGAGCGGGTGCAGACGGGGGTCCGGTTCGTCGCCCACCGCATCGACCACGAGGTCCAGCACCTCGCGCGAGGCGCGGTCGACGCTCGGGGAGTCGAGTGTCGCGAACACCTCGCCGTGCCGCTCCGCGAGCAGGCGCGCCTTCATGGCGAGGTCGCGCTCGCGGTCGCCGTCGCGCAAGAGCCACAACCCCGGATCCAGGCCGTGCGTGCCCATCGAGAGCCACGGCGGGCCCGGTTCGCGAGGGAGCTCGTCGAGCCATTGCGGCGTAACGTCCACGAGCTCGCGACGGTATCGACTGTCGCAGCCCGTGCGTACCCTGACCCGATGGTCCCTCCCGCCCCGCCCGAGCTCGGGCGCGCCGTCATCGTCGGCGCCGGCGCGGCAGCACCGCCGCAGTGGAAGGGCCTCGATCGGGTCGTCGTCGACGAGAAGGCACTCGTGGAGCCGGCGCTCGTCGTGCCCCTCCTGCACCGCGCGTGGGGCGCGCGCACACCGATCGTCATCGAGCTCGCGGTCGACGGTGCGCGCTTCCGAGATCCCGGCGCGTCCACCGAGGCCCTGTGGAGGCTCGGTGCCGCGGCCGAGCTCTGGCTCGACCGCCTCCACTTCCTCGTGTGGGCCAACAGCGACGACGCGCGGGCGCCCGGTGCCCCGATCTGGTGGTGGGCCCGCAAGGCGAGTCGCTGGGG
>JBQTHC010000170.1:0-7282 GCA_052390255.1 Microthrixaceae bacterium
GAGCGGCCCGGGCCACCACCGCTCCGCGAGCGCGGACACGACCGGCGCCAGCGCTGGATCGACCAGACCGAGGGCTTGGTCGAGGTCCGCGCACAGCACGGCGAGCGGAACGTCGTGACCACGCCCCTTCAGTGCGAACAAGGCATCGATCGCGGCATGCGAGGTGGGCAGTGCGGCGAGCCCGTACACGGTGTCGGTCGGCAGCAAGACGACACCGTCCGCGACGAGCGCAGCCAGCAGGAGCGGGAGCACCTCGTCGAGCTCCGCGGCGGACACGGTCGGGGGAGCCTCCACGGTGGGCCTACGCTCGCTCGGCCACGAGCGCACGGTCTCGGCCGGCGAGGTCCTGCTCGATCCGTCGCGAGCAAAAGCCTGCCGTGGCGGCAAGGTCGAGCACGGCCGCACCCTGTGTCTCGCCGATCTCGGTCACGAGACAGCCACGCGGCGCGAGCCACACCGGCGCGCCACCGATGATCTGTCGCAGGTCGTCAAGGCCGTCAGGCCCGGCGCGCAGCGCAGCGGACGGCTCCCAGTCGGCGACCGAGGCCGGGAGCGGATCACCGTCGGCGACATAGGGCGGGTTGGACACGATCAGGTCGACGCGGCCGCGGAGGTCATCGGGCAGCGCACCGAACCAGCTCCCCTCGACCAGGCGGACAGCCCCGGCGCGACGGCCGAGCCCCGCGAGGTTGGCGCGAGCCACCGCGAGCGCGTCGCTCGATGCGTCGGTGGCCCACACCTCGACGTTCGGCCAGCGCTCGGCCGCCAGCGACAGGGCGATCGCGCCGGAGCCGGTTCCGAGATCGACAGCGGTCGCGGGGCGATCGCACGGCAGCGCGTCGAGCGCGAGGCCGGCCACCACCTCGGTCTCCGGGCGCGGGATGAGCACACGACGGTCGACGAGCAGGTCGAGCGTCCGGAACCCCCAGTGGCCCAGCACGTACTGGAGGGGCTCCCCCGCTGCCCGACGCGCCACGAGCTGCTCGATGAGGCGCAGCTGCCGATCGGTCATCACGTTGGCGAGCGCGGAGGTCTGCTCGGCCGAGGCGCGACCAGTGGCCTGTTCGATGATCCAGCGAACCTCCTGCGCGGCACCGTCGACGCCGGCGTCTGCGAGCTGCGCGATCCAGCTCTCGCTGCCCTCGCTCACGCGGTCTCGCTGAGCCGCCGCGTCTGCTCGTCGGCCACCAGCGCGTCGACGACCTCGTCGAGCTCGCCGGCGAGCACCTTCTCGAGCTTGTACAGCGTGAGCCCGATTCGATGGTCGGTGACGCGGTTCTCCTTGAAGTTGTAGGTGCGGATCTTCTCGGAACGGCCGCCGCCGCCGACCTGACCCTTGCGCTCCGCGGAGAGCTCGGCAGCTTGCCGATCTTGCTCCGACTTGAGCAGCCGCGCGCGCAGCACCTGCAGCGCCTTGGCGCGGTTCTGGATCTGGCTCTTCTCGTCCTGCATCGACACGACGATCCCCGTCGGGAGGTGGGTGATGCGCACCGCGGAGTCGGTGGTGTTGACGCTCTGGCCGCCGGGGCCGGAGGAGCGGTACACGTCGACCTTGAGGTCCTTGTCGTCGATGGCCACCTCGACCTCTTCCGCCTCGGGCAGCACGGTGACCGTGGCCGACGACGTGTGGATGCGTCCCTGGCTCTCGGTGACCGGCACGCGCTGCACCCGGTGCGGTCCCCCTTCGTGCTTCATCCGCGACCACACGCCCTCCCCCTTCAGCAGGAAGGTGATGTCGTTGTAGCCGCCCATCTCGGACGGCTCGGACCCGAGGACCTCGAGCTTCCATCCCATCCGAGGGGCGTAGCCCTGGTACATCTCGAAGAGGTCGCGGGCGAAGAGGTTGGCCTCCTCACCGCCCTCCGCGCCGCGGATCTCCACGATGACGTTCTTGCCGTCGTTGGGATCGCGCGGGAGCAGCAGCACCTTCAGCTGCGCCTCGAGCCGCTCGATGTCCGCCTCGGCCTCGCTCACCTCGAGCCGCATCGTCTCCCGGTCGTCACCGTCGAGATCGCTCAGCATCTCCTTGGCCGTGTCGAGGTCCTGTGTGCGCTGCCGCAGCTCGCGTGCCGGGACCACGATCGCCTCGAGCTCGCGGTACCGGCGCGCGACCTCCTGGTACCTGGGCTGATCGGCGATGAGCTGCGGGTCGGCGAGGCGCGCTTCGACCTCGTCGAACTCCCGCTCGAGGTCTCGGAGGCGATCCAGCACGGGTTGAGGCTACGGGCTTCCGGCATCTGTGGGCGCACAGACACGCATGCCGTGCCGTGACGCCCACAGATGCGGTCAGGAGCGCCAGTCGTCGCGCACCGTCACCACCTCGGCGGGCCGGACGAGCCGTTCAGCCAGCTGGCGGGTCACCGGGTGGGCGTCACGCTCAGGCACCACGAGCATCAGATCGGCGCCCGGGGCTGCGCTGAGTCGGGCGTCCGCCGCCGCGGGCACGAGGTCGAGGTCGACTCCCACCGAGCACGCCACGACGACGACCTCGCCGCTGGCCGTCTCACCCTGGGCCATGGCCACGGCGGTGTCGCGCAGGTTCGCGCGCGGCACCGCGGGGGCGATCGGCCAGAGGCGGGTGAGGCCCAGCGGGGCAGGCTCAGCCACGAGCTGCGCTCGGAGCCACCGCTCGGGTGCGAGCTGGTTCAGCGGGTGCCGCTCGGCTCCCGGCCGGCGATGCGCCCGCACGATCTCGGCGACCCGCGCGAGCTGATCGACCGGCGCGAGGGAGCCGTGCAGCATCGCGGTGAGCTCACGGTCGGCGTGCCCGACCCCCACCTCCAGCAGCGGTTCGTCGATCGGGACGCCGGTCGAGGTGGTGCCGTGGACGATGCGCGCAACCTCCAGCCCGTTCACCTCGCCTCGCACGATGCCCTCCTCGACGATCACCTCGAGATCGGCGTCGACGAGAAGCTCGGCGAGCTCCGGCGCCGACGGGGCCGCGGTCGTCGTCGCGGGCGGCGCCGGCGCCGCCGGCGCGATCGCCGTCCCCTCGATCTGCCAGACCGAGGCCGGCTGCACGAAGCAGGCCGCACGACGCGCCAGCACCTCCGCTCCAGCCTCGACCAGGAGGTGCACCTCAGATGCGCCATGCCGGGCGGACCAGACGAGCGCGGGGCCGAACGACTTCAGCGGGTCGGCATCGATCAGCACCCATGCCAGCTCGCCTGCGAGGAGTCCCGCGCCACCCGGGAACTCGGCTTCGGTCCGTTCGGCCGCCCCGAACTGCGCTCCCACCAACGCGCGAAGCTTCGCCGCCAGCAAGGAAGCACGAGAAGCCGTCATGAGTCAGCGAGGCAGGTGGCAGCGTCCGCCAACGGCGGCCTCATGCCAAGCTCGATGCCGAAGCTCCGCTTCGGCATCGCCTACCCCTTGCGACGCTTGCCGTACCGGCGCTCGAAGCGGTCGATCCGGCCACCGGTGTCGACCAGCTTCTGCTTGCCCGTGTAGAAGGGGTGGCACTCGTTGCACAGCTCGGAGTGCAGCTCCGCCTTCGTGGAACGGGTCGTGAACGTGTTGCCACACGAGCAGCGAACGCTGGCTTCTACGTAGTTCGGGTGGATGTCGGCGCGCATGGCGATCTCCGGGCTTCGTGGGGGCTGGGTGAGGTTACCGGGCGCCTGGCGGCCTTCGCTACCTGGCGGCGCGGCCTCAGGTGCCCGGCGCCTTGCCGATCTCCGCGAGGAACTCCTTGTTGGACCGGAAGGACTTCATCCGGTCGATGAGCAGCTCGAGGCCGGTCGCCCCGCCGCCCTCGCTCGCCATCGCCGACAGGACTCGCCGGAGCTTCCACACGTTCTGGAGCTGCAGCCCCTGGAACAGGAGCTCCTCGTGCCGGGTGGAGGAGGCGTCGACGTCGATGGCCGGGTAGATCCGGCGCTCGGCGAGGCGACGATCGAGGCGCAGCTCCATGTTCCCGGTGCCCTTGAACTCCTCGAAGATCACCTCGTCCATCCGGCTGCCGGTCTCCACGAGCGCCGTCGCGAGGATCGTGAGGCTGCCTCCTTCCTCGACGTTGCGCGCAGCCCCGAAGAACTTCTTCGGCGGGTACAGCGCGCCGGTGTCGATGCCGCCCGACATCACTCGCCCGGTTGCCGGAGCGGCGAGGTTGTAGGCACGAGACAGCCGCGTGATGCCGTCGAGGATGATCACGACGTCGTGGCCGTCCTCGACGAGCCGCTTCGCTCGCTCGATCGTGAGCTCGGCGACGTGTGCGTGCTCGTCGGAGGGCCGATCGAAGGTTGACGCGACCACGGTGGAACGCTCGCCCTTCAGCCAGCGCTGCATGTCGGTCACCTCTTCCGGGCGCTCGTCGACGAGCAGGACGAAGAGGTGCACGTCGGGGTTGTTCACCTCGATCGAGCGGGCGATCTGCTTCATGATCGTGGTCTTGCCGGCCTTGGGCGGCGACACGATCAACCCGCGCTGGCCCTTCCCGATCGGTGAGATCAGGTCGATGATCCGAGCGGTGACGTTCGACGGGTCGCTGTCGAGCTCCATCACGAGCTTCTCGTCGGGGAACAGCGGCGTGAGCGACTCGAAGCGACGGCGCGAGCGCGCCTTGTCGGGGTCGTCACCGTTCACGGCGTCGATGCGCAGCAGCGCCGGGTTCTTCTCGTTGCGCAGCGCCGGCCGGCTCGCGCCGCGGAGGTGGTCTCCCTTGCGGAGCCCGAACTGCCGCGCTTGCTTGACGGAGATGTAGACGTCCTGCGGCGACGGGAGGTATCCCTTGACGCGCAGGAAGCCGTAGCCCTCGTCCCGGAGATCGAGGTACCCCTCGACCTCGATCGGCTCGCCGGTGAACTCCTCGGGGCCGCCCGGTGCACCCTGGCCCTGCCCCGATCCCTCACCGACACGATCCCGGTTGCGGCCGCGGCGCCGCCGACGGCGGTTGCCGCCTTCGCCGTCGCCATCGTCGTCCTGGGGCGCACCGTCGCTGGTTGGTCCCGTCGGCGCTGGGCGACCCTGGCGTCCCTGGTCGCCGTTCTGACCGTCGCGAGGCGCGTCGCCGCCGCCGCGCTCGGACTGGCCGATGCCGTCCGCAGGAGCGGGTGCGTCGCCCGAAGGCGCCTCCGCGGCCTCGAGCTCCCACTCGGCAGGCGGCTCGTCGTCGGGCCGATCAGCGCCGGACGGAGGCGCCGCGGAGGACGCCTTGCGGGCGCGGGGGGCCTTCTTGGCGGGCTCCGCCGCTGCGGTCGCACCATCGGATGCCGGCACGCCGGTGAGCTGGAGGATCAGCGTGATGATGTCGGCCTTCTTGGCCCGCGACGGCGGGCTCCCACCGAGGGCTTGTGCGATCGTGAGCAGCTCGTCGCGATCCTTGCGCTCGAGAGCGGACTGCTCGAGGGCGGTGGAGTCCACGCTCATGGTGGTGCCTACCTCAGGGTGTCGGGGAATGGTGCCGGTCGGCGGGAGTCGTGCGGCAGCGCCCGCGTTGACGGATCGCTTCGACCGCTTGGTCCGCCACCACAGGGCTGTCGAGCCGCCGAAGCCGGAGATCCGGTCGGTATCGACTCCACGTTCGCCCCCCAGCGGAACCAGTCCAACGTAGCGCGCCGCCCGACGGTCGGGGAAACCGGCGGGCGTCCGACGGATCGGGCCGTCAGACTCCGCTGACCATGGTGAACGTGCTGGAGGCCCGTGGACTCGAGAAGTCCTTCGCGAACGTCCGCGCCGTGGACGGCGTCGACCTGTCGATCGACGCCGGGGAGCGGGTGGCGCTGCTCGGTCCCAACGGCGCGGGGAAGACGACCACGCTGCTCATGCTCCTCGGAGCGATCACCCCCGACCGCGGATCGATCTCCGTGGCAGGCCACGCGCTGCCGCAGGGACGGTCCAGGGCGATGAGCGAGTTCGGCTTCGTCGCCGGCTACCTGCCGCTGCCGGATCGCCTGCGGGTCCGCGAGGCGCTGTCGTTGTTCGCGGGGTTCTACGGGATGCCACGACGTCTCGGTGACGCAGCCGTGGAAGCCGGCCTCGGTCGCTTCGGGGTGTCGCACCTCGCGGATCGCATGTGCATGGAGCTTTCGTCGGGCCAGCGCACGCTGATCGGCATCGTGAAGGCGGTGCTGCACCGCCCTTCGCTCCTCGTGCTCGACGAGCCCACCGCGAGCCTCGACCCCGACGTCGCGTTCCGCGTGCGCGCTGGCCTGCTCGACGTCGCGGCGAACGACGGCACCGCGCTGCTCGTCACCAGTCACAACATGCTCGAGGTGCAACGCCTGTGTGAGCGCGTCGTGTTCCTCGCGGGCGGACGAGTCGTGGCCGACGGCTCCCCGGCCGAGGTCGCGGACGCGTTCGGGCACGGTGACCTCGAGGGTGTCTTCCTGCACCTTGCTGGCACGGTCGTCGCCGAAGACCAGCTCGATGAGCTCGGATCGCTGCCGGATGGGGAGGTGCGATCGTGACCGCGCCAGAGATCAGCGTCGACAGCTCCGCGGCTCCGTTCTCGTGGTTGCGGGTGCGCACGGTCGTGCGCCGGCACGGCTACGTGCTCTGGCGGAGCCCGCATCGCTGGTTCGAGATCGCGGTGTTCCCGATGGTCGACGTGCTGCTGTGGGGCTCGCTCGGTGCCTTCGTCGCACAGGAGAACGATGCGAGCCGGGCGAGCGCGCCGTACCTGTTGGCGGGGATCATGCTGTTCGCGTTCCTGTTCCAGACCCAGATCGCGCTGTCGACCGGGTTCATGGAGGAGACGTGGACGCGGAACCTCCTGAACATGATGACGACGCCGCTGCGCGAGATCGAGTACGTGCTCGGGCTCGCGGTCTATGGGCTCGCCAAGCTCGCCGCCGCGATCGTCACGGTCAGCGTCGCCGCCTTCACCTTCTACGGGTTCGGGTTGGGCGAGGTGGGTTGGGGTCTCGTTCCGATCGCAGCGATCCTCGTCCTGCTCGGCTGGGCGTCGGCGTTGCTCATGGTCGGCCTGCTGCTCCGCTACGGCCAGAGCGCCGAGATCCTCGTGTGGGCCAGCACGTTCCTCTTGCTCGCGATCTCCGGCGTGTTCAACCCCGTCGACGCGCTCCCGGGCGCGCTGCAGCCGGTCGCGCGGAACCTGCCCACCACCCACGTGTTCAACGCGATGCGGTCGCTGCTCGACGGCCAAGGGATCCCGTGGACCGACCTCGCCATCGCCGGCACGGGCGCGGTCGTGCTGCTCGCGGCGTCGATCGCGTTCGTCACGCGCATGCTGGCCGCGTTCCGGCGCCGCGGCTACGTCACCCGCTACAGCTGACAGTCGCAAGCCCCCTCCGCGTTCTTGAGTCGTCTCGTTCGGGTCGTC
>JBQTHC010000171.1:0-37975 GCA_052390255.1 Microthrixaceae bacterium
GCGCTGTTCTCATTCATCGGCGTCGAGTGCGCGTCCATCGCCGCTGGGCGCGTCCGTGAGCCGCGCCGCAACGTTGCGCGCGCCTCGGTGATCGGAACCGCGGCCGCAGCGTTGCTGTACGTCGCGGTGACTGCCGTTGTCATGGGCCTCGTGCCCCACCAGCAACTGGTCGACGACGGCGCACCGTTCGTCGCGGCCTTCGAGACGATGTTCGGCTCTGCTGGATGGCTGGGCAAGCTCGTCGCGCTCACCGCGGTGATCTCCGGGATCGGCGCGCTGAACGGATGGACCCTTGTGACCGCAGAGATGCCGCGGGCGGCCGCCACGGACGGCCTGTTCCTGCACCACTTCACCAGAGAGAACCGAGCGGGAGCCCCCTGGTTCGGCATCGTCGTGTCGACGGTCATCGCTTCGTTGCTCATGGGCTGGAGCTACAGCAGCGCGACCGGGCTCGATGTGTTCATCTACCTCGTTGGCTTGTCCGTAGTGACCGTCGCTATCCCCTACTTCATCTCGGCGTGTGCGCAGCTGGCCTTCCTGGTGTCGGGACGTCGCCGCGTTCAGGGCTGGACCTTGGCTCGTGACCTGGCCATCGCCATCACCGGAGGCTTGTTCTCGATGTGGGTGACCTTCTCGGCCGGGTATCTCGCCGTCTACCAGACGGTCCTGCTGTTGATGGTCGGCATCCCGATGTACGCCTTCCTCAAGGCTCGTCGCGAGCGCCTCGGCCTCGTTGATGCACCGGTCGACCTGCCCGCGATGAGCGTGACGCGTCACGGAGGCGAGGCATGAACCACCCGAGCCACTTCCACGTCGACTCCGAGGTCGGCCGCCTCCACCAAGTGATGGTCCACCGCCCCGGACTCGAGTTGTCGAGGCTCACGCCGAGCAACGTGGACGGTCTGCTGTTCGACGACGTCATGTGGGCGCAGCGGGCACGCGAGGAGCACGACGCGTTCGCGCAGAAGCTGCGGGACAAGGGCGTTCTAGTCCACTACTTCAGCGAGCTGCTCGCCGAGGCGCTCGCAGTGCCCGAAGGACGCGCCTTCACGCTGGATCGGATCGTCAACGATCGCACCGTTGGCCCGACTTTGGTCGGACCAGTTCGAGAGCTCACCGACGCCGCCGACTCGGATGAGCTCGCCTCACACCTCATCGGCGGGCTGCTCAAGCGCGACCTGCAGCTCCCGGAGACGCACGCTGCCAGCCTGCTGTGGCGACACCTGCAGCCCGATGACTTCATCCTCACGCCGCTTCCGAACCACCTGTTCCCCCGCGACAACTCGGCCTGGGTGTACCGCGGTGTCTCCGTCCACCCCATGGCCAAGACCGCCCGCAAGCGGGAGAGCATCCACTCGAGGGCGATCTACAACTTTCATCCGATGTTCGCGGCCGCCAAGGACGACTTCGCCTTCTACTACGGCAACGACGACCTGATGCACGAGCCAGCCACGGTCGAGGGCGGTGATGTCCTGGTCATCGGCAACGGTGCCGTGATGGTCGGCATGGGCGAACGAACCGCACCGCAGGGCATCGAACGTCTCGCCCAAGAGTGGTTCGCCCGTAGCGACGGCCAGGTCGTCACGGTCATCGTGGTCGAGCTACCCCGGTCACGCTCCTTCATGCACCTCGACACCGCCATGACGATGATCGACCGGGACGCCTTCGTCGTGTATCCATACCTGCCGCGCGAGCTGAAGTCGTTCACGATCACCCCCGACAGCTCGCCCGACGGCCTGTTCGTCGAGGAGAACGATGACCTGTGGGCTGCCGTCCGCAAGGCCCTCGACGTCGACGACCTGCGCGTCCTTTCCGCCACCCAAGACATCAAAGGCGCCGAACGCGAGCAGTGGGACGACGGCAACAACTTCCTCGCCGTCGCGCCAGGTGTGGTCCTCGGCTACGAGCGCAACACCACCACGAACACCTACCTACGCAAGCAGGGCATCGAGATCATCTCGGTCGCCGGAGGCGAGCTCGGCCGAGGACGCGGGGGCCCGCGCTGCATGACCTGCCCGATCGAACGCGACCCGGTCGGCCCCGCGTGAGAGGACGAACGATGACACGCGAGCTGCACAACCGAAGCTTCCTCAAGGAGCTCGACTTCACCCCAGAGGAGTGGCGGCTCCTTCTCGTGCTCTCGTCCGAGCTCAAGGCGGCCAAGACCCGCGGCGGCGAACGCCGACGGCTGGAGGGTAAGAACATCGCCTTGATCTTCGAGAAGGCGTCGACCCGCACTCGATGCGCCTTCGAGGTCGCGGCGTCGGACCAAGGCGCCCGCGTCACCTACCTCGGCCCCGATGGCTCCCACATCGGCGTCAAGGAATCAATCGCTGACACCGCCCGCGTGCTCGGCCGGTACTACGACGGCATCGAGTACCGAGGGTTCGATCAGACGACCGTGGAGAAGCTCGCGGAGATGGCCGGCGTACCCGTCTGGAACGGCCTCACCAACGAGTGGCACCCCACGCAGGCCCTCTGCGACGCGCTCACGATGCGCGAGCACGCCCGCAAACCCGACAGCGACGTCTCGTTCGCCTATCTCGGCGACGCGCACAACAACGTGGCCAACTCCCTGCTGGTCATGGGATCGATGATGGGCATGGACGTTCGCATCGTCGCTCCGAAGGAGCAGTGGAACCCCGACGAGGTCGTCGATGCAGCCGAGAAGCTCGCCGCCACCACCGGAGCACGCATCACGCGCACCGAAGATGTCGATGAGGGCATCCACGGTGTCGACTTCCTGTACACCGATGTCTGGGTGTCGATGGGCGAACCCAAGGAGATCTGGGACGAACGCGTCGCTCTCCTCCAGCCGTACCAGGTCAACATGAGCGTCATCCGCGCCACCGGCAACGACAGCGTCAAGTTCATGCACTGCCTCCCCGCGTTGCACGACCGCAACACCCTCCTTGGCGAACAGCTCTACGCCCACACTGGGCTCACCGGCCTCGAGGTCACCGACGAGGTGTTCGAGTCTCGGCACTCCATCGTGTTCGACCAAGCCGAGAACCGGATGCACACCATCAAGGCGATCATGGTCGCCACCCTCTCCGAGGCGTGACGACGCCCATGCGAATCGTTGTCGCCCTCGGTGGGAACGCTCTGCTCCAACGCGGCCAGCCAATGACGATCGCCAGCCAGCGCAGAAACATCGAAGAGGCGTGCCGCGCACTAGCCCCGGTCGCACTCGAGCACGAACTCGTGATCTCCCATGGCAACGGCCCTCAAGTTGGCCTCCTCGCGCTACAAGCCGCCGCGTACGAGGACGGCGACGCCATCTATCCCTTCGACGTGCTCGGCGCGCAAACAGAGGGGATGATCGGCTACCTGATCGAGCAAGAGCTCGGGAACCTCCTCCCCATCGAGAAGCCGCTGGCAACGGTCCTCACGATGACGGAGGTCAGCCCTTCCGACCCCGCCTTCGCCAACCCGACGAAGTTCGTGGGGCCTGTCTACTCCGAGTCCGACGCCCGCCAGCTGGCCAGCGCGCGCGGCTGGATCGTCAAGCAAGACGGCAACGCGTGGCGCCGAGTCGTACCGTCTCCACTTCCCCAACGCATCTTCGAGCTCAGACCGATCGAGTGGCTCCTCGGACAGGGTTGCGTCGTCATCTGCGCCGGTGGCGGCGGGATCCCCACCATGTACGAGCCCGGAACGCGCAACCTCGTCGGCGTCGACGCGGTGATCGACAAGGACCGGACGAGTGCAGTGCTCGCCCGCGACCTTCACGCGGATGCGCTTGTACTCGCGACAGACACCGACGCCGTATACCTCGACTGGGGAACGCCCGACGCGCGGGCCATCACCTCATCGAGTCCAAGCGATCTGCGACAGTTCGACTTCGCCGCGGGCTCGATGGGGCCGAAGGTCGCCGCCGCGATCGACTTCGCCGACCACACCGGCAAGGACGCCATCATTGGGGCACTGGCTGACCTGCCGGCTCTGACCCGCGGGCATGGCGGCACCAAGGTCTCCGCGTCAGTCTCTGGCATCGTCCTGCGCGATCCCAACGGCGACGTTGGCGATCGCGCAGTGAGCGCAAGTCATGCCGGAGACAAGATAGGTGGTGATGTTCATGGTCGATCCTCAGGTGGATAGTCCACGAGGCCCGGCGCTGTGTCGATCCGGGGTGTTCGCCTCGCGAAGACAAGCCATGCGGTTGCCACGGTGACGAGCGTCAGCGCGGTGAGCTGGCTTCCGGAGAGCCCGGCGGCGACGGTGTCGTCGATGCGGGAGAAGTCCACGATGAATCGGCCCGCGCCGTACCACGCTGCTGCGAAGACGATCAGGAACCCGTCCCACCGCTTCCGCCGGCGCAGGATCAGCAGGACTCCGAGCAGCGCACTGGCGTTGACGAGGTCGTAGAGCGCGGGCAGGTGCACGCCGGATCCGAGCGGAGCGACGCACGGCGACGCACTGTTCGCACCGGTGCACCGAAAGCCGAGGAAGAAGTCGGTCGGCTTGCCCAGGTGATCGCCGACCACCAGGTCGCCCATGCGACCGATGAGGATGCCGAGGGCCAGGCCAGGAGCAGCAGCATCCATGAGCGACCAGAACCGGAGACGCTCCGACCGCATCACCGGCACCGCGGCGAGCACCCCGCCTGCGATGCCGCCGAACAACGAGATCCCACCCTCCCAGACCGCCAACACCGAGAGAGGGTCGTCCGCGTAGTCCGACCAGTGGTTCAGGGCATACGCAAGTCGGGCGCCGACGAGAGCCCCGACGACCGCGCGGTAGAGCATCCGATGGACCACCTCGTCGTCGATCCCCTGCGCCCTAGTGGCGGGAAGCAGGAGACGCGCGCCGGCGATGAAGCCCACAGCCGTGCCGATCCCGTGCGGGGAGACGCGCAACGGCCCGAAGACGAGATACTCGATCGGATCGAACTGCAGGAGCGCGATCACGTCGAGCTGATCGTGCGTGCGGCAGGCGACGTGATGCGCATGGATGGCAGGCTCAGCTCGAGGCCCGCTCGTCGCCACGCCTGGAGTCCCCCAGCGAGGTGAGACACGTCCGAGTACCCCGCCTGCAGCAGTGCGCGACCGGCAATTCGGGACATTCGGCCTGACTCGCAGTAGAGGAGGATCGGAACCGCCTTGTCCGTGGGAAGCCGCATGGACTCGAGTATCTCGTCGAAGGCGATCGCCTCGTCCGTGCCCTCGATGCTGCGGTCTACCGGGACGTGCACGTTCACCACGAACGCGTCGCCCTCACTCACTCGCGCCTCGAACAGCCTGGGGCTCAGCTCCTGCAGCTTCTCCGCGTGGCTCATCTCCGCCATGCCGTTGCCGGAGTGATCCATACCGGGCATCCCTAGGGCGAAGTAGACGCCGACGAGCACGAGCATCGCGATGACACCGAGTACGACAACCCGGCCCGGGCGCTCGTCGACCGAAGCACGAGGATTCGTCACTCCCATGGTCGTAGCCTACGACATAGTGTCGTATCTCAGCCCTCGCGTCCATCACACCAAGGGTCGGCCAATGCCGGGGCGGCCACGACATGGCCGACGTGTGTCACCGGCCCGACGGCTTCGGCGTCCGATCGAACCATCCGAACCACCAGGTGCTCGCGAACGCCGTCGCGATCCCGGCGGCCGCCCAGAGCTCGTTGTGTCCGCCCGGGATGAGGTTGATCTCGAACCAGGCAAGGTCGTTGAGCACGAAGATGCCGAGGCCGGCCAAGATCAGCAGCGCCCCGACCACCTTGTGCCAGGTTGGACGGAACGGGCCGCGAGCTTTGATCTTGGGCGTGAAGCGCGAGCTTGCGGCGGGCTCAGGAGATGCCACGTCGCCTGGCCTGCCAACCGGGCTGGTCCGGCGACTCAACGGAGCGGTCCGCGTGGCGCCAAGCGTCTTGGTGGTGTTGCGGGGAGTGGGGCCCTTGCGGCGTGATCGGGATGCCGTGCGCTTCCTGCCAGACATGGCGCGCAGCCTATCTACGACGCTGTGTCGTATCCAGCCGCGTCAGAGCGGCTGGGACGCTATCTCCGACATGCTGTAGTTTCACAGCCGGTCACCAGTTCCAGCGTGATGCACCCCGATCTGTACCCTGACCGCCGAGGTGATGTCATGAGCAAGAAGCTGCCCAGCGGGGAGCTGGAGAACCAGGTCCTCGAGATCCTGTGGTCACACGACAGCCCGATGACCCCTCGTGACGTGCACGACGTCCTCTCCGCAGACCGCAAGCTCGCCTACACCACACCGATGACGATCCTCGTCCGGCTGTGGGAGAAGGGCTTGCTGGTCCGTGAACGCAGCGGGCGTGCCTACGCCTACCGGCCCGTCCTGAGCCGCGACGAGAGCGCCGCTGCTCGCATGCGGCAGGTGCTCGCCACCGCCGGCGATCACTCCGTCGCGCTGAGCCGGTTCGTCGAGTCCCTTCCGAAGCGAGAGCGTGCGCAGCTCCAGAAGGCATTGCAGGGGAGACAGGGCTCGGCGTGACTGCACTGCTCGTCGCGACGGGCATCGGCCTGCTCGTCCTCCCCGGGATGCTCGCGCAGCGGTGGGACCACCTGTGCCCGCGCGAATGGACCCGCCTGAACGTCGCATCTCTCGTGATCGGGCTGTGGGCAGTTCGGGTCGGCCTGCTGCTCAGCGCCGCTCCCACCATCCTGCGGGCCGTCGGAGTGGAGCAGGCTGCCATGGCCTGCCACGAGCTCTTCGGCCCCGTGCTACCGGGCGGCGCGCCCATCGGCTGGGCAAGCGCGGCCTCGCTCGCCTTCATCCAGCATCGCCTGCAGCGGTCGAGGCGCCGCACGCGCGAGGCGCTCGACCTCGTGCGGGTGGAGGCGTGGCTGGGCGACCGAAGCACCGTCGATGGCGTCGAGATCGTCCGCCTGCCGACAAGCGAGCCGCTCGCCTACGCAATCGGTGGCACGCCGCCGCAGGTCGTGATCAGCGAGGGTCTGGTCGACGTCTTGTCCACGGCCGAGCTCGATGCCGTCGTCCGTCACGAACGCAGCCACCTCGTTCACAACCACCAGCGCTACCTCTCGCTGGCAACCGCGGCGGAGGCCGCCGTTGGCTGGTTCCAACCCGTGCGGCGCTCGATCGAGGCACTGCGCCTCGGCGTTGAGCGATGGGCTGACGAGGACGCAGGGGCGATACCGCCCGAGCGTTCGCTCGTTCGGGCCGCACTGGTGAAGGTCACCGCCACGATGCTCGGCCCCGTGGCGAGCTTCATGACCGGCTGCACGATCCTCGACCGCCTCGCCGCACTCGACCGTGAGCCACCGGACCCGACCACCGCGACACGCGCGGCTGCCGTGGCCCCGCTCCTGGGTCTCACCGCACTCGTCGGCGTGGCGCTGATCGCCTGGAGCACGTTCACGCACCACGGACCCCTCGGACTCGTCGGCTTCTGCCGACTCTGAGGACCCACCGTGTGATCCTTCCGGTCCCGCCTCATCCAGGTAGTCCGACAGGAGGTTGGCGATGCCCAACATGTCCCGGTTCGAGGCCACGTTCTGCAGGAGTGCGCTCTGGCGCTTGACCGCTCGTCGTGTCTTGCTGCCGTGGGCGCTGCAGGGCGTCCACCCCGCCGGCGAGGTGCTCGAGATCGGCGCTGGCAGCGGCGCCATGGCGGCCGAGCTGCTGGCCGCGCATCCCGACATCCGCATGGTGGTCACCGACTTCGACGACGAGATGGTGCGCGCGGCCGAGCGACGCCTCACACCGTTCGCAGACCGGACGAGCACGCGCCAAGCCGATGCGACAAGGCTGCCGTTCGACGACGACAGCTTCGACTTCGTCTTCGCCTGGATCATGCTGCACCACACCGTCGAGTGGGAGAAGGCACTCGCGGAGGCAGTGCGGGTCTGTCGACCCGGCGGCCACGTCGTTGGCTACGACCTGCTCAACACTGCGCCGCTGCGTGCGCTGCATCAGGCCGAGGGCGCGCGGTTCCGCATGATGCGATTCGGCGAGCTGCGCGAGACGGTCCGCGACATTCCGGTGTCCCAGGCGATCATCACACCGACGATCGCGCGGCTCGCCGTGCGATTCACACTGCGCAAGTAGACACGACCGACTCCGAACGTGCGGGTGGCCGACAGCGCCACGTCCGGCTTCAGGCCTGGGGGGGCGCCGGCGGCTCTGGCGAGCGCGTCATGTTGCCGACGCGCACGATCTGCCCGTTGGGGAGGTGCCACATCGTGCCGTGCTCGTCGCGCAGCTGGGTGGTGCGCAGCGAGACGGCCACGACAGTCCCCGACGCCTCCCCCGCGTCGATCGTGTCGCCCACGCCGTACTGGTCCTCGATGAGGATGAACAGGCCGGCGAGGAAGTCCTTCACGAGGCTCTGCGCACCGAGGCCGAGCGCCACGCCTGCGATCCCGGCGCTCGCAACGAGCGGACCGAGGTTGATCCCGAGCTCTCCGAGGATCGTGATCGCAGTGATGGTCCACACGGCGAAGCCCGCCAGCGAGCGGAGCACCGCGCCGAGCGTCGCCGCCCGAGATGCCGTGCGCGCCGAGGAGGCGGTCGTGGCGAGCACGTTGGTGGGCAGGCGCTGACCGAGGGAAGTGCCCCGGAGCCGGCGCCGCAGGTGACGAGTGGCGGGCTGGTCGCCGCCGAGGGTCTGCACGAAGCGATCGATCGCGCGCCGCACCAGCCAGAGCACCACGAGCGCCGTCGCGACCACCATGAGGACCGCCACCGGCTTGGCGAAGATGATGTCGGCCAGCTCGGCCGCCCGCCGACTCTCGGTGCGGGCGAGCACCTCACGGCAGATGAACGACGGATCGGGTCCGCACGCATCCGAGACCGTCGCTGGTGAGACCTGCAGGAGCACGACGTCCGACCCTACCGCCACCACCGTCGCCGCCGGCGGCTCCGCGCCGTGCGGCCCGGGTTGTCGACGCGAACACCTGCGTGCATAGGCTCGCCAGCGATGGCGCTCGAGGTCGACGACCCCCTTGCATCGAGCCAGCATCACGAACCCCCGGCCCCGATCCCCGCCGACCCGGGGGTGCCGCTGCCGCCCGACAGCATCGCCTACCGGCTCAAGCGGCGGATCCTCGGGCCGCCGCTGCACAGCGACCAGATGGAGCACCAGCGGCTCGGCAAGCCGACCGCCCTGGCGGTCTTCGCGTCTGACAACCTCTCCTCGAGCGCCTACGCCACCGAGGAGATCCTCCACGTCCTGATCCCGCTCGTGGGTCTCGCCGCGTTCTCGCTGGTGGTGCCGATCACGGTCGCGATGATCGTGGTGCTCGCCTTCCTCATCCTCTCCTACCGCGAGACGATCAAGGAGTACCCATCGGCCGGCGGTGCGTACCTCGTGACGCGCGACAACTTCGGCATCATCCCCGCGCAGGTCGCCGGCGCGTCGCTGCTGACCGACTACATCCTGACCGTCGCCGTGTCCGCGGCAGCCGGCACCGCAGCCCTCGTGTCCGCGTTCGAGGCGCTGGCGCCCTACAAGGTGCCGATCGCCTGCTTCTTCATCGCGCTCATCGCGTTCGGGAACCTTCGCGGGGTGAAGGAGAGCGGGAAGATCTTCGCGGTCCCCACCTACTTCTTCATCGTCAACATGTTCGTGCTGCTCGGCCTCGGCCTCTGGAAGTACATCGGCAACGACCTTCCCGTCATCGGCCTGCTCCCGAAGACCGCGGAGGAGGCCGGCTTCTCCAGCGACTCCCTGTTCTACGGCGCGGGCCTGTTCGGCGTGCTCCACGCCTTCGCCTCTGGCGGTGCGGCGGTGACCGGTGTTGAGGCCATCTCGAACGGTGTGCCCGCGTTCAAGGAGCCCTCGTGGAAGAACGCGCGGCAGACGCTCGTGGTGATGGGCATCGGCCTGGGGATCATGTTCTTCGGGCTCTCGGCGCTCGCGGCGGCGGTGAAGGTCGGACCCGACCCGTCTGGCGCACCCACCGTCATCGCCCAGGTCGGTGAGGCCGTCTTCGGTCACAGCGGCCTCGGCGACGCGCTCTTCTACTCGCTCCAGGCCGGGACGATGCTCATCTTGATCATGGCGGCCAACACCGGCTTCGCCGACTTCCCGCGCCTCGCGAGCTTCCAAGCCGGCGACCGCTTCCTCCCGAAGCAGATGACCAAGCGCGGGCACCGGCTCGTGTACTCGAACGGTGTCATCACGCTCGCCGGCGCCGCGATGCTGCTCGTGATCGCGACCGGTGGCGTGGTGACCCGGCTGATCCCGCTCTATGCGATCGGCGTGTTCACCGGCTTCACGCTCTCGCAGGCCGGCATGGTGAAGCACCACCACACGCATCGCCAGCCGGGGTGGCGCAAGAGCATCGCCATCCAGGGCGTCGGGTGCGCCCTGTCGGCCATCGTGCTCGTGGTCGTGTCGTGGACGAAGTTCCCGGAGGGCGCGTGGGTGATCCTCCTCGTCCTGCCGATCCTGGTCGCGATGCTCCTGCGCCTGAACCGCCAGTACAGCCGGGAGGCCGAGGAGCTCGAGCACGAGGTGCCCGCGGCCGCCACCGCGCCGATCCTGCGGCGTCACGTCGTCCTGGTGTTCGTCGACGAGCTCGACGCGGCCGCGGCTCGGGCGATCCAGTACGCGCGCAGCCTCACCCCCGACGAGCTGCGCGCCGTGCACTTCGTGATCGACGACACCCACGCGGCCGACCTCGCCGATCGGTGGCGGCGGCTCGGGCTCCAGCGGGTGCCGCTCGAGCTCGTGGCGTGCCCTGATCGCCGCCTCACGCGCGCCGCGGTGGAGTGCGTCGCTCGAGAGCTCTCCGACCAGCAGACCGAGGTCAGCGTCCTGCTCCCGGAGCGCAAGTACAAAGGGATGTGGCACCGCATCCTCCACGACCGGACCGGCGAGGCGATCCAGGAGCAGGTCTCCCGCCTGAGCCACGCCAACGTCACCACCGTCCCGTTCCACTTCGGGTCGAAGGCCGAGGCGGCCCGCTCCGTCGCGAGCTACGCGACGCGCGGTGCCGAGGCAACGATCGACGCACCGCGCCCGGACGCCGCCGGCGACCCCGCGCTCGGTGGGTCGCTCGCGACGGTCGCGGACCGCACGCGGATCATCGATGCACATTGGCGTGACCGAGTCGTGCTCGCCGGCCGGGTGCGGTCGATCCGGGTGGCACCACTGCACGACGCGCCGACGCTCGAGCTCATCGTGGTCGACGAGACGGGTGCCATCTCCGTGGTGTTCCTCGGGCGACGGAGCCTCGCAGGAGTCGAGATCGGCACGAAGCTGGTGCTCGAGGGAACCGTCGGCATCCACAAGTCGCGCCTCGCCGTGCTGAACCCCACCTACCGGATCGCCGTCTGACACGGCCGGCGGCCGCCGCCTCCTAGGCTCACCGCCATGACGGATGCGGAGCCCCAGGCGGGGTCTGGTGCTTCGGTGCCGGCGGGCCACATCGGGCCGCCAGAGCCCGCACGAGCGGCACATCAGATCCCGATGCCGCCCGACCGCGCGGTCTACCGGCTCAAGCGGCGACTGCTCGGGGATGCGCTCCACAGCGACGAGCTCGACCACCAACGACTCGGCAAGCCCACCGCGCTCGCCGTGTTCGCGTCGGACAACCTGTCGTCGAGCGCCTACGCCACTGAGGAAATCCTCCACGTGCTCGTGCCCGTGGTGGGCCTGCTCGCCTTCTCGCTCGTGGTGCCGCTCACCGTCGCCCTGCTCGTGATGCTCGGTCTGCTGATCGCCTCGTACCGCCAGACGATCAAGGCCTACCCATCCGCCGGCGGCGCGTACCTCGTCACGCGCGACAACTTCGGGATCGTTCCGGCACAGGTAGCGGGGGCCTCGCTGCTGGTCGGCTACATCCTGACGGTGGCGGTGTCCGTGTCTGCGGGCACCGCAGCGCTCATCTCGTCCTTCGACGCGCTCCAGCCATATCGCGTCCCGATCTCGGTGGGCTTCATCGGGATCGTGATGTACGGCAACCTGCGCGGCGTCAAGGAGTCCGGGCGGGTCTTCGCGGTGCCGACCTACTTCTTCATGGTCAACATGGGCGTGCTGCTGGCCTACGGGCTCGTGCGGTACGCCGGCGGCGACCTCGCGGTGATCGGTGAGTACGCGGACGGCACCGTCGAGCTCGGCCACGCCTCGAAGGACGCCGGCCTGTACCTCGGGGCCACTGCCTTTCTGATCGCGAAGGCGTTCGCGTCGGGCGGCTCGGCGGTCACGGGCGTGGAGGCCATCTCGAACGGCGTGCCCGCGTTCAAGGAGCCCGCCTGGAGGAACGCCCGCCAGACCCTCGTGCTCATGGGCTCAGGACTGGGCGTGATGTTCCTCGGGCTGTCGCTGCTGGCGAGCAGGGTGCGGGTGATCCCGTTCGAGGACGGCGTGCCCACGGTGCTCGCGCAGATCGGTGACGCGGTCTACGGCACAGGTTCCGTTGGCACCGTGCTCACCTATTCGCTCCAGGCGGCCACGATGCTGATCCTCGTCCTGGCCGCGAACACGGGCTTCGCCGACTTCCCGCGCCTCGCGAGCTTCCAAGCGGGGGACAGCTTCCTCCCGCGCCAACTCACGAGGCGCGGCCACCGGCTCGTGTTCTCCAACGGGATCTTCGCGCTCGCCGGCACGGCCGCGCTGCTGGTCATCGGGACCAACGCAGAGGTCACGCGTCTGATCCCGCTCTATGCGATCGGCGTGTTCGTCGGCTTCACGTTGTCGCAGGCCGGCATGACGCGCCGGCACCTTCGCCTGCGTGAGGAGGGCTGGCGCTGGAGCTTCGTGGTCAACGGCGTGGGTGCGCTCATCTCAGCGGGCGTCGTGATCATCGTCGCCACGACCAAGTTCATGGATGGCGCCTGGGTCATGGTCGTCGCGATGCCGATCTTCGTGGTGACGTTGCTGCGCCTCAATCGGCAGTACGCCCGAGAGGCCCGGCTCCTCGAGCACGACGTGCCTGCCGCGGCGACCGCGCCGATCCTCCGACGCCACGTCGTGCTCGTGTTCGTCGATCGGCTCGACATGGCGTCCGCGAGGGCCATCCAGTACGCGCGGACGCTGACACCCGACGAGCTGCGGGTCGTGCACTTCGCGGTCGACGGAGTCGCCGCGGCCGACCTGGCCGACGAGTGGACGCGCACAGGGCTGCAACGTGTCCCACTGGAGATCGTCGACTGCCCGGACCGACGTCTGCTCCGAGGCGCGGTGGAGTGCGTCGCGCGCGAGCTCGCAGACGGCGAGACCGAGGTCAGCGTCCTGCTCCCCGACCGCAAGTACCGCGGGCTCTGGCACCGCATCCTGCACGACCGCACTGCTGACGCGATCCTGCACGAGGTGTCGCGACTTCCCCACGCCAACGTCACCGCGGTTCCCTTCCACCTCGACTCGATCGACCAGCCGGTCGTGCCGCTCTCGGTCCTGACCGGCGAGCGGTCGGCGGCGACCGGCGAGGGACGCGCACCCGACGTGCCGCTTCCCGTGCTCGCACAGGTCGACCAGGGTGCGCGGTTCGTGGTGCCGGGGTGCACCCAGATCGGCGATGCGCGCTGGCGCCGACGCGTGCAGATCGCCGGACGGGTGCGATCGATCCGCGTGGCCCCCCTGCACGATGCGCCGACCCTCGAGCTGATCCTCGCCGACGGCACGGGTGCGATCTCGGTGGTGTTCCTCGGTCGCCGCGGGCTCGCGGGCGTCAGCGTCGGCACGCGGATGACGGTCGAGGGCACGGTGGGGATCCACAAGGCGCGCCTCGCGATCATGAACCCGCCCTATCAGCTCCTTCCCTGACCGTCGGGGGGTCTAGGCACCGATGCCGCGTCGGTAGCCTTGCCGCATGAGCGAGGGGCCGCAGCTGCACGAGCCGACGCATCCCGTGCGGATCGTCACGGCGGCGAGCCTGTTCGACGGTCACGACGCCGCGATCAACATCACGCGGCGCATCCTCCAGGCGCAGGGCTGCGAGGTGATCCACCTCGGCCACAACCGCTCGGTCGACGAGGTGATCACGGCGGTGGTGCACGAGGACGTGCAGGGGGTTGCGGTCTCGTCGTACCAGGGTGGGCACCTCGAGTACTTCCGCTACCTCGTGGAGCGCCTCCGCGCCGAGGGCTGCGCGCACGTGAGGATCTTCGGCGGGGGCGGGGGCGTGATCATCCCGAGTGAGATCGCCGAGCTCGAGTCCAACGGCGTCACCCGGATCTTCTCGCCCGAGGACGGTCAGCGCCTCGGTCTGGCGCAGATGATCAACTCGATCGTCGTCGCCTGCGACGTGGATCCTGTGGCCGAGCCCGTGTCCGACCTCACTGCGCTCATGGCGGGCGACGCGCGGGCGCTCGCCCGTGTCATCACCGCGCTCGAGCTCGGCCGCCTCGACCCGGCACTCGTCGACCAGATCCGCGCGGCCGCCAACGCGGCGACCGTCCCGGTGCTCGGCATCACGGGGACCGGCGGCTCCGGCAAGTCGTCGCTGAACGACGAGCTCGTCCGTAGGTTCCGGCTCGACCAGGAGGACAAGCTCCGCATCGCCGTGCTCGCCGTCGACCCCACGCGACGTCGCGGCGGTGGCGCGCTGCTCGGGGATCGCATCCGCATGAACGCGATCGAGCCGCCACAGGTGATGTTCCGCTCGCTCGCGACGCGGGGCGCGACCGAGCTCCCGACCGCGATCGACGACATCGTCAGCGCCTGCAAGGCGGCTGGGTGCGACCTCGTCATCGTCGAGACCCCGGGCATCGGCCAGGGGAGCGCCGAGATCGTCGAGCACGTCGACGTGCCGATCTACGTGATGACGCCCGAGTTCGGGGCCGCCAGCCAGCTCGAGAAGATCGACATGCTCGACTTCGCCGACGCCGTCGCGATCAACAAGTTCGAGCGACGCGGCGCCGAGGACGCGCTGCGTGACGTCCGCCGCCAGATGGCGAGGAACCGCGAGCGCTTCGATGGCGACCTCACGGAGCTGCCGGTGTTCGGCACCATCGCCTCGCGCTTCAACGACGACGGGGTGACCGCGCTGTACCAGCACCTTCGCGCCCAGCTCGCGTCGCGTGGCCTGCGGGTCGCCGAGGGCGTCCTGCCCGTGGTGAGCGTGCGGGCGAGCACCAAGGTCGCTTCGATCGTGCCGCCGGCGCGTGCGCGCTACCTCGCAGAGATCGCGGAGTCGGTGCGCTCCTATCACGAGGCCACCGACGAGCAGTCGTCCGCCGCTCGGCTGGTGCAGCACCTCCAGACCGCGCGTGCGGTGGTCGACGCGTCCGCGGCCTCCCAGCTCGACCGTGCGATCACCGCGGCCGAGTCGAAGGTGGACTCGGCGACCCGGTCACTGCTCGACACGTGGCCCGAGACCGTGGCCGCGTACTCAGGCGAGCGCCACCCGTCGGGCGCAGCGCTGCAGCGCGAGTCGCTCTCGGGCAGCCTCGTGCCACGCGTCGCCCTGCCGCGCTTCACCGACCACGGTGCGCTGCTGCGCTTCCTGCGCCGCGAGAACCTCCCCGGCCGGTTTCCCTTCACGGCCGGCGTGTTCCCCTTCAAGCGCGAGGGCGAGGACCCCGCCCGGATGTTCGCCGGTGAGGGCGACGCCTTCCGCACCAACCGGCGCTTCCACCTCCTCGCCGACGGTCAGCCCGCCACGCGCCTGTCCACGGCCTTCGACTCCGTCACGCTGTACGGGTTCGACCCCGACGAGCGCCCGGACATCTACGGCAAGGTCGGCAACTCCGGCGTGTCGATCGCCACGATCGACGACATGAAGGTCCTGTACTCGGGCTTTGACCTGTGCGACCCGTCCACGTCGGTGTCGATGACGATCAACGGTCCCGCGCCGACCATCCTCGCGATGTTCCTCAACACGGCGATCGACCAGCAGCTCGACGCGTTCGTCGCGCGGGAGGGCCGTGCGCCCACAGACGCCGAGGCGGCCGAGGTGCGCGCCGCCACGTTGCGAACGGTCCGCGGCACGGTTCAGGCCGACATCCTGAAGGAGGATCAGGGCCAGAACACGTGCATCTTCTCCACCGAGTTCTCGCTCGGCGTGATGGCCGACATCCAGGCGTGGTTCGTCGCCCACGAGGTGCAGAGCTTCTACTCGGTCTCCATCAGCGGCTATCACATCGCTGAGGCTGGCGCGAACCCGCTGTCGCAGCTCGCGTTCACGCTCGCCAACGGGTTCACCTACGTGGAGAGCTACCTCGCTCGGGGCCTGCGCATCGACGACTTCGCGCCGAACCTCTCGTTCTTCTTCTCCAACGGCATGGACCCTGAGTACGCCGTGCTGGGACGGGTGGCACGGCGCATCTGGGCGGTCGCGATGCGCGATCGCTACGGCGCGGACGACCGCAGCCAACGGCTCAAGTACCACGTGCAGACATCGGGCCGGTCGCTGCACGCTCAGGAGATGGCGTTCAACGACATCCGCACCACGCTGCAGGCGCTCATCGCGCTCTACGACAACGCGAACAGCCTCCACACCAATGCGTACGACGAGGCGGTGACGACGCCCACCGCGGAGTCGGTGCGTCGCGCGCTCGCGATCCAGATGATCATCACCAAGGAGTGGGGCGTCTCGATGAACGAGAACCCCAACCAGGGCAGCTTCCTGATCGAGGAGCTGACGGACCTCGTCGAGGAGGCGGTGCTCGCGGAGCTCGAGCGGATCAGCGAGCGCGGCGGCGTGCTCGGGGCGATGGAGACGGGGTACCAGCGGGGCCGCATCCAGGACGAGTCCATGCGCTACGAGCAGCGCAAGCACGACGGGTCGCTGCCGCTCGTCGGCGTCAACACGTTCGTCGCTCCCTCGGGCTCCGTCGCGGAGGCGCCGAGGCCGCTCGAGCTGGCCCGCAGCACAGACGAGGAGAAGCGCAGCCAGATCGACCGGCTCCGCTCGTTCCAGGCCCGCCACGCCGACGAGCGCCCGGCGATGCTCGCCCGCCTGCGCGAGACCGCGCTGGCGGGCGACAACCTGTTCGCGGTGCTGATGGACGCCGTCCGCGTCTGCAGCCTCGGCGAGATCACCCACGCCCTGTTCGAGGTCGGCGGTCGCTACCGCCGCAACGTCTGACCGTCGCCGTCAGTCGACGGAGATGCGGGCCATCAGATCGGCCTTCTGCTCCTCGAAGTCCTCGAAGCTGAGCTTCTTCGCGTCGAACAGGCGATGGATCTCCTCGACTCGAGCGAGCAGCTCGGCAGCCGACAGCTCCGTGCCCGGCTCGCTCGCGAGCGGCTCGAGCTCATCGCTCAGCTCCTCGTCGGGGGTCTTGTCGAGCCGCTTCTCGCGCTTGGCAGCGGCCTTCGCCTTCTTCGCACGGTCACGCTGGAGCTTCTCGAAGCTCGTTCGTTGTGCGGCCATTGGGTGCTCCTTCCGAACCGACCACCAGCATGACGGAGCCGCCGGCACGAGTGCCGGCGGCTCCGATCAGCAGAACCTTGGGTCAGATGACCCGGACGTTCTGGGCTTCCTCGCCCTTGCGGCCCGGAGCCACGTCGAACTCGACCTGCTGACCCTCGTCGAGCGTCTTGTAGCCAGTTCCTTGGATGTTGGAGAAGTGAACGAAGACGTCGTCACCCTGCTCACGCGAGATGAAGCCGAAGCCCTTTTCTGCGTTGAAGAACTTCACGGTTCCAGTTGCCACTTGATGATCCTTCTATCTGCACTGCAAGCAAGTCCGACTGACTTCCTCGATTGCGGCAAGCCTAGAGGGTGAACGCCGCCATCACGCCATTCCCCCACCATCGCCGCCTGCAAGACTGCCCGGATGAGCAGCGACGGTCTCCTGCTGCGCACGCGCGACCTCACCAAGCGCTATCCGGGCGTGACCGCCGTCGACCACCTGGATCTTGAGGTCCCACGAGGTCGGGTGGGCCTCGTCGGCGCCAACGGCGCCGGCAAGACCACGCTCTTCCGGATGATGCTGGGCCTCAGCCATCCGACCGCCGGGACGCTCGAGGTGTGCGGCGTCGACGTGAAGACCGACCCCGTGGGCGTTCGTGGCCTCGTCGGCTTCATGCCCGAGCACGACTGCCTGCCGCTCGACCAGTCCGCGGCCGACATCGTCGCGAGCTTCGGCGAGCTCAGCGGCCTCCCGCCGCGGGCCGCACGCCAGCGAGCCTCCGACGTGCTCGACCTCGTGGGCCTCGACGAGGCGCGCTTCCGACCCGTCGCCGGGTTCTCCACCGGCATGCGCCAGCGCACGAAGCTCGCGCAGGCGCTCGTGGCGGATCCGCAGCTCGTGCTCCTCGACGAGCCGACCGCCGGGCTCGACCCGATGGGGCGCGAGGAGATGCTGTCCCTCGTGGCGCGCCTCGGGACGTTCGGGATCTCCGTGCTCCTCGCAACGCACCTGCTCGACGACGTCCAGCACGTGTGCGACCACGTGATCATGCTGGACGCCGGGCGCCTCGTCGTGTCAGGCGCCACCGGCTCGCTGCTCGAGCGGACCGGCACGCTCAGCGTCGACGTCGGCCCGGACCGCCAGGGCCTCGTCGACGCGCTCGGCGCTCGGTCGATGAGCGCGTCGCTCCTCAACGGCGTGGTGGAGGTCCAGGTGACGAGCGACGACGACCTCGACACGGTACGCGACGTCGTCGCCGAGCTCGGGCTCCCGTTGCACCGGATGACCACGCGGCTCACCTCCCTCGACGACGTCTTCCTCGACCGCGCCGGACGGACGGGTCCCGCATGACCGGGGCGGTCTACGACCGGGGCTACCGGCCCTACGAGGGAGCGCGTGGTGGGCGCAGCGCGGCTCGCGCCGCGCTGTTCCGCGCGAGCGTCCGTCGTGCACTCGGGCTCCGACGCGAGTGGCGCCAGAAGATCGCACCATTCGTCCTGCTGGCCATCGGTGTCGTGCCTGCGATCGTGAACGTGGGCGTGAAGTACCTCACGCGCGACACGCAGGCGCGCGAGATCGAGTTCATCACCTACCGCGGCTACGTGGGCGTCTCCAACGCGCTGCTCGTGTTCGTCGCGCTCACGGCGCCCGACATCATGTGCCCCGACCGACGGCAGCGCGTCCTTCCGCTGGTGTTCGCTCGCCCCATCACCGGCGTCGACTACGTCATCGCGAAGGTCGGCTCGATGGCCGCGATCGTGTTCGCGTTCTCGTTCATCCCCCAGGTCGTGCTCTTCGTCGGCCAGATGCTCGTGACCAAGGACGGCGCGCTCCGCTACCTGCGCGACAACGCGGAGGTCCTCTGGCAGGTGCCGTTCGCCGTGGCGGTCCTCGCGATCTACTACGCGTCGATCGGCGTCGCGATCGCCTCGTTGACGGGTCGGCGGATCATCGCCGGCACCACCATCATCGGGCTGTTCCTCGTGACCTCGATCGTGTCGTCGATCATGGTGGGCGAGACCTACCCGCGCTACAACGACGGGTCCCTGGGCGCGCTCCTCAACCTCGCGACGCTCCCGCTCCACGTGCGCGACGTGATCTTCCTCGGGCGCGTCGACCACACCGGCACGCTCGGTGGCGTCGCCAACGGGGGGCTGTACGCCGCGCTCGCCCTCCTCGCGGTGGTCGCCGTGGCGCTCGCCACCCTCGTGCGCCGCTACGACGAGGTGGAGCGGTGAGCACGGTCCTCCCCCCGCCGCCCCCGCCGCCTCCTCCCCCGCCGGCGCTCGATCCGGCGTTCGTGCGCGACGCCACCGTGGCGATCGCGGAGGTCTCGATGTGGTTCGGGCAGAAGGTCGCGCTCTCCGAGCTGAGCTGCTCGTTCGGTACCGGGGTGACGGGTCTCCTCGGGCCCAACGGCGCGGGGAAGACCACGCTCATGCGGGCGATCACCGGACTGCTCCCGGTGAACCAGGGGCGCGTGCGCGTCGCCGGGGCAGACCCCCGTGAGGACCGGTCCGTGCACGCGCGCGTCGCCCTCGTGCCGGAGGACGAAGCGGTGCCACGTGGCATGACCCCGCGGCAGCTCTGCCGCTACGTCGCGGACATCCACCGGGTGCCGGATCGCAACATCATCGAGTGGGCGCTCGCCACCGTGGAGATGACCGGCGCAGCCGACCGCAACATGGACGGCTTCAGCAAGGGCATGCGACAGCGCTCGAAGGTGGCAGCGGCGCTCGTCAAGAACCCGCTCGTCCTCGTGCTCGACGAGCCGCTCAACGGCGCTGATCCCGTGCAGCGCCTCCATCTCATCTCGCTGTTCAAGCGGCTCGGCACGGAGGGGCGCACGGTGATCGTGAGCTCGCACGTGCTGCACGAGGTGGAGTCGATGGCCGAGCGCGTCATCGTGATCGTGCGCGGCCGGCTCGCCGCCGCGGGCGGACATCACGCGATCCGGGATGCGATGGACGACGTGCCGAGGCAGGTCCTGGTCCGCTCCGTGGACTCGCGGCGGCTCGCCGCGTCGCTGATGGGGATCGACGCGGTCGGTGGGGTGACGGTCGATGGCGCGGATCTCGTGATCTCGACCACCCGAGCCCGCGACCTCGCCATCGCGCTGCCGCGCACTGCTCGCGACCTCGGCATCCGCATCAGCGAGGTCCGGTCGCTCGACGACTCGCTCGAGAGCCTCTTCAGGGAGCTCGTCCGGTGACCGCCCCCATCCGCCCGCCCCGCGCGCGATCGCCGATCGCCGCGATGGTCGACTACACGTTGCGCACCTGCCTCCCCGGCAAGCGGTGGATCGGGGTGCTCCTCCCGTGCGTCGCGGCGATCCTCTTCGGCCTGCTCGTGAACTCGATGGGGGGGTCGCCGGAGGAGCAGTTCACCCGGGTCGCGTCGGGCGCGCTGTTCGGGCTCGTCCTGCCGGTGACGTGCCTCGTGGTCGGCGATGCGGTGCTCGGCGCCGAGGTGCGGACGGGATCGTTCGCGTTCACCTGGCTGTCCCCCGTGCCGACGTGGCAGATCGCGGTGAGCCGCTGGCTCGGCGGCACGATCGTGGCGTCGGGGAGCCTCGCGGCGGCGTTCGCGCTGTCGGCGGTGGTCGCCGGCGTGCCGGACCTGGCCGGCAGCGTGGCCGTCGCAGGCGTCTTCGGCGCGATGGCCTACGTGGCGGTGTTCATCACGATCGGTTGTGTCGCTCGCCGCGCGGCCGTGTGGTCACTGGCCTTCGTCTTCCTGGTGGAGCGCCTGCTGGGTGCAGCGCTGAGCGGGATCGCACAGCTCACGCCGGGCTGGGAGGCTCGCAGCGCGTTCATCGGGTTCGTGGACGGCCCCACCGATCTCGTACGGAAGGGGATCCCGCAGGGCGACGCGGCGGTCGTGCGCCTCCTGCTGATCACGGTCGTCGCACTGGCGCTCGCGTCGTCGCGACTGCGGACGCTCAGGCTCGGCGGATCGACCGACTGACGGTCGCGGTGCGGCCGCCGGGTCGCTCGGGGCGACTCGCGAGCAGCGCGCCGATCACGACGAGCACCACGCCGACGAGCGCTGGCGCGGCCACGTGGTCCTGCTGGAAGGCGACGCCGAGCGCCAACGAGACGACGGGGATCAGGTAGGTGATGAAGGACGCCCGCGTGGCACCGACGCTCCCGACGAGCCGTCCCATCAGGAGGAAGGCGAGACCGGTTCCCACGAGGCCGAGCACCGCCACTGCCGCGAGCGGCCTCGCTGCGACCGAGGACCCGCCGAGACCGACGATGCCGAACGGAAGCGTCCAGATGGTCGCGAGTGCGAGCATGCGCGCCATCACGGCACGCGATCCATAGCGAAGCTGCAGTGGCACCACGAGGTTCGTGGCCAGTCCGTAGCAGACGGTGGCGAGGAGGACGAGCCCAACGCCGGTCGCTTCGCTCGAACCCTCGCGGAGGCTCGGCGCGCTGATGAGGATGATCCCGCTGAAGCCCACGGCGAGACCGAGAAGCTGGGGACCCGTGGTGCGTCGCCCGAAGAACAGCGCGGCGAACACCGCCACGAACATCGGGGTGGCGCCGTTCAGCAGTCCCGTGACCGCCGAGTTGATGTGCCGCTCGGCCAAGGGGAACAACGTGAACGGGATGCCGACCCACACGATCGACACCGTGAGCATCCGTGGCCGGTCGGCTCGTTCGATGCGGACGCGCTCGCCGGGAAGCGCGTTGAGGATCAGCGCACCGAGTCCGACCCGCAGGAGCGTGATGACACCGGGTTCGAGCGTGTTCAGCCCGACGGCGATGAACAGGAAGGATGCGCCCCAGATCAGCGCGATCGCGGAGAAGAGGGTCCAGTCGACCGGTGTGAACGCCCCGGCCCCCGACCGGACCTCTGCGGCGGCGGGGACGGCGGCCGAGGTCACTGCACCTATCTACCGGCCGGAGCGACCGGTCCCCTCCCGAGTTTGCCCACTGCGCGGCGCAGGCGCGGCGCCGAGGAGGGTCAGCACGGCGGCGTGCACCACGTGCGCGGCCGCCGGCGCCGACAGCCCTTGTGCGACGCGCAGCTGGTCCCACGTCTCGAAGCTGAGCAGCGCCTCGACGGCGGCCGCGGTGTTCCCGTCTGGGTGCGCGGCGAGCTCGGCATCGAAGACACGATCGATCTCTGCACGAAGCCAGCGACGCACGCCCTGGAGCTGCTCGCGCAGTGGCCCCGACTCGGGTGCGGCTCGCAGCGCCGCACGCCGGACGGGCGCGACGGATTCGTAGAGCCGCGCGTTGATGTCGACCATGGTGCTGACGCGATCGGGGAGCGACCCGACGGCGGCGACGTCGACGAAGAGGTGCCGGACCCGCGAGAGCTGCCGGGTGGCGGCCGCGGCGTGCAGCGTCTCGACGTCGTCGAAGATGCGGAAGATCGAGCGGAGCGACACCCCGGAGCGCTCCGCGACCTGCTGGGCGGTGGGGCGGACGACGCCTTCGCTCAGCTGGTCGCGGAGCGCATCGACGACGAGGTCACGGCTGCGGTGCCGGCGCGCGTGGCGACCGTCTTCGGGCAGATCGTCGAAGATGCTGCCGGTTGCCACGCGCGGAACGTACTGTATTGACACAAAGGGTGTCAATAATGCGGCGGGTGGCCGGGGCCCGGCTACTTCGGACAGCTGGTCGGCGCAGGCGTTCCGGCCAGGCGCGCGTCGATCCACGACAGCATGTCGGGAAGCGACGGGCCGATGACCCCGGAGTGGCTCCCGGGATAGGTGCGCCGCTCCACGACCTGACCGATGCCGCACATGCGATCGAGCAGCATCTTCGAGCTCACGGTGGGGATCTGCTCGTCCTGCTCGCCGTGGATGATCAGGATGGGCGACTCCCCCACCACGAACCCTGGGTCGTTGGTGACGAGCAGGGTCTTCCACGGCTCCACCGTGGCCGGGTCGGCCTTCACGAGCGACTCGTACGGCGCGTCGTTCCAGGCGGTCGCCAGCGCGCTGCTGCACCCCTCGTCCACGACCTTGAGGCGCTCGACCCCGAGTGGGGTCAGCACGTCCTCGGGGTGTGCATCGGGGAAGGCCGCCGCCCAGCCCGCTGCGACCATGCCGAGGTAGAAGCGGTACGGGCTGTTCTTCAGCGCCGCCGCGATGAGGCTGAGCTGGCTCGGCGGCGCACCCGCGACCGTGCCCACGATCTCGAGATCCGGCGCCCACTCCTCGGCGATCTGGTTGGCGAAGAGCGCAGCATGCCCGCCCTGCGAGTGACCCCAGATGACCACGCGCTTCGACGCGCCCACGCGGTCGCCGAGCTGCTGGGCGGCGCGGGCGATGTCGAGCACGCCGCGACCCTCGCTCTCGCCGGCGATGTAGGGATGCCGGCCGGGCGTGCCCAGCCCCTCGTAGTCGGTGGCGACGATCGCCATGCCCCGCTCGAGGAACGGGGTCGCGAGGCCGAGACCCGCGCCGGCGGGGTCCTTGCTCGGCGCACACTGATCCGCGATCCCTGTCGTGCCGTGCGCCCACGCCAGCACGGGCCGCCCACCCTCGGGAGCGGGGGTGTCGGGAACGACGATCAGGCCGCTCACCGCGATGTCGTCGCCGGCGAGCGACTCCGAGTGGTACAGGACGCGCAGCACGGTGCCCGCGACATCGACGCCGGTGACCTCCTGCACAGCGATCACGTCGCCCGGCTTGCCGGGCGCGAGCGGCGTGGCGAGCGCGTAGAGGTCGTCCGAAGCGGAGACCTCCACCGGCGCGGCCTTCGTGGTGGTGGACGTGGTGGCGCCCGAGGAACCCGCATCGGAGCTGCACGCGGCTGCGGTCAGCGCGATGGCGAGGAGGGTGACGAGGACTCGACGGTGCACGGTGGCTCGATTCGGTGGTGAGGTGGAGGGAGCGACGGAGACGAGCGCTTCCGGTCTAGACGATGATCCGCTCGTCCGGCGCGCGCACGCCGATCACGGCGAGGGTGCGACCCAGACCGAGGAACATGCCACAGCAGATCGTGAGGTCGGCCAGCTCGGCGTCGGTGAACACGGCGTGCAGGCGATCCCAGAGGTCGTCGTCCATCGCGAGGTGGTCGAGCGCGAACCGCTGCGCGAACTCCGCTGCGAGCCGCTCGCGATCGCTCAGCGCCGGGCTGGTGGTCCACGAGGCGACCTCTGCGTAGAAGCCATCGTCGATCTCATGGAGATGGGCGTCACGGGCTCGCGTGTCCTGGCAGACGACGCAGTCGTTGATCAGCGCGATCGTCCAGCGAGCGGCCTCCCGCTCGCGGAGTGCGAGCGTGGTGTTGCCGTAGACCGCCTCGGAGAAGGCGCCCATGCCCACGGCCATGTCGGTGCGAAGCAGCGCCCAGTCGACGTGCTCGCCCATGCCTCGATCGGGGAACGAGATGCGTGCCATCGGCCGAGCCTACGGCTGTTGCTCCCGCGGCGTCAGTCCGACCGGAGCGCTCGTTCCTCCTCGGGACGGATGTCGTGGAACATCGCGAGGAGCGACAGGTCGTACACGGCCTTGAGCGCACCCGCGAGGAGGAGCGGCCAGCCGAAGGTGGAGTGGCTGAGCATCCAGCCGGCGGCGAGCGGCGGGAGCGCGGAGGCCAGGCTGCGCGGCACGTTCGTGACGCTCGCGGCCGCGGCCCGCTCCTCGGGTCGCACGATCGCCATCACGTAGCTCGTCCTCGCAGGGACGTCCATCTGCGAGAGCAGAGCACGCGCGAGGAGGCACGCGACCGCGAGCGGCGCGTTCGGCATGAGCGCGGCCGCCATGAGCAAGAAGTTGGCGGGCAGGTGCGTGAAGACCATCGTGCGGATCAAGCCGATGCGCTTCGCGAGCCACGGCGCGAGCAGCGCCGAGCTCGCCGACAGCAACCCGCTCCAGAAGAAGATGGCGCCCGAGGTGGCCGTGGACAGCTCGAAGCGCAGCGACAGCCAGAGCACGAGGATCGACTGCACCGCGAACCCGCCGCCGAGCGAGTCGAGCGAGAAGATCGCTGCGAGGCGGTACACGATCGCGCGTGAGGGCCCGAGCCGTGCGGGCGCCTGATCGGGCGGGTGCGCCCCGCCCACGCTCAGGTGCCGGTACTGGAGCAGGAGCACGAGCCCGATGCCAGCGTAGACGAGGAACACGCCGCGCTGCGCCTGCTCCAGCGACAGGGAGGTGTGGCGCGCGATGCCCTCCGGCCCGCCAGCGGCGAGCGCGCCGAACGCGCCCGCGAGCGACGCGGTGAGGCTGTACCGCGCGAAGAGCGACGTGCGGCTGGTCGCCGGCACGGTGTCGGGGAGCAGCGCCTGCTCGACGGGGAGGAAGCCGCTCACGTCGCCCGACGACGGGTTGATCGTTCCGACCGCGGCAACGACGAGCAGTGCCGCGAACCCGCCCACCGTTGCAAAGCCGAGTCCCGTGAGGATCATCAGCACGGCGATGAGCTGGAGGAGGTGCCGGCGCGGTACCCCCCCGCCTCGCAGACCGATGAGCAACGTCACAGCCGCGGAGCCGAGCAGCGTCGCGGTGATGACCGCGCCGACCTCGAACGTGTCGAGGCCACGCGCGAGCAGGTACCCGGGGAGGATGACCGCGATCAACCCGTCGATCAGCGCGCGCAGACCGCGTGCGCGCACGATGCGGCGGGCATCGGGACTGGTACGGAGCCGGAAGGCGGCGACGGGCGAGACCATCGGAGCGCTCAGCCTCGCATGGGTTCAGGTCGGCGTCCGACCCGTCATGGTGAGGTCAGACGGGTTCGGGCTCCGGTTCCGCCGCGAGCTCGAGCTCGGCCGCGAAGTCGTCGATCTCGTCGGGATGGCCCTCGACGTTGATGTTGGGCAGCAGGCGGTCGAGCCACCTCGGCAGCCACCAGTTCCGATCGCCGAGCAGCTCCATCGTGGCGGGCACGAGGAGCATGCGGACGATCGTGGCGTCCAACAGGATCGCGGACGCGAGGCCGACGCCGAACAGCTTGAAGATGCGGTCGTTCTCGAGCAGGAAGCTGCCGAAGACGAACACCATGATGGCGGCCGCCGCGGAGATCACCCGAGCGGTGGCTGCCAGGCCGTTCGCCACGGACAGGTGGCTGTCGCCGGTGCGGTGCCACTCCTCCTTCACGCGGGACAGGAGGAACACCTCATAGTCCATCGAGAGCCCGAACACGATGGCGAAGAACATCATCGGCGCGAACGTCTCGATGGGTCCGGGGTTGAGGCCGGTGATGTCGCTGAGCCAACCCCACTGCACGATCGCCACGGTGATGCCGTACGCGGCACCGATCGACAGGAGGTTCATGATCACGGCCTTGAGGGGCACGAGCAGCGATCGGAAGACCGCCATCATCAGGAGGAACGACACCAGCAGCACCGCCCCGAAGAAGTACGGCATGCGCGCGCTCAGGAACCCGGAGAAGTCCGTCGTCCCGGGAACGTGGCCGGTGACGGCGATCTCCCCGCCCAGCGCAGCCTCCCCGTCGACGAGCACCTCGTTGCGGAGGCGATGGACGAGCTCCGTCGTGGCCTCGTCCTGTGGCGACGTGGTGGGCGTGACGCGCCAGAGGTACGCGCCGATCGGCTTGGAGGCGTCGAGGATGTTGCTCGGGATCGCCGGGGACGCGAACGCGATGCCCGGGTCCGCGCTCACCGCGGCGGTGATGCGATCGAGCACTGCCTGGTCGACCGGACCGTCGACCTTCGCCGCGAGGAAGAACGGCCCGTTGTGGCCGGGACCGAAGCCATCGACGAGCAGCTCGTAGGCCTGACGGGTGGTGCTGTCCTCCGGGAAGTTGCTCTCGTCGGAGAATCCGAGGCGCAGGCCGAGAACGGGAAGCGCGAGCACCACGAGCACCACCGCACCGAAGATCGCGGCCGGCCACGGATGGTGTTGGATGAACCGGCTCCAGCGATAGGCGAACGTGTCCCGGATCTGCTTCGGAGGCCGACGCGGCACCTCTCGCTTCAGTGGAGCGATCACGAACCCGGCGAGCACGACGACCGCGGCGAGCACGAACCCGGCGCCGGCGACGGCCGGCAGCTTGAGGCCGAAGCCGACGAGGCCCACCGCAGCGCACCCGGTGGCCACGACGCCGCGCCAGCGGCTCACCTCGATCCGCTTGCCGGCGAAGCCGAGCAGTGCGGGCAGGAGCGTGAGCGAGGCAGCAACCGTCATCGCGACCACCACGGCCGCGCTGACGGCGAGCCCCTGGATGAAGGACACCCCCATGACGAGCATCCCGAGGAACGAGACGACCACCGTGACCCCGGCGAACGCAACAGCGCGGCCGGCAGTGTCGATCGCGATCGAGGTCGCCTCCTCGGGCGAGTGCCCATGACGGAGGTTCTCGCGATAGCGAGTGACGATGAAGAGGGCGTAGTCGATCCCCACGCCGAGCCCGATCATGATCCCGAGGAAGGGGGCGAAGTCCGGCATCGTGATGAGGTTCGACAGGATCGTGACGATCACGGACCCGGCCGCGATGCCCGCGATCGCCACACCGATCGGCAGCCCCATCGCCCTCACCGAACCGAACGCTACGACGAGGATCACCACGGCGAACGCGAGGCCGAGCGACTCGGTGGAGGGCTCCTCGAACTCGGCGAACGCCTCACCACCGAGCTCCACCTGCAAGCCCGGGACGGACGGCATGATCTGCCCGAGCGCGCGTCCGACCTTGCTCGCGTGCTCCCAGTCGTCACCGGGGATCTCCATGCTCGCGAACGCGATCTTGCCTGCCTCCGGACCCTCGAACGCGATCTGCGGCTCGAGTCCGGGCGCGTACGGGCTCGTCAGCATCGTCCCCCGCATCAGCGTGAGGTCGGCGGACTTCAGCGCCTCGCGCTGGTCCGGCTTCAGAGAGGCAAAGGCGGGGTGCGAGTCGATGTCGACCGACGGGTCGGCGGCGATCGTGGTGATCATCGTGAAGAGCTGGGTCATCGCCCGCTCGACCTCGGGATCCTTGACACCCTGCTCCGCTCGGAACACGACCGTGCCGGGGATGCCCGTGCCGACGTGCCCGAACGTGGCCTCCAGGACCTGCTGCCCGCGCGTGCTCTCGAAGCCGGGCGGGTTGAAGTCCTGCCCGAAGCTGCCCCCGACGGCGCTCGAGACGGCGCCGACGAGCACGACGCCGACGACCCAGGAGATCGCCACGACCCTGCGTCGGCGGAAGCACCAGGAACCGAGACGAGCGAACACAGAGCCTCCCAAGGGCTGCGTCGGCGAAGCGAGGGGGTTGCCGGAAGCGTCGTTCGTCGCGACCGTGCTGATCGAGAGTATGGCCACCGGCCCCGCTGACGCCCATCGGGGATGCCCCTGATCGCCTCGGTGTGACCGATGTCATGGCGGGGAAGGAGCCGAGCCGATCGGCGAGGCGACCGGCAGCACAGTGCCATCGCTTGGGCACGGCGGAGTCCGGCGACCTCCCCATCCGCGCATCTTCCAGGTGCCATGCTGCCCGCCATGATCCAGGACAGGTTCCGACTCGACGATCAGGTCGCGATCGTGACGGGCGCAGGGCGAGGCATCGGCGCCGCGACCGCGCTGGCGCTCGCAGAAGCCGGCGCCGATGTGGTGCTGAGCGCGCGCACCACCGAGCAGCTCGACGCCGTGGCCGCGCAGATCGCGATCGTGGGCCGCCGTGCCGCGGTGGTGCCGGCGGACCTGAGCGACCTCGACGCGGTGGCCGCGCTCGCCGGTGCGGCGCGCGAGGCGTTCGGTCGGCTCGACATCGTCGTCAACAACGTCGGCGGCACGATGCCGCGGCCGTTCCTCGACACGTCACCGCGCCGGCTGATCGAGGCGTTCTCCTTCAACGTCGCCACCGCCCACGCCCTCACACGGGCCGCGGTGCCGCTCATGCTCGAGACCGGAGGCGGCTCGGTGGTGGGGATCTCGTCGATGATGGGTCGCACCGCGGGGCGCGGCTTCGTCGCGTACGGCACGGCCAAGGCCGGGCTCGCGCACTGGACGCGACTCGCCGCGCAGGATCTCGCGCCGCGCATCCGGGTGAACGCGATCGCAGTCGGGTCGATCGCCACGAGCGCGCTCGAGATGGTGCTCGACGACGACGGGCTGCGCACCGCGATGGAGCAGGGCACGCCGCTGAAGCGCATCGGCGATCCGGAGGAGATCGCCGCCACCGTGCTGTTCCTGGCGTCAGCCGCCGGCGGCTACGTCACCGGCAAGGTGGTGGAGGTCGACGGCGGGATCGAGCAGCCCAACCTCGACATGGGCCTCCCGGACCTCTGACAACGTCTGTGAACCCCCATGTCCGATATGCGGACGCCAGGGTTCACAGACGTTGGTTGTTGGCGCTGTAGACGGGCAGGTCGAGCAACGTCTTGACGCCTGGGCTCGCCTCGACCACGTGCGGGATCGCGTTGACGACGTGCATCGCGGTGGCGAGACAGCCCGCATGGTTGTGGTCGCCCACGTCCGAGGACAGGCCGAGCTCGATCTGCACGTGCGGCTCGCCCTCGATCAGGATCCGGTACCCGCTCCCCTGCGGCCAGTCGGGTGCGTCCTCGTCGCGGAGGCGCGTGACGTGCTCCACGACGATCCGCTCCTCACCGTCGATCATGCCGATGATCTCGAACCGCATGCCCGAGATCGTGCCCTTGGCCACGGTGCCGGACGCGATCTCGACGTCCTCGTCGGCCAGGAGGATCTCGTGGGTCTCCTGCACGTCGTCGAGCTCGAGGCCGATCGCGCGCGCCACGAGGTGCAGCACCGGTCCCCACGCCAGCGTGGTGGAGCCCGGCGCGAGGAGCAGCGACTGCGACGTGTCGGGCTTCCCGAAGCCCATGATCTCGAACATCGTGAAGGGGTTGTCCCAGGTGGCGTAGTTGACGATCTCGAGCATCCGGACCGTGCGCACCTCCTTGCACAGCGCGAGCGCGTGGATGGTGATGCCGGCGTTGCCGAAGCCCGGGTCGATGCCCGAGGTGTAGAAGCTGGTCCCCCCGGCCTGGCAGGCGGCCTCGAGCTGGTCGAGCACCCCGTCGCCCGCCGCCGCGGGATAGAGGAGCGGCACGTAGGACGTGTTCACCACGTTCTTGCCCGACGCGAGCATGCGGCACAGGTCCTCCACGACCTGGCCCGGCCGCAAGTCGGAGTTCGCCGTGTAGCAGATGCAGTCGGCATCGAGGGCGAGGAGCGCGTCGGCGTCCTGGGTGGCCGTGACGCCGACGGGCGCGCCGCCGCAGAGCTCACCGGCGTCGCGTCCCGCCTTGCTGTCGGAGTGCACCCACAGCCCCGCGAGCTCGAGGGCCGGGTGGGCGACGATGGCGGGCACGGCGTGGATGCCGACGGTGCCGGTCGCCCACTAGATCACTCGGTAGGTCATGGGCCCGGACACTACGAGGGATTCGTGAGTCGTTACGTCGCGGTCTTCCGAACGCAACGACTCAAGAACCCGAGGGGCTCTTCCAGGCCGCGGTGGGGTCGGTCCACCCCGGGGTTCTTGGGTCGTTACGTCGCGGTCTTCCGAACAAAACGACTCAAGAACCCGTGGGGCGACCGATCGCGGGCGCGGGCAGGCCCGCGGGCTGGTCCGGCTCCTGGAGGAGCTCGCCAGGCGTGAGGCGCAGCGGGAGGACGCCGGCCCACACCGCGAGGTCCATGTCCTCCGCATCGTCGATCGGGCCGCCGGTGCGCACCTTCGCGGAGCCCTCCTCGATCGGCAGACGCAGCACGAGCGTGGTCCGCAGCTCCGAGTCGTTCGCGGGACGAGCCACCGACGAGCGCCCTGGCAGCACGTGCTCCACGATCGTGTCGAACGCGTGGCGCTTCTCCGTGTCGTCTTCCACCTTCGTGGCGACGCCCAGCAGCACGACCGACCGGTAGTTCATCGAGTGGTGGAACGCGGATCGCGCAAGGACGAGACCGTCGAGCAGCGTCACGGTGACGCAGACCTCCGCGTCGGTCGACGCGCGCAACATCGCGTTGGCGACCGCGCCGTGGAGGTACAGCACGTCCCCGTCGCGCCCATAGGTCATCGGCAGCACGCGCGGCTCGCCGTCGACCACGAAGCCGACGTGCGCGATGTACGCCTCGTCGAGCACCTCGTGCACGATCGCACGGTCGGAGCGACCACGCGCGGGGAGTCGACGGACCTTGGTGCGATCGGTTTGCGTCAGCTGGTCGGTCATGGCCGCCATCATGACCCGGCATCTGTGGGCGTCACGGCACGCATTCCGTGCTCCCGCGCCCACAGATCTTGTGGGATGGTGGCGCGATGACCGAGCTCACCGAACAGCAGGCCGCGCTGTGCGAGGAGAGCACCTGGGACTTCAGCGACCTGCGGGCGCTGTTCCTCAGCTGCACGCTGAAGCGCTCGCCGCAGGTGTCGAACACCGAGGGCCTCGCGGAGATCTCGATGGAGATCATGCGACGCAACGGCGTGTCGGTGGACCTCGTGCGCGCCGTCGATCGCACGATCGCCACCGGGGTGTACCCCGACATGACCGAGCACGGCTGGCGCGCGGACGAGTGGCCGGCGATCTTCGAACAGGTCATGGCGGCCGACATCCTCGTGCTGTGCACGCCGATCTGGCTCGGCGAGAAGTCGTCGGTGTGCACCCAGGTGATCGAGCGGCTCTACGGCAACTCGAGCCAGCTGAACGACGCCGGGCAGTACGCCTACTACGGCCGAGTCGGCGGCTGCCTCGTGACCGGCAACGAGGACGGCGTGAAGCACTGCGCGATGAACATCCTCTACTCGCTGCAGCAACTCGGCTATGTCATCCCGCCCCAGGCCGACGCGGGGTGGATCGGCGAGGCGGGTCCCGGTCCCAGCTACCTCGACCCTGGCTCAGGCGGGCCGGAGAACGACTTCACCAACCGCAACACCACGTTCATGACGTGGAACCTGCTGCACCTCGCGCGCATGCTGAAGGACGCTGGCGGCATGCCCGCCCACGGCAACCAGCGCGCCGGCTGGGACGCCGGCTGCCGCTACGACTTCGAGAACCCCGAGCACCGCTGAGTCCGCGGCCAACACCGTCCTCGGAGCCTGCGACAACCAAGACCCCCGCAGGCGCGGATCGTCGCAGGCGCTCGTCGTCAGGGTTCGCCGACCGACCAGCGGTAGCGTCGACCTGTGACTGCTCGCCGCGCGTGGGTGCTGGTCGCGACGGCGGTGCTGGTCGGTTCGTGCGCGCAGCAGTCGTCTCCGAGTGCTCAGCCGAACACAACGCGCGACACCGGCACGACCGAGGCACGCGAGGCGCCGCCCGCGGCACACGGCCTCGAATGGACATCCGTCCTCTCCGACCTCGGTCTGACCGACCCGTCGGCGTCGCGATGGGAGACCGTGTACGCCACGGGATTCGAGTCCGACGACGACCTCGCCGGCTTCTACCAGACTCCCCCGTCCCCCCTCACGCGACACGAGGTGGTCGAAGGCGTGGAGCGCCATGGCGGCAGGCGCGCCCACCGCGGCTGGCTGACCGGGTCGACCGGCGCCGAACCGGTGGACGGACCCAACCACCGCGGGTACCCCACGATCCAGCTGCACAAGCGCCCGACAGGACCGTGCCGCGCCGTGTGCCTGGTGGATCTCTGGGTACGGCTCGAAGGGGCACGCCTCGGTCCTGGCGAGTGGTTCAGTCTCGCCACGTTCTCGACCGACGGGTCTGATCGGTGGAGCCGAGTGGCGCTCGCCAACGTCGGCAGTGAGGGGTGGCTGCACACCTTCCACGTACCGACGCACGGGGTTGGCGGATGGACGTTCCAACGCCGGGACCTCCCGTTCCCGAGGGACCGCTGGGTTCGAGTGACCACCTTGCTCGACATGCGTCCGGCGGGCGGCGCGGTGGCCGTGTGGCAGGACGGCGCGCTGATGTCGGCGGCCCGCTTCGAGGGCGGCGACGGAGACCTCGACCAGATGCACTTCGGGCTCTACGCGCCTGAGTCCCTCGTTGACGCGTCGGTGTGGAACGACGACATCACCGTCCTCCAACAGCGCGATCCGGTCGCCGGCCGGTCGTGATCGCGGCGGACTGGCGCGGCGCGTAGGTTCGCGGCGTCCGCCAGTCTCAGGGGAGGATCCGTGCCGCGTCTTCGTCAGGTTCCGCGCGCCGAGGTGACCGACAAGGTCACGCTCGCGATGTACGACCTCATGTTCGGCGACCGGGATCCCGTCGCCGAGCCGGGCACCCCGACTGGCACCACGGGCGACTGGTGGACCGTGTTCGCGGCCGTGCCCGAGATCATGCGCCACTGCGTCCACGGCTTCGCGCTCTACCGCAACCCCGAGCGCGAGCTCGACCCGCACCTGCGCGAGCTCGGCCAGACCCGCGTCGGTTGGGCGCGCGCGAGCCGGTTCGTGTTCTCGCAGCACTGCAAGTCGTGCCGCGCGCTCGGGATGGACGAGGCGAAGATCCAGGCGATCCCCTGCTGGCAGACCGCGGATGTGTTCAGTCCCGCGGAGCGCGCGGTGCTCGCCTACACCGACGCGCTCGTCTACGACGGCGGCCGGGTGGCCGACGGCGTGTTCGAGGCGCTGCGGTCGCACCTGAGTGAGGTCGCGATCCTCGAGCTGACGTACATCACCTGCATGTACGACATGCACGCAGTGATGTCGCGCGCGCTGCGGACCGAGCAGGACGACCGTGACGACCCGATCGCGGAGGACCCGGGCGACCACACCTCGCTCGGCCCCACGCTGGGCACGTGATGTCTGTGAAGGGCTACGTCCGGCATGCGGACATAGGGGTTCACAGACGTTGGTTGGTGATCAGTAGGAGCGGGGCAGCCCGAGGACGTGCTCGGCGAGGTAGTTGAGCACCATCTCCTGGGGGATCGGCGCGAGTCGCATGAGCCGCGCCTCCTTCCAGTACCGCTCGATGTCGTACTCCGTGGCGTACCCGAAGCCGCCGTGGGTCTGCATGGCACGGTCGGCGGCGGTGAAGGCCGCGTCGGCCGCGAGCAGCTTCGCGAGGTTCGCCTGCTCGCCGCAGGGCAGCCCTCGGTCGTAGCGCCACCCCGCCTCGCGCACGACGAGCCCCGCCGCGTGCAGGTGCGCGTAGGCCTCGGCGAGCGGGAAGGCGATGCCCTGGTTCTGTCCGATCGGGCGGCCGTACACCACCCGCTCGTTCGCGTAGGCGACGGCTCGCTCGATCGCGACGCGCCCGATGCCGAGCGCCTCGGCCGCGATCAGGATGCGCTCGGGGTTCAGGCCGTCGAGCAGATAGGTGAACCCGCGGCCCTCCTCCCCGATCCGATGGTCGACGGGCACCTCGAGGTCGTCAAAGCTCACCTCGCACGACACCACCGCGTTGCGTCCGGTCTTGGGGATCGGCGTGATCGTCACCTGCGGCGACTGCAGGTCGGCGAGCAGCAGCGTGAGCCCGTGCGTCTTTCGCTCGACCTCGTCGATCGGCGTCGTGCGCACGAGGAGCAGCACCTTCTGGCAGTACGGGGCCTTGGTGGTCCACACCTTGCGGCCGCGCACGACGTATCGGTCGCCATCGAGCCGCGCCCGGGTGGTGATGGCCGTGGTGTCGGTGCCGGCGTCGGGCTCGGTGACCCCGAACGCCACGTGCAGCCGGCCCGCGACCACCTCGGGCAGGTACGTGTCGCGGAGGAGCTCGCTCCCGTGCTTCACCACCGGGTTCATGCCGAAGATGGACGTGTGGAGCGCGCTGCAGCCGTTCATCGCGGCACCCGACGCCGCAACCTCCTCGAGGACGATCGACGCCTCGGTGATCCCGAGCCCGCCGCCGCCGTACGCCTCGGGGAGAGCGACACCGATCCACCCACCGTCAGCCATCGCCTCGTAGAACGCCCACGGGAACTCGTGGCGGGCGTCGAGGTCGCGCCAGTACGCGTCGTCGAACGGGCCACACGCGCGCCGAACCCCGTCGCGCAGATCGCGATGCGTGTCGTCCTCGGCGAAGTCCACCGCCGGTCAGCCCACCTTGTCGTGATGCGCGCCGCAGATGAACACGGCCAGCACCGCTGGCTCCGAGCCGGCGTTCGACCAGCGATGGCGCGTGCCGTTCTGCACCACGGTGTCGCCGGGGCCGACGGTGACCGTCGCGCCGTCGTCGAGCTCGAGCGTGACGGTGCCCGAGATCACCACCTCGAAGTCGATCGTCGCGGTGGTGTGCATGCCCGGGTTGTCGGGCTCCATGTGCCCAGCGAGACCCGGGAGCTTCGTCTCGAGGTCTTCGAGTGCGGCCGCGAGGTCGACGCCCGGCGAGATGCCCGCGCCGCCGTCGGGCGGGATCGTGAAGAAGCCGAAGCGGAAGCCGCCCACGGGCGGGAAGTACGCCGGATCGCTCGGCCGGGCGCCGTCGTCGGGGAAGTGTGGGGTCACGTCGCCACCCCACAGGCGGTGGAACTCGTTGCCTGGCAGCAGCGTCGGCACGATCGGCGCCACCCGCTCGTCGCTCACGAACACGGCCTTGCCCGCCGCGTCATGACCGGTGACCACCCTGCGCACATCCATGTGCCCTCCCCCTTCGTCCGCGCCGGTTGGCGCAGCCGGACCCTATCGACCCACGGTTCTCGCTGGACGGCCGGTGCCGGCTCGGGGGAACGTGGCGGATGGACGAGCGAGCGCCCGACACCTACACGCACGGACACCACGAGAGCGTGCTGCGCTCGCATCGCTGGCGCACCGTCGACAACTCCGCGGCGTACCTGATCGACCGGCTCGTGCCGGGCGCGGACGTCCTCGACGTCGGGTGCGGTCCCGGCACGATCACCGCAGACATCGCGGGACGGGTCGCTCCGGGCCGCGTGCTCGGCGTCGACGCATCGCCAGACGCGATCTCCGCGGCGCGCGCCGAGCTCGATGCGGCAGGCCTGACGAACGCGGAGGTGCGGGTCGACGACGTCTACGCGCTCGCGATCGACGACGCCTCGTTCGACGTCGTCCACGCGCATCAGGTGCTGCAGCACCTCACCGATCCGGTGGGCGCGCTGCGCGAGATGCGCCGTGTGTGCCGACCAGGTGGCGTGGTGGCCGCGCGTGACTCCGTCTACCGCGCGATGTCGTGGTTCCCCGCCGACCCGATGCTCGACCGATGGCTCGAGCTCTACTGCGCGGTGGCCGAGGGCAACGGAGGCGAACCCGACGCCGGGAGCCGGTTGGTGGCCTGGGCGCACGCCGCCGGGTGCGACGACATCGAGACCTCCGCGTCGGCGTGGTGCTACGCGACGCCCGACGAGCGGGCGTGGTGGGGCGGCCTCTGGGCGGACCGGATCACCGGGAGCCGCTTCGGCGAGCAGGCGATCGAGCGCGGGCTCGCGACCCAGACCGAGCTCGCCGCGCTCGCCGACGCGTGGGGCCGATGGTCACAGCAGCCCGACGGCTGGTTCGCGGTGCTCCACGGCGAGATCAAGGCCACCGTCTGACCCAGGCACGACGAGGTACCGTCGCACCCATGGCCTCGTGGGAGCACCTCCTCGTGGCAGACGAGGGGCCCGTCACCCGGATCACGCTCAACCGACCGGAGCGACGCAACGCGCTCTCGCTCGAGCTGATGGGCGAGCTCACCGACGCGCTGCACGCGGCCACCGGTCGAGTGGTCGTGATCGCCGGCGCGGGGCCCGCGTTCTCGGCTGGCCACGACCTCGGCGAGATCCTCGCCGCCGACACGCCCGAGGCAGACCGGATCTTCACCGCGTGCACCACGCTGATGACCACCGTGCAGTCGATCGACCAGCCGGTGATCGCCCGCGTGCACGGCGTCGCCACCGCGGCCGGGTGCCAGCTCGTGGCGTCGTGTGACCTCGCGATCGCGGAGCAGGGCGCTCGGTTCGCCACGCCCGGGGTTCGCATCGGCCTGTTCTGCTCCACACCGATGGTGCCGCTCTCGCGCTCCGTCGGCCCGAAGCGCGCGCTGCAGATGCTCTTCACCGGCGACCTGATCGACGCGCCCACCGCGCAGGCGTGGGGCCTCATCAACGACATCGTGGCGGCCGAGGACCTCGACGACGCGGTGGCCGCGCTGGCGGCGAAGATCGCCGAGGCGAGCCCGATGGTGCTGGCGCTCGGCAAGCGGGCGTTCTACGCGCAAGTCGGGCTGGACCAGGCCGACGCTTACGACCTGGCCGGCGCGGTGATGACCGAGAACGCCACCACGCACGACGCTCGTGAGGGCATCAGCGCCTTCCTCGACAAGCGCAGTCCGATCTGGACCGGTCGCTGAGCGGCCCGCGCACGCTGCCCGCGTAACGTCGAGCCGCCGTGATCGTCCCGCTGCTCGTCCTCGCTGTCGCGGCCGGCGCGGCCCTGCAATCCGCGACGGGCTTCGGCTTCAGCCTGCTGTCCGCGCCGATCCTGTTCGCCGTGCTCGAGCCGCAGCCGGCGATCGGGCTGCTCGCGCTGCTCGGCATCGAGGTGAACCTCATGACGCTGCTCACCGAAGGGCGTCGACCGCAGCCGCTCGTGCGCGAGGCAGCGATCCTCGTCGGGTTCGCGCTGCCCGGGGCGCTGGTGGGCGTCGTCGTGCTCCGCAACCTCCCGGCGCTCGCGCTCCAGGTGCTGCTCAGCGCGGGCATCGTCGTGACGCTCGTGGTTCGCCACGCGCTCACCTCGCGGGCTGCGGTCGTGCCCGTGCACCACGACGGCCCTCGCCCAAGACCTGCCTGGTCCGCGCCGCTCGCTGGGTTGCTCGCTGGCGCGCTGAGCACGTCGACCTCCACCTCGGGGCCGCCGCTGCTCCTCCACCTGCTCGGCCGAGGCGCGCGCCCGTCGGTGGTGCGCGACACGTTGACCGTGTGCTTCATGTCGCTCGGGCTCATCACACCCATCGCCCTCGTCGTCACGCGCACCACCGAGGCAGTTCCCGAC
>JBQTHC010000172.1:0-25821 GCA_052390255.1 Microthrixaceae bacterium
CTAGTGGGGTGGCTCGTAACGCTCGGCAGGTAACCGGCGAGTCATCCGGCGTCGATGACAAGGACGCAGGCCGACGAACTCCACCAGCGAATGCGAGGCCGAGGACGCAGTCAGCGGCGGCGGGGGCCGCCGGTTAGCGGCGTTGTGTTGCGAGCCACCCCACTAGACGGGCCGAGGGCCGGCGACGCCTGACACGATGTCGACGCTGACGGGACGCCACGCCTCGTAGGTGCCGAGGCTCGTGACGAGATCGACGAACATCACCGCGTCGTCACCCACCAGCACGTGCAGCGGCGTAGCTGCATCGTTGGCCGCCGCAACGATCGCCGTCGCGACCACGGCCGGGTCCCCGCCGCCGGTCTCGATGCTCTGATCGAAGAACGACTTCACCCAGCGGTACTGCGCCTCGTAGGGACCGAACGCTTGGGTGTCGTCCTCCGCGTTCACGTTGATCTGCGTCTGGAAGAAGCCCGGCTCGATGCACGCGACGCGGATGCCGAACGGCTCGACCTCCTGGCACAGCGCCTCGCTCAGTGCGTTCATGCCGTGCTTGCTCGCTGCGTAGAAGCCCTGGAACGGCGTACCGGGCACGCGACCGGCGACCGAGGTGACGTTGATGATCACGCCGCTGCGTCGCGCGCGCATCGAGGGGAGCACGGCGCGCGTGACCTGCACGGGACCCCACAGGTTGGCCTCGAGCACCGCTCGTGCACGATCGAGCTCGATCGTCTCCAACGCGCCGTCGTAGCCGACGCCTGCGTTGTTGACGATGACGTCGATGCCGCCGTGGCGCTCCTCCACCGTGGCCACCGCGGTCGCGATCGACGCCTCGTCGGTGACGTCGAGCTGCACGAGGTCGATCGCCAGGCCCTCGTCGGCCGCACGCTTCATGAGCGCGTCGGCCTTCGAGAGGTCACGCATCGACGCGACCGTGGTGTCGCCGCTCCGAGCGAACGCCAAGGCGGCCTCGAGGCCGATCCCACTGCTGCACCCTGTGATGAGCACCACCTGCGTCGCCATCTCCGCACCGTACCCAGGCGTGATCGCGCACGCTCGGGTGACCGCGCAGGGTGACCCATGGCGCGCGGAGCGCTCGCGTCGTAGGGTTTTGTCGCACACGTCCGGGGCGAGGCGACCACGGACACTGGGAGGGGCACCACGATGAGAGCTCATCGGATCCGACCGCAGCGCGGGCGGCTCGTGCTGGCCGTGGTGGTCGCCGTCGGCGTCCTCGCCATCCCCGCGCCGGCGAGCGCCACCCACTCGTGGGGTGGGTATCACTGGGCTCGTACCGCGAACCCCTTCACCCTGAAGCTCGGCGACAACGTCAACGGCTCCTGGGACGCGTTCCTCGCCACCACGTCCGCCGACTGGAGCGCCTCGACCGTCCTCGACACCACGGTCGTCGGAGGGTCATCGAACCCCAAGACCTGCCGCGCGACGAGCGGCATGGTGCAGGTCTGCAACGCGAAGTACGGAGGCAACGGCTGGCTGGGCTTGGCGCAGATCTGGGCATCGGGAACCCACATCACCAAGGGCGCGGTGAAGCTGAACGACACGTACTTCGCCACGGCGGCGTACAACACGCCGGCCTGGCGCAACATGGTCTCCTGCCAGGAGGTCGGCCACACGCTGGGGCTCGATCATCAGGACGAGGCGTTCGACAACCCGAACCTCGGCACGTGCATGGACTACACGAGCAACCCGAGCACGAACCAGCACCCGAACCAGCACGACTTCGACCAGCTCGAGCTCATGTACGGCCACACCGACTCGACCACCACGGTTGCGTCGTCGACCGCGCCGTCGCGGGCCGGTGGTCACGCCCGGGGCGAGTGGGGCCGGCAGGTCGCGTCCTCGAAGGACCATCGCACGGCGGTGTTCGAGCGTGACCTCGGGGGCGGCGAGAAGGTCATCACCTTCGTGGTGTGGGCCTGAACCTGCCTGATCGGTCGCACACCGCGCTCGAGCTGATCCTGCACCAGCGAGCCTGCCGCTCCTACCGCGACGACCCCGTCGACGACACCGACCTCGAGACGATGCTCGAGGCGGCCACGCACGCGCCGAGCGCCGAGAACCGCCAGCCATGGGTGTTCGTCGTCGTGCGCGATGCGGCGGTCCGAGCGGCGATCGACGACCTCACGCGTCAGGTGTGGTCGGCCGGGGGACGCGCGCACGCCGAGGGCTCACTCGCGCCACGCCTGTTCGCGGAGGTCGACGACTTCCTCGGAGGTGCCTACGGCGGCGCACCGGTGCTGGTCGTGCTCGCAGGCGACGGCCGCGACGGCACCTCGCCGGCGCTGCTGTCGTCGTCGGTGTACCCGGCCGCGCAGAACCTGCTCCTCGCCGCCGCGGCGCTCGGCTACGGCTCCGCGATGACGACGCTCGCGGCGCAGCCCAAGGGCGCGCTCGCCGCGCTCGTCGGCCTACCGGCGGGCATCCGCCCGTTCGCGGTGATCCCGATCGGACGACCTCGCGCGAGCCTTGGCCCGCCACGACGACGTCCCGTGCGCGAGGTGGCCCACCGCGATCGCTTCGGAGAGAGCTTCGAGGTCACGGTGACGCAGAGCGCGCGCGACGCGCCGCGACCCCCTGCTCCACCGCCCGCCTGATCAGCACGTCGTTGTCGCGCGAGATGAACCGGTGGACGCGCGCTTCGAGCAGCCGGCGCGCGACGGGGTTGAAGGCTTCGTACGTCTCGCCGAAGGTCACCCGCGTCCGACCCCCGCCGAGGTCGTCGAGCCGGTGCCACCCGCTGGCCTTCGACCACAGCGGCTTCCCGACGGCGTCGTAGCGCGAGTACTCGTTGGGGCGCGACTCGGTGATCACCTCCCAGGATCGACCGACGCCACCGCTCAGCAGGTAGCGCGGGACCCGAAAGCTGCAGTGGCGCAGGAGCCCGAGCCCGTCAGCGTCGCCGGGGTGGACGATCTCGATGCGCACGTCGCCGTGCTCGATCACGAACGGCTCGCCCGGCACCGCCGCCGGCAGTCGCGGGTGGAGCGACCGCCACACCTCCTCGGGGCTCGCGTCGATCTCGAAGCTGAACTCGTGAGACTGCATCCGACCCCCAGGTCGATGACCACCGTGGACCTCGGCTGAACCTACGCGATCCCCGCCGCTGCGGCAGAGTGGGGCATGGCACCCACTGAGCCGCTCGGCGTGCGCTACGGGATCCCGGACCTCGACTACGCACGCCGCCTCGCCTCCACACCGCCGACCGAGGATGGGCCGGTGTGGATGGTCAACCTCATGCACTACCGCGACACCGCGGACTACGCCGACGGTCGGGCCTCCGGGATCAGCGGTCGCGAGGCCGACGACCTCTACACGCCGATCGAGTCGCTCGCCGCGGTGGGCGCCGAGATCGTGCTCGCGGCAGAGGTCGACGTACAGCTGCTCTTCGTCTCGCCTCCGTGGGACCGAGTTGGCGTCGTCAAGTACCCGACGCGGCGCGCCTTCATCGAGATGCAGAGCCGACCGGATTTCGTCGCGCAGCACGTCCACAAGGACGCTGGCATGGCGCAGACCATCGTGATGGGCACGGTCCCGATCGAGTCGCCTGCAGTGCCCGCCGATGCGCCGGCGTGGGATGCCGTGCCCCACCCCCCGACCGACGACGACGGGCCGATCATCGTGATGCACGTGCTCCGCTTCCACGAGGGAGGGGCCGACACCGACATGGTCGCCTACCAGGACGCCATCCGCGAGGTCGCAGTGCCCCACGGGGTGCGGATCGCGGGCTGGTTCGGCGTCGAGGGCACGATCGTGGGCGACGGCCGGTCGTGGGACCAGGTGCGCTTCAACGCCTTCCCGAGCAAGGCCGCGTTCATGGCCGTCGCGCTCGACCCGACACGCCTTGCCGCACAGCACGCGCACCGGGAGACGGCGGTCGCTGACACCTACACGATGATCCTGCGCCCGGTCGTCGACCGGCTGCACGAGTCGATCGAGCGGTAGGCGCTCTGTGAGCACGCCGAGCGGCCCGGGGGCGAACCTCTTCGACGAGATGGCCGAGGCGCTGCGCACGCTCCTGCCTCCGGAGGTCGGCGAGCCGCGCATGCGAGTGCAGCGCTACGGCATCAAGGTGTGGTTCGGCTCCGCGACGCCGACGCGGGAGCACTACGAGGCTCAGGTGATGGGCGCGAAGCACGTCCCTGAGGCGACCGTGCTCGCACTCGAGGTCGGGTTCCACACCGAGCACCCGCGGGTTGCCGACAACGACACCGTCATCTCCCGACTGCGCGAGGGCGAGCGCGCGTGGCGCAAAATACTGGGGAAGGAGCCGGAGATCGGCCCGTTCCTCGGACGACCGGACGACTGGCGCCGGATCTCGGAGACCTGGCCCGACCCGGACCTCAGCGACCCCGACCTTCCGATCGAGCTCGCGACCCGCCTCGCCGACTACATCACCAGCCTCGAACCGCTGCGCACGGTCTGACGGCAGATACCCCCTACCCCTATACTGGAAGCCATGGCCGGCTACGAGATGCACAAGGACGACTACCTCGCACGACTCCGTCGGGTCGAGGGGCAGGTGCGAGGGCTGCAGCGGAGGATCGAGGAGGACACGTACTGCAGCGACGTCCTCACCCAGGTGAGCGCCGCCACGCGAGCCCTGCAGAGCGTGGCGGTCGGCCTCGTCGACGAGCACCTGCGCCACTGCGTGCGCAACGCCGTCCACGGCGACGACCCGGCACATGCGGACCGCATGGTCACCGAGGCATCCAAGGCGATCGAGCGCCTGGTGAAGGCGTAGCCAGGTTGACGATGTCCCGATACCCCCATAGGGTACCAACCGGGGTGAGACCATGACCGACCAGACCGATGCCATCCGAACAACCGTCACCGTCACCGGCATGACCTGCGGCCACTGCGTGAGCTCGGTCACCGAGGAGCTGTCGGCGATCCCAGGCGTGACGCACGTCGACGTCGACCTCGCGACCGGCACCGCCGTCATCGAGAGCGCCACGCCGATCGACCACGAGGACATCCGCGCCGCCGTCGACGAGGCGGGGTACGAGCTGAGCTCGTGAGCTCCCTCGAGCAGGTCGACCTCGACATCGAGGGGATGACCTGCGCGTCGTGTGCCGCGCGGATCGAGAAGCGCCTCAACAAGATCGAGGGCGTCGAAGCCACGGTCAACTACGCCACCGAGCGCGCCACCGTGAGCCATCCCGTCGGCGTCTCCCCCGGTGAGCTCATCGCGGCAGTCGAGGCCGCGGGCTACGCGGCACACCTCCCCCAGCCCACGGCCCCCGCAGCAGCGGCGGCGACCGATTCGCGCCCGGACGGCGATCAGCCCGACCCTGAGCTCATCTCGCTGCGGCAGCGCCTCGTCGGCTCAGCGGTCCTGGGCCTGCCGGTCCTCCTCATGTCGATGATCCCCCGGCTCCAGTTCGACAACTGGCAGTGGCTCGCGTTCGCGATGGCCGGGCCGGTCGTGCTCTGGGGCGCGTGGCCCTTCCACCGGGCCGCGTGGGTCAACCTGCGCCACGGCGCCACGACGATGGACACGCTCATCTCGGTCGGCACCCTCGCGGCGTTCGGCTGGAGCACCTACGCGCTGTTCTGGGGGCACGCGGGCATGCCCGGAATGCGGATGGCGTTCACGTTCGCGATCGAGCGGGGCGCGGGCAAGGACGAGCTCTACCTCGAGGTCGCGTCGGCGGTCACCGTGTTCATCCTCGCGGGGCGCTACGCGGAGGCCCGAGCGAAGCGCAGCTCGAGCGCCGCGCTGCGAGCACTCCTCGACCTCGGCGCGAAGGACGTCTCGATCCTGCGAGGCGACAGCGAGGCGCGCATCCCGATCGATCAGCTCCAGGTCGGTGACCGGTTCGTGGTGCGGCCCGGCGAGAAGGTCGCCACCGACGGCGTCGTCGAGCAGGGCACCTCGGCGATCGACGCATCGCTGCTCACGGGCGAGCCCGTGCCCGTCGAGGTGGGCCCGGGCGACGCGGTCACCGGTGCCACGGTCAACGCGGGCGGCCGACTCGTGGTCGTCGCGTCCCGGGTCGGTGCCGACACCGCCCTCGCGCAGATCGCACGGCTCGTGACCGCGGCGCAGTCGGGCAAGGCGCCCGTGCAGCGGCTTGCCGACCGGGTCTCGGCGGTGTTCGTGCCGATCGTGATCGTCCTCGCCCTCGCGACGCTCGGGTTCTGGCTGGCCATCGGCGAGACCGCTGCGACGGCCTTCACGGCGGCGGTCGCAGTCCTGATCATCGCCTGCCCATGCGCGCTCGGCCTCGCCACACCCACCGCGCTCCTCGTCGGCACCGGACGGGGCGCGCAGCTCGGCATCCTGATCCGCGGACCGGAGGTGCTCGAGTCGACGCGACAGATCGACACGATCGTCCTCGACAAGACCGGCACCGTCACCACCGGACAGATGGCGCTCGTCGACGTCATCGCGGTGCCGGGCACGACGGCCGAGGAGGTGCTCCGGCTCGCGGGCGCGCTGGAGGACGCTTCCGAGCACCCGATCGCAGAGGCCATCGCAGACGCCGCCCGCGCTCGGTCCGGGCGGCTCGCGTCGGTCGAGAGCTTCGCGAACCTCGCGGGTCTCGGCGTGCAAGGAGTCGTGGAAGGGCACGCGATGGTTGCGGGACGCGAACGGCTCCTCGCCGACTGGGCGATGCCGCTAACCGCTGACCTCGTCGCCGCTCGGGACGCCGCCGAGTCGAGTGGGCAGACACCAGTGTTCGTCGGCTGGGACGGGGAGATCCGTGGCGCAGCGATCGTGTCCGACACGCTGAAGCCGTCGAGCCCCGAGGCGATCCGCCAGCTCAAGGCGCTTGGCCTCTCGCCCATCCTGCTCACCGGCGACAACGAGCGGGCGGCTCGCAGCGTCGCCCACGCGGCGGGTGTCGACACCGTGATCGCCGAGGTGCTCCCCGCAGACAAGGTCGAGGTGGTGCGCGGCCTCCAGGAGGAGGGCAAGGTCGTCGCGATGGTCGGCGACGGCGTGAACGACGCTGCCGCACTCGCGCAGGCCGACCTCGGGATCGCGATGGGCACGGGAACCGACGTCGCGATCGAGGCGAGCGACCTCACGCTCGTGCGTGGCGACCTCCGCGTGGCGAGTGACGCGATCCGGCTGTCACGCCGCACCCTCGCGACGATCAAGGGGAACCTCTTCTGGGCCTTCGCCTACAACGTGGCTGCGCTCCCCCTCGCAGCGGCCGGCCTGCTCAACCCGGTGATCGCGGGAGCGGCCATGGGCCTGTCGAGCGTGTTCGTCGTCACGAACAGCCTTCGCCTGCGCGGCTTCCGCTCGCTCGCCGCGGGCTGAAGAGTCCGTCAGGCCCCGCCCTCGAGCGCTTCCTCGAGCGACGGCTCGGGCTCGGGGAAGAGCACCCAGGCACAGGTCACCGCGATCGCCGCGCCGACGACCTGCGCGGCCACGAACCCGGGCGCGGACGCGGGCCGGATGCCGGCGAAGGTGTCGGTGAGCGTCCGAGCGATCGTGACCGCGGGGTTGGCGAAGCTCGTCGAGGAGGTGAACCAGTACGCCGCGCCGATGTAGCCCGCGACGGCGATGGGTACTGCCGTCAGTCGTCCTGAGCGCACGACGCCGAAGATGATCGTCAGGAGGCCGAACGTGGCGACGACCTCCGCGAGGAAGGTGGCGGCGGTGATCCGGTCGTGGGTCGACAGCGTGACCGCGGGGAGGTCGAACATGAGGTTCGCGAGCACCGCCCCGGCGCTGGCACCCAGCACCTGCGCGCCGATGTACGCGACCGCCGCCCGTCCGGTGATCTTGCCGGTGACGAGCTCGGCCAGCGTGACCACCGGGTTGAAGTGGGCGCCGCTCACCGGACCGAGTGCCAGGATCAGCGCAGCGAGCGCTCCCACGGTGGCAGTGGAGTTCTCCAGGAGCTGGAGACCGACATCGTCGGGCGAGAGCCGCTGCGCGGCGATGCCGGACCCGACCACCGCCGCGACGAGCAAGGCGGCACCGAGGCCCTCCGCAAGCGCCTTGGCCGGAAGCGGTTGAGGATCAGCCACGGGCGCGGCGCGTCACGCGAGGGCGGCGCGCAGCGCTGCGCTCGCACGGTCGAGCGCGTGGCGCCCGTCCTCGAGCATCGTCGCCATGCCCACGAACCCGTGGATCTGCCCGTCGTACCGGACGAGCTCCACGGGAACTCCCGCCTCCGACAACCCGACGGCGTACGCCTCGCCCTCGTCGCGGAGGGGGTCGAACTCCGCCGTGATGACGAGCGCGGGCGGTAGGCCCGACAGGTCGCCGGCGTGCAAGGGCGACACGCTGGGGTCCTTCGGGTCGGCGTCACCGAGGTAGCACTCGAGGAACCAGACCATCACCTCCTTGGTGAGGAAGTACCCCTCGGCGTTCTCGTCGATCGACGGATGGCTGAGCGTGAGATCGGTGGCGGGATAGACGAGGAGCTGGAAGTCGATGTCCGGACCGAACTCGTCGCGCACCCGCTGGCACACGAGCGCGGCGAGGTTTCCACCGGCGGAGTCGCCTCCGACCGCCACCTTGCTTGCGTCGACACCGAGCAGCTCGAAGTTCTCCACGGTCCACGCGAGCGCGCGAAGGCAGTCGTCGAGCGCCGCTGGTGCCCGGTGCTCGGGCGCGAGCCGGTAGTCCACCGACACCACCACGCAGCCCGCCCGGTTCGCGAGCGCGCGGCACGTGGAGTCGGCCGTGTCGAGGTCGCCGATGACCCAACCGCCACCGTGGAACCACACGAGCACGCCGTGCGCCTCACCGATCGCCCCGTGCGGGGTGTACACGCGCAACGGGATGTCACCGTCGGCACCGGGGATCGATCGGTCGTCGACGCGCGCGACCTCCTCGCAGTGCTCCATCGCGGCGAGCGCCTTGTACATCGTGCGGGCGTCTGCGGCCCCGAGCTCGGCGAGCGAGACGCCACCGGCCTGCGCCATGGCGTCGAGCAACGTCTGAACCTGCGGGTTGATGGGCACGAGCTCCCCTTTGCTGGCACCAGGCCGTGTCCCGGGCGGATCGGTTCGCCATCCTCGCGCAGGCGGTCCCGCCCGTCAGGGTCGGTCGTAGAACCGGAGCTCCACGACACGTCGAGCTCGGCGGGTGACGCGGCGGTACTCCGCCCGCAGGCTCGCGACCGTGAAGCCGAGCGAGCGAGCCAGCGGGGTGATCCGCTCCGGACGGATCGGCAGCGAGTCCCCGGGCCCGACCACGAGGTGACTCCGATTGCGGGTGCGCTCGCAGAACCGATACGCCTCTTCGAGCACCTCCCCTTCGTCGACGGGCAGGTGACCCTCTTCGACGAGCGCGTCGAGCGCACCCATGGTGGCGGTGCCCGGAACTCGATGCCGCAGCTGGAGCATCTGAACCGTGAACTCGATGTCCGACAGGGACCCTCGCCCGAGCTTCAGGTGGAACTCGGGGTCGTCATCGCGTCCGAGCCGCTCACGTTCGATGCGCACCTTCATTCGGCGGACCTCGCGCGCGTCATCCTCCGTGAACGGCTGCGCCCAGATCGCTTCGCTCACCTGCGCGAGCAGTCGCTCCCCCAGCGCGCGGTCGCCGGCGACGACTCGGGTGCGGAGGTACGCCTGGCGCTCCCACGTGGACGCCCACCGCCCGAGGTACGCGTCCCAGCCGGAGAGGCTGCGCGCGAGCGGCCCGTTGCGGCCCTCGGGCCGCAGCGATGCGTCTACCACCCAGATGCGCTCGGCGGGGGTCCCACCACCCAGGAAGCGCAGCAGACCGGCGGCGACGCGCTCCGCCTCGTCAGCGTCGGCGCGTGCGCCGCCCTCGTGCACGAACGCGACGTCGAGGTCGCTCGCGTACCCGAGCTCCGCGCCGCCCAGGCGGCCGAAGGCGACGACAGCGAAGGGCACGGCGGGCTCGAGCGCGGTGAGCGCACCTTCGATGGACGCGTCGGCCAGGGCTGTCAGATCCGCGCCGACCACCTCGATCGACGCGTGACCCAGGACGTCGCGCGCCGCGATGCCGAGGAGGTGACGCTGCTGCCATCGCTGCAGCGCCTGCTGGCGGTCACCGGACTCCTCACGCCACCCGATGCTCGAGAGCGCGCTCGCGACAAGGTCGTCGTGCGCCCTCGTGCGCAACCGGTCGGGGTGCGGCAGGCGCTCGATGAGGTCCGGGTTCGCGAGGAGGATGTCGCCGAGCTGCCGACTCGTGCCGAGCACCAGTGCGAGGCGACGTGCCACCTCCGGCGAATCTCGGAACGCAGTGGCCAGCGCACGTGATCGTGCCTCGCCCGTCGCGAGCCGTCGGAGACCGAGCAGACCGAGATCCGGGTCCGGCGAGGCGGACAACCAATCGAGCAGGAGCGGGAGGAGCTGCTGCATCATTCGCGAGGACCGCGTCAGGCCCCGCGTCAGCTCCGCGACCGCTTGACGGGTGCGTTCGAGGTCGGTGAAGCCGAACGCGGCCAGTCGCGCGGCCGCCGCGTCGGGGCCGAGGGGGCCTGCACCGGAGAGGGATGCGAGCAGCGGCCGGAACCAGACCCGCTCGTGCACCGAGCGGACGCGCGCGCGGTGCTGCGCGTGATCGCGGTCGAAGCGCTCGGTTGGGCCGCCCTCGGGCGCACCCTGATAGCCCAGCACGCGCGCGAGCCAGCGTCGTTGCTGCCGGTCCTCCGGGATCGTGTGCGTCTGGCGTTCGTCTTCGAGCTGGAGCGCGTGCTCGACCTTCCGCAGGAAGGCGTACGACTCGGCGAGGTTGCGAGCATCGTCGCCATCGACGTACCCGCCGCGCTCGAGCGCCGCGAGCGCCGCGAGCGTGTTGGGGCTGCGGATCTCCACGTCGACACGACCGTGCACGAGCTGCAACAGCTGCGCCGCGAACTCGACGTCACGGATGCCGCCGGGACCGCGCTTCACCTCGCGGTCTGCGACGCCGCGACGCCGCACGTCATCCTCGGCGCGCACCTTCAGGGCCCGCACGTGGCGGAGGTCGTCCGCGCCGAAGGGCCGACCCCACAGCGCGTCGCCCGCCGCGACCATCCATGCCGCGCTGAGGCGCTCGTCGCCCGCGACCGGCCGGGCGCGCAGCAGCGCCTGACGTTCCCACGGCTCGGCCCAGCGCTCCCAGTAGGAGGCGTAGCTCGAGACGCTTCGGACGAGCGGCCCGTCGCGACCCTCTGGACGGAGGTCGACGTCGACGCGAAAGGCGCGCCCCGCGAGCTCCACCACCGCACGCGCGGCCCGATCGAGCGCGGTCGGCTCACCCTCGCCGACGAACACGATGTCGACATCGCTCGCGTAGTTGAGCTCGTTGCCGCCCAGCTTGCCCATCCCGACGACGGCCAGCTCCGCGTCAGGGGCGACGCGCCGCAGCACGACCCGGAGCACCTCGGAGGCCATCGCGCTGAGCGCGTCGGTGGTGGCGGCAAGCGATGTGGCGCCAGTCAGGTCGAGGGCCGCGATGCGGAGCAGCTCGCGGCGCTTCCAGGCGACGACGTCGTCACCCTCGTCGAGTGGCGGCCGCTGCTCGGGGTGGACGAGCGCACGCAGTGCGCCCGAGTCGCGCTCCAACAGGCCGGCGAGACTGCGGCTCGCGGCGGTGACCGCGACCACACGCTGCGCGACACCGCTGTGTTCGGCCGCAAGTAGGTCGGGGAGGTCAGGCCACGCGCGGACGAGACGATCCAGCGCGGCACCGGTGAGGTCAGGCGCCGCGGATCGCTCGACGAGCCGTTCCACCGACGACGGGAGCTCGCGCACCTCCGCAGTCTCGCGGCACCCAGACCACTCCCCCCGGGATTCTTGGGTCGTTTCGTCGCGGTCTTCGGCACAGAACGACCCAAGAACGCGGGGGGTTGCCGCGTACGCTTGGGCCGTGGCGCGGATCAGAGTCGGGCTCTGCCAGCTCAACACGGTCGTGGGCGACCTCGACGGCAACGTTGCGCGCATCCTGGCCGCGTACGACGACGCGGAAGGGGCTGGCTGCGACCTCGCGGTGTTCCCCGAGCTCGCCATCACCGGGTACCCGCCGGAAGACCTCGTGCTCAAGCCGCGCTTCGTCGCCGCGAACCGCGAGGCCCTCGACAAGGTCGCGAGCCGCACCGGGCGCTGCGCGGCCGTGGTCGGCTTCGTCGACGCTGACCGCGACCTGCACAACGCGGCTGCGATGTGCGCCAACGGACAAGTGGTCGGCACGTACCACAAGCGACTCCTCCCGAACTACGCCGTGTTCGACGAGCAGCGCTACTTCGCGCCCGGGACCGCGCCACTCTCGCTGTACGAGATCGCTGGCGTGAAGGTGGGCATGGCGATCTGCGAGGACGTGTGGAGCCCCGAGGGTCCGATCGCCGCCCAGTGCGCGGGCGGCGCCGAGCTCGTCGTGATCCCGAACGGCTCGCCGTACTTCCAGGGCCGCCACCTCGAACGGGAGCGGATGGTGGCCACGCGAGCGGAGGACACCCACTGCCACATCGTCTACGTCAACCAGGTCGGCGGCCAGGACGAGCTCATCTTCGACGGCGCCTCGTTCGTCGTGGACGACAACGGCGACCTCCTGGCCCGGGCACCCCAGCTCCGCGAGTGCGTCGAGGTCGTGGACCTGGACGTGCGCCCTGTGTTTCGCACCCGGCTCCTCGATCCACGCGGACGCGACACGGCCGCAGCGCTCCCCGTCGTGCCGATCTCAGCGGCGGTCGCCGACCACCCTGACCCGGCGCAGCCCCCCACCGTCACGCCGCTGCTCGACCCGATCGCCGAGATCTACGACGCACTGGTGCTCGCCACGCGCGACTACGTCACGAAGAACGGCTTCAGCGACGTGGTGTTCGGCCTCTCCGGTGGGATCGATTCGAGTCTCGTCGCGGTCATCGCCGCGGACGCGCTCGGCGCGGAGCACGTGCACGCGGTGTCGATGCCGAGCCGCTACTCCTCCACGGGCTCGCGCACCGATGCCGAGGCGCTCTGCGACGCCACGGGGATCGAGCTGCGGACGATCGCGATCGAGCCGGCGCATGCGGCGCTGATCGAGATGCTCGCTCCCAGCTTCGCCAACCTGCCCGAGGACCTCACGGAGGAGAACCTCCAGCCCAGGATCCGCGGGGTGCTCCTCATGGCGCTGTCGAACAAGCACCGCGGCTGGCTGGTGCTCACCACCGGCAACAAGAGCGAGCTCGCTGTCGGGTACTCGACGCTCTACGGCGACACGGCGGGCGGGTTCGCGGTGATCAAGGACGTGCCGAAGCTCCTCGTCTACGAGCTCTGTCGCCTGCGCAACGAACGAGCGGGCCGCGAGATCATCCCCGCATCGGTCCTCACCAAGCCGCCGTCGGCCGAGCTCCGACCCGATCAGCGAGACGACCAGTCGCTTCCGCCCTACGAGGTCCTCGACCCGCTCCGCGAGGCCTACGTCGAGGCGGACCTCACCCGCGCCGAGCTCGTCGAGGCGGGGTTCGACGCGTCGCTCGTCGACCGGATCACCCGACTCGTGGACATCTCGGAGTACAAGCGGCGGCAGAACCCGCCCGGGCCGCGCATCACCCCCAAGGCCTTCGGCAAGGATCGCCGCATGCCGATCACCAACGCGTACCGCGGATGAACGACCGCGTCGCCCCTCGCGGGACCATCAGCGCGATCCTGTTCGACTTCGCCGGAGTGCTCACCTCATCACCGTGGGGTGCGCTCACCGCCGCCGGCGGCGGGGACCTCGAGCTCATGATCGGTCCGTACGACGAGGACACCGACCATCCGTGGCACCGCGTCGAGCGGGGGGAGCTCGCGATCGCCGAGTGGGTCGTGGAGGTCAGCGAGCTCGGCGCCGCAGCCGGCGTCGAGATCGACTTCACGCCGCTGCAGGCCTTGCTCGGCGAGATGACCGTGCACAACGCGATGATCGACCGCATCCGCGAGCTGAGGCACGAGGGGTACCGGCTCGCGCTCATCACCAACAACGTGCGCGAGGGCTCCGCCACCTGGCGGGCGATGTTGCCGGTGGACGAGCTCTTCCACGCGGTCGTCGACAGCTCCGAGGTCGGCATGCGCAAGCCCAACCCTGCGATCTACCACCACGCACTCGCGCTGCTCGGGGTCACCGACCCCGCGCACGCTGTCTTCCTCGACGACGCTCCCGGCAACGTCGCGGGCGCCCGGCGCGCCGGGCTGCACGCGATCCACGTGGAGAGCACCGCGCAGGCGCTGTCCGCTCTCGACGAGCTGCTCGCCGGGTGAGCGCCGCCGGGGCGGTCAGCACGCGAGCGCTCGACTGACATGGCGCGCATGCGCCTGGCGCAACCGTCCGGCGATCTCGCGCTCATCGTCGCGGCCGTGTGCTTCGGGACCACCTTCGTGGTGGTGCAGCGAGCCATCACGCTCGTGGAACCGATCCCGTTCCTCGCCGTCCGCTTCCTCCTCGGCGCGGCCGCGCTGTGGCCGATCGCGCGGCGTCGTCCTCGCTCGAGTGGCGAGGTGCGCGACGGTGCGATGGCGGGCGTCGCGCTCCTGGCGGGCTACGTCCTCCAGACGATCGGGCTGCAGTACACCTCCTCGGCCACGTCCGCGTTCATCACCTACCTCCTCGTCGTGTTCGTCCCCGTCCTCGGTCTCGTGCTGCTGCGGCGGCGACCCCACCCGCTCACGCTCGTCGGGATCGCGATGGCGGTCGTGGGACTCGTCCTCCTCACCGACCCTGGCGGCGGTGGCGCGACCACCGGGTTCGGCCGCGGCGAGGTGCTCACCGTGGGATGCGCGATCGGCTTCGCGGCCCACGTCGTGATCCTGGGCGAGACGGCGCACCGCCACGACCCCATCCGCCTCGCGACCGTGCAGCTCGCCCTCGTCGGCGCGGCCTGCGCCGTCCCCGGGCTGTGGCTCGGCGGCTACGGGTTCCCCGCAGGGGCGCTCGTCGCGGCGATCGCCACCGCGCTGGCGGCGACGGCACTCGCGTTCGTCCTGCAGGTGAGCGGTCAGCGCACGGTCCCACCGGCGCGCGCCGCCCTGCTCCTGCTGCTCGAACCGGTGTTCGCCGCGCTGATCGCCTCCGTGCGAGGGGAATCCCTCAACGCCAGCCAGCTGCTGGGCGCCGGATCCATCCTCGCCGCCGTCGTCGTGAGCGAGACCCTCCCCGAGTGGCTTGACCGCAGGGTCAACACGCGGGAGGCTGGTCTCGATAACGATCGTTCTCAGCCGGTCCGCACGACCGACTGACGCCGGAACCCGGGGGTTGTGTTGGCGGACTCGAAGAAGCCGAGGGCACCCTTCGCGCCGTGGGATCGCCGGGAGCTCCCCGGGATCTTCGGCGTCGAGGAGTCTGCGAAGCGCGTCGGCCACTACAAGTGGATCGAGATGCGCCTCTTCGAGGTGCTCGGTGGGTGGGTGGCCACGGTCCCCGAGCTCGACGTGAAGCTCCGCCTCGGCACCCACTGCTACCACCACGCCTGGCACAGCGAGCTCTGGCACAAGCGCCTCCCGGAGCTGCGGGAGATGAACCCAGAGCGGCTCACTGCCCCGCCCAACGACGAGCTCGTCGCCTTCGTCGACGCCCTCACCGAACCCGAGGGCCCCGACCTCACGATCGAGAAGCTCGTCGGCGCCTACCGCGTGCTCATCCCCGCCAAGATCGCGGCGTACACCTACCACCTCAACAACACGTCCACGATCACCGACGCGCCCACGATCCGCTCGTTGAAGTTCGCCTTGGCCGACGAGCTCGACGACTGGCGCGACGGCGAGATGATGCTGCAGTCGCTCATCGAGACCGACGCCGACGTGCAACGCGCCGTCGACCACCAGGCCAAGCTCCAGAAGCTCCTGCTCGCGGCCGGCGGCATCGCCGGACCGGGCACGATCGGCGATTCATACTCCAACGAAGAGGAGAGCCACGCATGAGGAAGTCGTTCCCCGTCGAAGACCTTGCCCGTGACGGACGCTTCGTCCGCGTGCCGCTGGTCGAGCGGTTCAACGATCCGCGCACGGCCCGCGTGGAGCAGGGCCCGAACAAGTCCAAGCGCGGCCCTGGCCGCCTCACCCCCGACCGTCCCGACGCGCCCGACGCCGCGCGCGCGCTGATGCACGGCATCTTCGTGGGCGAGATCCAGGCGCTCGAGGGCGCCGGGCGCACCTGCTGGGACTTCGAGGTGGGCGCCGGCAACGGCGAGGGCGTCCCCGAGGTGCCCTTCGAGCTCAAGCTCGACATGGCCCGCCAGTGCTGGGACGAGGCGCGCCACTGTGAGATCTCGATCAAGCTCAGCGACCACATGGGCACTGAGCTCGGCGAGTTCTCGGAGAACACCTTCCTCTACGAGGCCGCATGCAACCCGGATCCCGTCCTGCGCCTCACCGGTGTGAACCGGGCGCTCGAGGGGCTCGCCATCGACGTCTTCAACACGATGCGCGAGTTCGGCGACATCGCCGGCGACCCGGTGCTCGAGTTCTGCGAGGACTGGATGCTCGCCGACGAGGTCACCCACGTGAAGATGGGGTCCGACTGGTTGCGTCGCCTCACCGCGACCGACAAGGAGCGCCAGGAGCGTGCGCTCGAGTTCCAGCGCGTCGTCGACAAGCTGTTCTCCCTCGGCGGCTTCCGCGGGGAGGAAGAGGACAGCCCCGTGCGCCTCGCCCGCCGGTTCCGCGAGCTCGCCGGGTTCCAGGAAGACGAGATGGACACGCTCGCGGAGATCGCGAAGGAAGCTCGCCAGGAGATGGACGCCCGCATCGAGGCCAACCGCGCTGCGGTGGCTGGCTAGGGGCTCGCATGCCGGTGCAGATCCGGCCCGAGGAGTTCTCGATGGTGTTCTTCGACGCCACCGAGATCGCGGGCCTCGTCGAAGGGCTTCTTCCCGAGATCGGGATCGCTCCCGACCTCCTCGTCACCGTGGAGATCGACGAGACGACCCCGATGGGCCACGCGCAGCTCCGCTCGGTCGATCCGGTGGTCCTCAGCCTCGAGTCCGGTGCCCTCGAAGACCCGAAGCGCCCGCGCTGCCTCAACCACGAGGGCGCGGTCGACGTGATCGGTCGCCTGCTCTTCGAGGTGCGCGACCGGCTCGATCCGAGCTTCGGTGACCCGCCGAGCGACGACGACCTCAGCCTCCCGGAGTCGTGCGCGTGGCAGACCTACTGCGTCGCTCGGCTCGGTCGCCTCGGTCACCGCGTCCAGCGGCAGCGCCGGCTGTACCAGTTCCGCAACCGCCACGGGTTCACCGATGCGGCCGACGAGGCGTTCGACCGGCTGTGGACCGCCGACGACCTCACCTGGGCCGACATCGTCGCCACCTCCGAGGGCGCACGCGCGGTCGTGTCCGCCTGAGGCGGCGCCCTACTGCGTGAGGTGCACCGGGTTGCCCTCGATGCGGGCTCGCCACGTGGTGACGTCGTTCGCGGAGGCGGAGAAGTTGTACTCGATCCCCCACCAGCACGAGCCGGCCTGGAGCACCGGGTTGATCCCGGACGTGCAGGTGTAGCTCGACGGGATCGCGACGCGGACCGCGAGCCACTCACCGTTGAAGCGCCGCGCCCCTGAGACGGTGGTGCGGATCCCGCACCGCGACGCGAAGTCCGACGCCTGCGGCGAGGCGTAGACCGAGCCGGTCGGCCCGCCAGCGGAAGTGGACTGCGGGCTGCTCGGCGACGGCGACGCCGTGAACTCGCACTCGGCTGCTGGCACGTCGTTCACTGGACCTGGCGACACGCCGGAGGGTCGCTTCGGGAAGATGCTCGCGTTGCCGGTCGCGTCGCCGGGGTCCCACAGCTCGACGACGAGCGTCTTGCCCGCGTACTGCTGGCCGATCTCGGCGAGGTAGAAGGTGGCCGGCGGAGGCGTGCAGCCCGCGGTCTCGCAGGTGTTGTTGTTCTGCATGCCCATGCTCGAGTAGGCGTAGAGGGCTGGTTGCGTGCCGGATCCGCCGTTCGACACCGCCTCGATCGCGTAGCCGTTGATCCCGTTGCCCGCATCCCGGGGACCCGTCGTCTGCACGTTCACGAGATAGGTCCCCCCCGGCGTGGGCGCGGTGATCGTGCACAGGCGGCGCCAGGTCCCCGAGAACGCCGTGTTGCCCCCAGGGCCTGCCGGCGAGCTCTCGTCGTCGAGCGTCCAGTAGCAGCTGCCGTCGGTCTGGTTGCCGCTGGAAGCCCCGCCGTAGGGCGTGCGCGCGGAGAAGTCGATCGGACTGGTCTGGGTGAACACGCGGAACTCGGTGGGAAAGATCGCGTTGCTGCCGAGGTTCCGGTCACCCGCGAGCGTCGCCGTGGCGCCTCCCGGGTCGTAGGACGCGTCGAACACGTTGATGTCGACGGAGGCGAGCGCCACGTTCGGCATCTTCACCACGTACCAGAACCCGCGATCAGGATCGGACGATGGCTTGTACTGCACGTTGTCGTCGCCGCCGGGACAGCCGTTGCCGATGTAGCAGCGGGTGTTGAACGCGTCACCGTTGGTGGACACCGTGCCCGGCCCCTCGATCATCGCCCAGAACCCCGGGCTGCGCGCCGGGTCGATCGGGTTCGGTGGCGTGACGGTGGTCGCGTCGATCTGGGGTGCCCACCGGCACAGGGCGTTGCCCTCGGCGGTGCTGCCGCCCGCTGGGCCGGTGGGTGACGCGGGGGACGTCGAGGAGTAGAGGCTGCCGGACCACCAGCCACCGCCCGGGCCGCTGGTCTCGTACCCGATGCGACATGGCTGGTTGACCGGGACGCGGGTCGTGGCGCCGGTGGGGATCGACGCGACGTCGGTGGCGAAGGTCGTCCATGTGCACGGCCCCGCGCTTCCCGCGGTTGACGTCGACCACGCGCTGTTGCGCCACCGGCCGAACGTGGTCCCCGTGGCGAGACCGTTGCGGCGCGCCTTGCACCCGGTGCTGTTCACGCCGTCGGTGGGCACCCGCGTGGTGTAGTCGGGAGGTGGCACGTCGCTCGTCCCCGCCACCGCGCTGCCCGAGGCGCCCCAGCGGCACTGGGGATCGCTGCTGTTGAAGCCGGTCGCGCTGTAGGTCGGACCGGATCCCGACCAGCGACCCAGGTTCTGGCTCGAGCTCGTCCCGATGTTGCACGAAGCGTTCACCGGGACCCGGGTGGTGTAGTCCCCCGGCCAGGACACGGAGTACGTCGTGAACGGCTGCTGGCCGGTGCGCGTCGTGTCGCCGCCGAAGTAGTTCAGCGGGCTCCCGAGCGGGATCGGCAGGTTGTACTCGGCCTCAGCCGAGCGGGTGAGGGTCTGCGGGCCGCTGAAGACCTGGGAGAAGTAGCGCGTGGCGTCGCTGTCGGTGACGGTGACGCGCAAGGAGGTGGGCTTGGAGCCGCGCGCGACCGCGACGGTGATGTTCGCGCTGCCGCCGGGGTCGTTGCGGTCGATGAGGCCGTTCGAGCGAAGGCTGGCCTTCGCCTCGGCGGTCGCCTTCGTGAGGTCGGGCATCCACACCGTGCCGGCGAGCGCTGCCGCGTCCGCCGACTTCTGCAGGTAGCTGATCCGCGAGTACCAGCTCGCGAGGTCGACGCCGAAGGCCGCGAACATCATGAGCGGCACGAGGACGAGCGCCGTCATGATCATCGCGACGCCGCGGTCGCCGCGTCCGGGCCCGGTCCTGGCCATCGCGCCTCCTGGTGGCCGCTCAGCCATCGATGTCCGGCTGCACGCGGTAGATGCTCGTCTTGGTGATCACGAAGTCACCCCAGAAGGTGTGGGTCTTGTTCGGGTGGGTGGTGCGCACCCACACGCCGATCGAGTCGGGCGGACCGGCGAGCGTGTCCTTGCGGGTCGACGGCGCCCAGTAGTCGTCGGCCGTCCCCAGGTTCGTGGCAGGGGTCACCGAGCGAACGGTGGCGCCTGCATAGGTGTTGCACGAGGCGGCGACCCCCACCTGGCTGTTGTCGCCCGCAGCCTTGATGCAGGCCGCCGGGACGCCGCCGTCGGCGTTGGTCGGCTTGAAGACGATCACCCGATCGAGCTGCGCGAGCTCCTCCGGCGGCAGCGAGCTCCGCAGCGACACGAGGATGTTCCGGTCGGCCTCGGCGAGGCTGCCGCTGCTCGCCGCGATGCGCGCCGCGGTGGAGGTGGAGCCCTCGATCCGGTTGTTCGTCACCCACGCGAGGCCCATCTCGGCGGACCCGAAGGCCATGAGCAACAGGAACGGCAGGACGAGCGCGAACTCGAGGAGGGTGGCGCCACGCTCGCGCTCCGGGAGCGATCGCGTCGACATCAGTTCAGCCCCAGGTCGTAGCCCTGCGGCTCGAGGAGGTTCACGGCGTTGTCCGTGATCGTGAGGGTCGAACCGAGGATCTTCGTGACGTACGGGTGGATCGCCCGGATGTGCACGCCGAGGTAGTCGGGCGGGGTTCCAGCGCTGCCACGCGGGGGTGTCGAAACCCGACGATCCTGCCCGGGCCAGTTGCAGTCGACCTTCTGCGCCGCCAGCGGGTCAGCCGACCCGGTGCAACCGAAGTAGTAGTCCGCTGGCTGCAGCGCTCGTCCGAGCGCCATGTCGAACGCGCCACCTGCGGCCTGCGGACGGAAGTAGATGTTGCAGGAGCCGGCGACCCCACGCGAGCTCTGGTTGGGTTGCGCGGCGACCGGCAGCAGGCACGACGCCGGTGGCGTGGTGCCCGTGCCGGTGGCCTTCCAGATGACCACGTAGTCGATCTCGTCCCGGTTGATCCCGGCGACCTCGCTCGCGAGCCGCTCGAGTATGAGCTGGTCAGCCATGGCGTCGTTGCCGACCGCGCTCGCGATGCGACCACCGGCGCGCACGCCGTTGGCGACGCTCGAGTAGGACTTCAGCGCGCCGCCGATCTCGATCATCCCGAAGATGAGCATGAAGATGATCGGCATCAGGATCGCGGCCTCCACGACGACCGCTCCGCGATCGCCACGGGACCGCCGTTGCACGGGCGCGCGCCCACACGCCTCCGCCTGAACTGGACTGGGATGCACGCCCGCCGCACCTCCCGGGACGCTCGGGCCCCACCTGCACCTGCGTCGGTTCGCCACTCTGCGTGGTGGCACTACGACGAGCGTACGCCCCGAGGGCGCCGCGCGGAAGAAAAATCTTCGCTGAGCCGTATCCAAACCGCCGACTGTAGCGATAAGTGGTCAGTGCACCGGTGATCGGGGCGCCGGCACCGCTACTTCTTGGTGTTGCCCGTCCCGTTCGCCTGCCCGTTGGGGTTGCTGTTCGCCGACCCGTTGCCGTTGCCACCCGCCACCCCAGAGCCGTTGGCGGAACCGTTGGTGGCGGAACCACCCGAGCTGCGGTCCGCCTTCTCCTTCGACTTGTCGTTCCCGCCCCCACCGCCGTTGCTGCCCGCGGGCGGGGTGGCCGGCTTCTTGTCCCCGGGCGTTCCGGGGTCGGCACGGTCCGGGTCAGCCGGGGGCGACCCGGTTCCGGGTCGCTCGGTGCCGTCGGGACCGCCTGGATCTGCGGCGTCGTCCTTCTCGGCGTCGGGGGCGTTGCCGTCGTGGTCCTCAGGCGCGGAGGGCGGCGCGCCTCGATCCTCCGAGCGGGGCACGTCGATCCCGACGAGCTCCGCCGTCGACGACACGACGTCCTGGATCCCCGTGGGGAGCCGGTTCTGCGCGGCGCCGGCGCCGACCAAGGCCACCACGGTGACCGCTGCCGCGACCGCCGCACGGACCAGCGCACCCCGCGCGATCCTGCGAGCCGGGAGCGAGGGCACGGCCTGCTGGTCGAGCAGCGCTCGCAGTGCCGCACTCATCGGCGGAACGGGCTCGGCAGCAGCGCTCGCGCGCAGACGACGCACCACCGCGACGACGGCTTCGAGCCCCTCGACCGCGACGGTGCCGTCGAGGACGGCGTCCGTCTGCTCATCGTCGAGCGCGTCGAGCATCGCGACCACCCATTCGTCGTGTTCGTCCCCCACCGTGTCAGAGGTGTGGGGATCGGGACCATGGGTCGGACGGCTCGCGTGCCAACGATCATCAGTCATGTGTCTGATTTCTCCCGTTCGAGCTGGCGTCGCAGGGCTGCGAGCGCCCGGTGCTGGAGCGACTTGATCGCGCCCGGTGGCTTGCCGAGCGCGTGCGCCACGTCATCGAGCGAGAGGTCGGCAACGACGCGGAGCAGGAGCACCGCGCGCTGATCCGGCGACAGCCCGTCGAGCAGCTGTCGCAGGCCGTCGTCGCTCAACGCGTCGAGCGCGTCCTCCTCGACGTCGCCCACGACCCCGTCCTCGAAGCTCGCGCTGTCCACGACGACCGGGCGCCGGCCCTCCGCTCTGCGGTCGTCGACCATCCGATGGTGGGCGATCGTGAACACCCACGACCGGAACGCGGCGGCATCCCCGGTGAACTGGGGCAGGCCGCGGTGGATCTGCGCCATCACCTCGTTGGCGAGCGACTCGACGTCGATCACCCCGTTCCATCGGAGATACGCCGCCACGGCGGGCGCGAACCGGTGGTAGATGCGCTCGAAGGCAGCGACATCGCCAGCCTGCGCGGCTCCCACGTCGCGCTCGAGGGCCGTGCGCGACCCTGCCGACCGAAGCGCCCTCACCCCGGCACCTGCTCGCTCATTCGAGGTCGTGGGCGCTGATCGGCTCGAGCAGGTCGATCTCGGGCGGACGGGTCAGCAGACCGTTGCACGAGGCGGCCATCTCGACCATCTCCGTGGAATCGAAGTGGGCGCGCTGGGCCTCGGGGGTCTCCCACTTCTGCAGGATCACGAAGCGATCGGGCGACGTCGAGGACATCGCCAGGTCGATGTTGCGACATCCAGGGTGCCCCCGACTCACGACCACGTAGCGTGCCAGGACGGACTGCAAGCGTTGCGCGTCCGACGCGTCGAAGGTCATCGTGACCATCGTGAGCTCGACTTCGTCACTCGCCATCGTCACCACCGTAGGTCCTGCTCCGATCACCCGGCGGTGGCGGACGAACAGGAATCCGCGGCGAGGTGTCGAACTGCAACGAACGCAGGGTTTGGGTCACTTGACCAACTCGGTATCGTAGGTACGTACCACCCGGCAGGACGGGCCTCGGCCTGTCGGCCTCGGGTGCTCCTCGCCGCAGGCCAACGTCGACGAAGAAGAAGGTGCAATCCGTGCCCAAGGAGCGCGTCGAGCGCGACGAGGAAGATCTCGTCCGTCTCTACCTCACCGACATCGGCCAATACCCCCTGCTGACCAAGGACGACGAGGTGCGCCTGGCCCAGGCGATCGAGTCCGGCAACGAGGCGCGCACCGAGCTCGAAGCTGCCGGCAAGGACCTCACGCCCGCCCGCAAGCGCGAGCTGCGACGCACCGCCCGCGAGGGCGAGACGGCCGAGCGCACGTTCGTCCAGTCGAACCTCCGCCTCGTGGTCTCCATCGCGAAGAAGTACCAGGCCTCCGGGCTGCCGCTGCTCGACCTGATCCAGGAGGGCAACCTCGGCCTGATGCACGCCGTCGAGAAGTTCGACTGGCGCAAGGGCTTCAAGTTCTCCACCTACGCCACCTGGTGGATCCGTCAGGCGATCACCCGTGGCATCGCGAACACCGGACGCACGATCCGCCTCCCGGTGCACGCGGGCGACACGCTCGCTCGGCTCCAGAAGGCCCGGGCCCGCCTCGAGCTCAAGCTCGGCCGCCCGGCCACGTTGGCCGAGCTCTCGGCCGAGGTCGAGATGCCCGAGGACAAGGTCACCGAGGCCCTGCGCTTCGCGGCCGAGCCGCTGTCGCTGTCAGAGCCGCTCCGCGAAGACGGCGACGCCGAGCTCGGCGACGTCGTCGAGGACCGCTCTGCGGAGTCGCCCTTCGAGGTGGCGGCCACCGCGCTGCTGCCCGACGAGATCAACCGGCTCCTCGCGCCGCTCGACGACCGCGAGCGCGAGATCCTGAAGCTCCGCTTCGGCCTCGACCGTGGCGAGCCGCGCACCCTCGAAGAGGTCGGCGAGCACTTCAACCTCACGCGCGAGCGCATCCGCCAGATCGAGGCTCGGGCCATGTCGAAGCTCCGGCACCCCAGCAGCGACACCGGCGCCCGAGACCTTCTCGCAGTCTGAGCTGCCCTAGACGGCGAATCTGCGCTGCCGCGCCTAGCGTCGCGGCCCATGACCGACCTGTTCGACCTCATCGCCGCCGAGCGCCGAGCGGCGGCTGACCTTCTCGCCGACCTCACAGAGGAGCAGGCGACCGTCCCCAGCCTGTGCGAGGGCTGGCAGGTGCGCCACGTGGCTGCGCACCTCACGATGCCCCTGCGCGTGGGACTGCCGACGATGATGCTCGGCATGTTGCGCAACCTTGGCAACTTCGACCGGTACGCCGATCACTACGCGAAGGCCAGCGTCGAGCGAGAGTCGGTGCGAGACCTGGCCGAGGTCGTGCGCGCCAACGCCGATTCGCACTTCACCCCACCGGGCCTCGGTGCCCACGCCCCGCTCACCGACATCGTCGTGCACACCCTCGACATGCGCGTCCCGCTCGGCATCCCCGGACCCGGGCCGGCACCGGAGGCAGCAAACGAGGTGCTCGGCTTCCTGATGACGCCGAAGGCCACCAAGGGGTTCCTCCCCAAGGATCGCGTTCCCGGCCTCTCCTTCGAGAGCACCGACACCGGTTGGTCCGGCAGCGAAGGGCCGGTCGTGCGCGGACCGGCGGCGTCGCTCGCCCTCGCGATCACCGGCCGAGCGGCCGCGCTCGACTCGCTCGAGGGCGAAGGAGTCGCGGAGCTGCGTCGCCGCCTTGGCGCGTGAGAACAGCGCTCAGCGCCCGGGGCGGGCGAGGAGACGCGACGCGACCCGGTGACTAGCCTGCCTGCCCATGAAGAAGCTCCTCCTGCTCATCGTGGTCATCGCCCTCGCGACCGTCGCCGCCAAGAAGGTCCGCGAGCTCTGAGCCTGGCTCGGCGCTGAGCGGCCAGCCGTCCTGCGCCACAGCCACCACGCACCGAACGCCGCAGCCCCCACCGCCGCAGCCCCACCGCCAACCGCCGCCGCCTGCTTCGGCGCGGGCATGGGCACTCGGTCCCGCAGAGGGACCTCGAGCGTGAAGCGCTCCACCGGCCACCCGCGCTCCTTCGCAACCTTCGCGAGCTCGCGGTCGGGGTTCACCGCGACCGGGTGCCCCACCGCGGAGAGCATCGGGATGTCGGTCGCCGAGTCCGAGTACGCCCAGCAGCGACTGAGGTCGAGCCCGTCGCGGCTGGCCGCCGCCTCGATCGCGGTGACCTTGTCCTGCGCGTAGACGTAGCGCTCGGTGCGCCCCGAGTAGCGGCCATCCGCGTCGAGCTCCGCACGTGTGGCGATCGCCTCGTCGACCCCGAGAAGCTGCGCGATCGGGGCCACGACCTCCTCGGGCGACGCGGAGACGATGAACACCTTGTGGTGCTGGCGCTGGTGATCACGGATGCGCTCGAGCGCCTCGTCGAACACGATCGGCTCGATCACGTCCGCGAGCTGCTCGCGCACGATGCTCGAGACCTCTGCCTGGTCCCAGCCCTTCGTGAGCTGCAGGACCGACGCGCGCAGCTTCTCGAGCTTCTCGGGTGTCGCGCCGAACTGTGCGTAGAGGAGCTGCCCCCACGCCGCCCTCAGCATCGTTCGCCGTGACAGCATCCCGGCGCGGTGCAGCGGACGGCTGAACGCGACCATCGACGCCTTCGCGATCACGGTCTTGTCGAGGTCGAAGAAGGCGGCGACGCGCAACGGGTGAGCGTCATCCGGCACGCTTCGAGGGTAGCGGTGGCCTGATCGCCGACCGACGAGATCGACCCTTGTGCGCACTCGAGGCCTCCTCTACGGTCGCCGTCGACCCGCGGGCAGCGCCCCGAGTCGCCTTCCCCCGATGAAGCCCTGCCGCGGCATCGCCGCGCCCGCTCCATCGGAGGCTCGATGCTCCTCGCCTGCTGGTCCGCCAAGGGTGGCTCTGGCACCACGGTCGTTGCCGCGTCGCTCGCGCTGCTCCTCG
>JBQTHC010000173.1:0-15587 GCA_052390255.1 Microthrixaceae bacterium
GAGCCGATGGCGAGCAGCGCGTGCGATCCCGATGCGTTGCGACCGTCGTCGCAGCGAACGGTCACCGAGTCGGCGCCCTTGTCGATCGCCACCGCCCGCGCACCCTTCAGGAGGTGGACGCCGCGGCTCAGCAGCTCCTCCTCCAGGGCCGCGGCGACCTCCGGGTCCTTCTGCGGCAGCACCTGCTGGCGCGACACGATCAGCGAGACCTCGGACCCGAGCGACGAGAACATGTGGACGAACTCGACTCCGGTGACCCCGGACCCGATCACCACGAGGTGCTCGGGCCAGCGTCGAGGCGGGTAGGCGTCCCGCGTGCAGAGCACGCGATCGCCGTCGCGGTCGGCCCAATCCGGCAAGCGCGGACGGCTTCCGGTGCAGAGCAGGACTGCGTCGGCCTCGACCTCGACGAGGCCGTCATCCGTGTCCACGACGACCTCGCGGGCGCCCTTCATCCGGCCGGTTCCGAGCAGGATCCGCACGCCCTGCCGCGTGAGCAGCTCGCGGGCGCTGCGTTCGAGCTTCCCCTCGATCGTCTCGATCCTGCTGCGCAACGACTCGGCGTCGACGGCAGCAGAGGACGCGGTGAGCCCCATCTCGGGGGTGCGCCGCACGGCGGCGAGCGCGCCGCCCGTGGCGATCATCGCCTTCGAGGGGATGCAGTCCCGCAGGTGCGCGGCGCCGCCGATGACCTCCCGCTCGACGATCGTGACCTCGGCACCGAGGCGTGCCGCCGAGGACGCAGCCGCGGTCCCGGCCGGCCCCCCACCGATGATCACGAAGCGAAGCGCCATCCTCGGAGGCTATGCCCGGCCGAGCCGCCGCCGGAGCCTGCCGCCGACGCGGCCCGCGAGCGCCCGCACCCCGCCGGCGCGGAGGTGGGCCAGCGCGACGCGAAGGTCGCGCCGCAGCCCGCGCTCCAGCTCGGCCCCGTCGGGGGACACCACGAGCGTCGGGCAGGCGACGTCTGGTGCCCGCCGCGGCGATCGGCAGAACTCGACGAGCGGCGCGAGGTTCACGGACCAGGTCAGCTCCTGAGCCAGCGCTGCGCTCCCGCGTCGTGCTGCGGAGGCGGCTGCCGGGTCGGTGAGGAGCTCCTCGAGCGCGCTCGACAGCCCTTCGAGGTCCCCTGGCGCGACCGTGCGTCCGGCGCCGTAGTCCTCGATGAGCGTCGCGAACGCGTCGCCGCCGGTGGCCACGATCGGGAGCGAGGCCCAGAGGTAGTCCAGGATCCGCGTGCGGAACGAGAACTCGGTCTCGATGTGCTGAAGGTGCGTGCTGACCCCGACATCCGCGTCGCCCAGATAGCGCCAGCGCTCGTCGTAGGGCACCCAGCCGTCGTTGAAGAAGACGTGGGTCCCGACGAGGTCGAGCTCGGTGGCGAGCACCCGGAGGTCGTGCGCCATGCGCATCGTGGGCACGGTCGGGTTCGGGTGTGTGAGCCCGAGGAACACGAGGCGAACGGTGGGGAGTCGATGTCGCAGGGAGTCGATCGCGCGCACCAGCGTCAAGGGGTCGAACCAGTTGTAGACGCCCCCGCCCCAGAGCACGACGTGGTCGTGCGCGCCGATCCCGTCGACCTTGCCACGGATCGCGCCCTCGCCTGCCTCGAGAGCAGGGAACGGCACCTCGGGCACGCCGAAGGGAGCGATCGAGATGAGGTCGTCGAGCGACGGATCCGCGTCGTAGGTGACCGGGTTGATCCGCCCCATCGCGGCCATCACCCCCGTCCACAGGTCTCGCTGCTTGCGGCTCGCGCACAGCATGAAGTCCGCGCGCACGACCTGCTCGTTGAGCGTGGCCGACGCGCCGCGCACGGCCTCGAACCGGCCTCGCTCTCCCTCCGCCTCCCGACCGTGCTCGAGCTGCTCGAGCTGCATCGGGTCGTACAGGTCCGCCACGACGACCTTCGAGGAGTCGCGGATCCAGGGCCGGCCTGCCATGACCCATCCCTGGAACACCACGACGTCGCACCACTCGACATGACGCTCGAGCGCCTGCTCGGAGGCAAATGCCACCTGGAGGTCCTCGAGCTGCAGGTCGCACGACTGGGTGCTGACGAGCAGCACGTCGTGCTCCGTGGCCAGCTGACGCGCGATCGCGACCGCGCGGATCGCAGGACCTGCCATCGACGGTGCGAGCACGTCGGTGGTCACCACGAGGATCCTGCGCCGAACCCCGGCGCGCGACGGTGCGGCGAGCGCCGCCACCACCCCTGCCGCGTCGCTCCCAGACGAGCTCCGAGCCGCCCAGGTGTCGACCCACCGATGCGCGAACGGGACGAGCTCGCCGCCTTCGCGTCGACGCAGCCCCTCGAGCTGTCGGCGGGCCGCGGATGCCGCCGCCTTGGCCGTGCCCGCGTCCCCCGACGACCAGGCCGCATCCGCCAGGTCGCCGGGTTCGAGGACCGTCGCCAGCGCGCGCAACAGGCTCCGCCGCCGTGCGGGCTCATCTGCGTCCTCGCCGCGCAGGCGCCAGGCTCCCGCCGCGATCGAGCGCACCCGGTGTCCGGCCGCCCAGAACCGCCAGCACAGCTCGAGGTCGTCGAGCACCCCGTCGAGGGCCGGGGTGAACCCGCCCACGTCTCGGACCGCGTCGGCCCGGGCCAGCAGGAGGTGCCCGGAGACGGCGAGCTCGAGCGCCTCGTCGTCGGCCCCCGTGACCGACGGCCCCACCGCTGCAGTCGTGAGATCCGAACGGAGCACGCGCAGCGCGTCGGCGAGCACGCCCTCCCGCAGCAGCTCACCCGATCCGCTCAGCAGCAGCAGGTAGTCGACCCGGCCCGACGTGAGGCGCTCCACGTCGGAGGTCGTCCAGCGCACGGGGCGCGCGACGATGTCGACGCGGGCGTCGGGCAGTCGGGCCGCGCGCAGCAGCCCGAGCGCTCGCTCCTGGGACGCTGGGTCGTCCATCGCCACGACAGCGCGGATGCGACCGGGAACGGGAACGGCAACGGTCATGGGCGGAAGGGCGCGAGGGGCAGCGGGGTACCTTACCGCCCGATGCGAATCGTCCAGGTGAGTGCCCACTTCCCGCCGGAGTTCGTCTCCGGGGGCACCCTGCAGCCGCAGCGGCTCGCTCGTGCGCTGCGCGCCGACGGGCACTCCGTCCAGGTCCTCGCCGGGAGCCTCGACGGCGAGCGCGCGCCGCTGTCGGTGTGGGACGACGCGGACGAGACCGGGCTCCCCGTCCGCTGGGTCGCGGCCGGGGAGTTCGTGTGGTGGGACGACGTGCGCAACTACGACAACCCCCCGGTGGAGGCGATCGCGGCCGAGCTGTACCGCGAATGGCGGCCTGATGTCGTGCACTGCCACTCGCTGCAGACGCTGGGGGTCGGCCCGATCGACGCCGCTGCGGACCTCGGGATCCCGGTGGTCCTCACGATGCACGACTTCTGGTGGCTGTGCGCGCGCCAGTTCCTCGTCGACACCGACGACCGTCCGTGCCCGCTCGTCGTCGCCTCGTCGGATTGCCCCTGTGAAGCTGGTCGGGCGCACCTCGACGCGCGGGCTCGCCGGCTACGCGAGACGCTCGACACGGTCGCCCTCATCCTGGCACCGTCCCACGCGGCAGCCGAGGTGCTGATCGCGAACGGGGTCGACCCAGCGCGTGTCGAAGTCGACGAGAACGGCGTTCCCGACCCGTCGGCGCCCGCGCCTCGTCATGGCCGCGACGCGAGCGTGCGGCTCACCGTTCGCTACACAGGCGGAGGCAACACGCTCAAGGGAGCCGACGTGCTCCTCGACGCGCTCGCGCGCACCGGCCCGCTCCAGCACGTCCGCGTGGTCGCCCACAACCTCGACGAGGCGCTCGAGCGTCGCGGTGTTGACGCACGCGACGTCCCGGCAGAGCTCGAGCCGCCGTACCCGCCCGACGAGCTCGACGCGGTCCTCGCCGACACCGACGTGCTGCTGCTCCCGTCGGTGGCGCGTGAGACCTACTCCATCGTCACGCGTGAGGCGCTCGCACGCGGCGTTCCGGTGATCGCCACCGACGTGCTCGGACCGGAGGAGGTCGTCGAGCACGACAGGAACGGTGCCGTGATCCCCGCGGGCGACGCCGACGCGCTCGCGGCGGAGCTCCTGGCGCTCGACGCGGACCCCGCCCGAGCCGCGCGGTGGCGCGCGGGGATCGGGCCGGTGACCCTGCGCTCCGTCGAGCAGCAGGCCACCGACCTCGTGGCTCAGTACCGCTCGGTGCGGAGCACTCCTCCGCGACCGGTGACGAGCCCGGCGAACGTCCTCTTCGTGGTGGGGATCGGCGGCGCACCACTCCGCTACCGGGCCCAGCTCCCCGCGGAGGCGATCGAGGGGGTCGGCGGGCACGCCGTGGTGCGCCACTACCTCGACCCGGACCTCGAGGACGCGGCGGCGGGGGCCACGCACGTCGTGGTGTACCGAGTCCCCGCGACCCCGACGGTGCTCGCCCACATCCGGGCGTGGCGAGCCCGCGGGATCCCGGTGGCCTTCGACGCAGATGACCTGATCTTCGATCCGGCGGTCGCTGACGAGGTCTCTGCTCTGCGGCTCCTCCCGGACGACGAGGCAGCGCTCTGGCTCGAGGGCGTCCACCGGTATCGCACGACGCTGGAGGCGTGCGACGCGTACATCGGTTCCACCGCACGACTCGTCCAGCACGCGCGCGACGCGGTGGGGATCCCGGCGTTCCTCTTCGAGAACGGAGTGGGTCAGGCGCTTGGCGCCGCATCGGATCGAGCGCTGCGACGACCGCGGGCGGCGGGACCCCTTCGGGTCGGCTACCTCAGCGGCACCACGACGCACGACGACGACTGGCGCTCCGTCGCGCCGTCGGTGCTCCAAGTGCTCGAGGCGCACCCCGACGTGGAGCTGTGGCTCGGCGGGCACCTCGTGATCGACGACGTGGTCTCCGCCACGCTCGGCACCCGCCTCCGCCAGATCCCGTTCCTCGAGTGGGACGAGCTCCCGGAGGTGCTTCGCGACCTCGACATCAACCTCGCACCGCTGGAGCTGGGGAGCGTCTTCAACGACGCGAAGAGCTCGATCAAGTGGCTCGAGGCGGCGCTGTGCGAGACGCCCACCATCGCGTCGCCCACCGAACCGTTCCGTCGCGCGATCGACGACGGTGTCACGGGTCGCGTGGCGGACGGACCTGCCGACTGGGAGGCCGCGCTCACGCAGCTGCTCGCCGACGCCGGGGCGCGCGCGCGGATGGGCCGGCACGCACGACGCGCCGCGCTCCTCACGCTGTCGCCACCGCTGCAGGGACGCCGGTACCTCGACGTGCTCGATGGGGTCGCCACGGCGCACCGGCAGGGCCGAGACACGGCGCGGGCGTGGACGCCAGTGGTCCGAGACGAACGGCCCGCGCGCGAACGCATGCCGCTCGACGCATACCCCCCCGTCGATGCCGAGGTCCGCCAGGCGGTGTCCGCGCGGGCCGCCCACGCGGCTCGGCAGGCCGCCCGCGGCGGTCGAGGCCGCGTGGTGCTGCGGTCGCTGCACGAAGACGGTGCGCGCCGCACAGCGCGCAGGGTCGCGGCAGCGCTGGGACGTCGGATCATCGGGCGCCGACGCTGACGCGGCGCCGGTTCGTTCCTCAGGTCCGGGCCTCCGTAGCATCGTGCAGGTGAGCGAGAGCACCGATCGAGAGCGCTGGCGCGAGCTGGCGCGCAAGGACCTCAAGGGCGCCGACCCGGATTCGCTCGTGTGGCACACCCCGGAGGGCATCGACGTCCGCCCGCTCTACCTCCGCGAAGACCTCGACGGGATCGATGCGGTCGACAGCCTGCCCGGCATCAGCCCGTTCGTCCGTGGCGTCCGTTCGACGATGTACGCGGGCCGCCCGTGGACGATCCGCCAATACGCCGGCTTCTCCACCGCCGAGGAGTCGAACGCCTTCTACCGCCGCAACCTCGCCGCTGGCCAACAGGGCGTGTCCGTTGCCTTCGATCTCGCCACACATCGCGGCTACGACTCCGACCACCCGCGCGTCGTCGGCGACGTCGGCAAGGCCGGCGTGGCGATCGACTCGGTCGAGGACATGAAGATCCTCTTCGACGGGATCCCGCTCGATCAGATGTCGGTGTCGATGACGATGAACGGCGCGGTCCTGCCCGTGCTCGCGGCGTTCGTGGTGGCGGGCGAGGAGCAGGGCGTGCCGCGCGATCGGCTGAGCGGCACGATCCAGAACGACATCCTCAAAGAGTTCATGGTCCGCAACACGTACATCTACCCGCCGGCGCCGAGCATGCGGATCGTCGCCGACATCATCGCGTTCACCGCCGCGGAGATGCCCCGGTTCAACTCGATCTCGATCTCCGGCTACCACATGCAAGAGGCCGGAGCGACCGCCGATCTCGAGCTCGCGTTCACGATCGCCGACGGCCTGGAGTACGCCCGCTTCGCCACCGAGCGGGGCCTCGACATCGACGACTTCGCGCCGCGGCTGTCCTTCTTCTTCGCGATCGGGATGAACTTCTTCATGGAGGTCGCCAAGCTCCGGGCGGCGCGCCTCCTGTGGGACCGCGTGATCGGCCAGTTCGATCCGAAGAACCCGCAGTCCCGCATGCTCCGAACGCACTGCCAGACCAGCGGCGTCTCGCTCACCGAGCAGGACCCGTACAACAACATCGTCCGCACCACGATCGAGGCGATGGCTGCAGTGCTCGGCGGCACCCAGAGCCTCCACACCAACTCCTTCGACGAGGCGCTCGGTCTCCCGACGGACTTCTCGGCCCGCATCGCGCGCAACACGCAGCTCATCATCCAGGAGGAGACGGCGATCCCTCGGGTCGTCGACCCCCTCGGCGGCAGCTACTACGTGGAGGCGCTCACCAACGACCTCGCGGAGCGCGCCTGGACGATCATCCAGGAGGTCGAGGCGCTCGGCGGCATGACCGCGGCGGTCGCCTCGGGCATGCCCAAGCTCCGGATCGAGGAAGCCGCGGCGCGCCGACAGGCTCGCGTCGATCGCGGCGAGGAGGTCATCGTCGGGGTCAACCGGTACCGACCGGATGATCCCGGCACCGTCGACGTCCTCGACATCGACAACACCAAGGTGCGCGACAACCAGATCGCGCGCCTGGAGCAGATCCGCGCCACGCGCGATCCCGAGGCGTGCGCGGCCGCGCTCGACCGGCTCCGGGCAGGCGCCGCGGCCGACGACAACCTGCTCGAGCTGTGCATCGCCGCGGCCCGAGCCCGCGCCACCGTCGGCGAGATGAGCGACGCGATGGAGTCTGTGTTCGGTCGGCACCGGGCCGAGATCCGTAGCATCGCGGGCGTGTACGGCTCCGCGTTCGAAGGCGACGAGACGTTCGCGTCCACCGCTGCGGCCGTTGCGGCGTTCGCCGCCGCCGAAGGACGCCGCCCGCGGATGCTCGTGGCGAAGATGGGCCAGGACGGGCACGACCGAGGCGCGAAGGTGGTCGGCACCGCGTTCGCCGACCTCGGCTTCGACGTGGACTTCGGACCGCTGTTCGAGACACCCGCTGAGGTGGCCCGAGCCGCGATCGAGAACGACGTCCACGTCGTCGGCGTGTCGAGCCAGGCCGCGGGCCACATGACGCTCGTCCCCCAGCTCATCGACGAGCTGCGGTCGCTGGGCGGCGGCGACATCCTCGTGGTGTGCGGCGGGGTGATCCCGCCGCAGGACTACGCAGCGCTGGAGGCCGCCGGTGTGGTCGCGATCTTCGGTCCGGGCACGAACATCCCCACCGCTGCGGCGCACGTCATCGAGCTGCTCCGCGCCCGCCACGGCGACTCCTGAGCGGGCTGACCGAGCCTCGTGGCCGACGGCACGACACCAGAGGGGACCGACGGCGCCTCGCTCGCGGCTGACGTCGTCGCCGGCGATCGTCGGGCGCTGGCTCGAGCGATCACGCTCGTGGAGTCGACCCGCGACGACCACCGCAAGGCCGCCCACGAGCTGCTTGCGGCACTCCTCCCGGTCGATGCACCCACGATCCGACTCGGGGTGAGCGGCGCTCCAGGCGCGGGCAAGTCCACCCTGATCGAGGCGCTGGGCCAGCACGTGATCGATGCGGACCACCGCGTGGCGGTGCTCGCCGTCGATCCGTCGAGCTCGCTCTCCGGCGGGTCGATCCTCGGCGACAAGACCCGGATGACCGCGCTTGGTCGCAACCCGAGCGCGTTCATCCGGCCCTCCCCCACCGCCGGCGCGCTCGGGGGCATCGCACGTCGGACCCGCGAGGCGATGCTGGTCTGTGAGGCCGCGGGGTTCGACGTCGTGATCATCGAGACGGTCGGCGTCGGCCAGTCGGAGATCGCCGTCGCCGACCTCGTCGACCTCTTCCTCCTCGTCGCCGCGCCGGGCGCGGGCGACGAGCTCCAGGGGATCAAGCGCGGGATCATGGAGCTCGCCGACATGATCTTCGTCAACAAGGCGGACGGCGACCTCGAGGCGGCGGCGACGCGCACGGCGGCCGACCTTCGCCCGGCCGTGCACCTCCTTCGCCCCCGCCGGCCCGGTGCGCAGGTGCCGGTGCTGCTCGGGTCCGCACTGAGCGGACTCGGCGTCGCCGAGCTCTGGGCGAACATCGAGCAGCTCCACGGCAACCTCGGTGACGGCGGGGTCGCAGCGCTGCGCGCCGACCAGAACGTCGCCTGGATGTGGCGCGACGTCACCGACGCTCTCGACGACCTGGTGCGGGCGGACGCGAACGTCCGGCGGGTCGTGGCCACGCTCGAGTCCGATGTGGCGCGTGGCGCGCTCGCCCCCACTGTGGCCGCGACGCGCCTCCTGGACGCCTTTCTCGGTCGCACGGACGGCCCGGAGGGGTGATCTACGATAGACGCGTCGTGCGTCCGTCGTCCCAACCATCCCCCGCTTCGTGAGCCCCCGTCTCGTCGATCGGACGGCTCGGCTCCTCAGCCGGCGGGTCGATCGACGCAGCTTCCTCACCCGCTCCGCGGTGGTGGGCAGCGCGCTCGCCGCGGCGCCCGCCGCGTACGCGCTGCGCCCCACCACCGCCTACGCGGCGATCTGCTCGTGCAGCGGCTCGTCGTGTGACTGCGGCTCGCTGTGCTGTGACGGCTACACCGAGTTCTGCTGCACCACGACCGGACAGAACTCCTGCCCACCGGGGACGCTGACGGGCGGCTGGTGGAAGGCTGACGGCTCGGCGTTCTGCGGCGGCGCGGCCCGCTACTACATCGACTGCAACGCTCGCTGCGGCTCGTGCGGGTGCGGCTCGAGCGGCATCTGCGCCGGCTCGTGCTCCGGCACCCCCTGCAGGTGCGCCGCGGGCTCGTGTAACAACCGCAAGGTCGGATGCACCGGGTTCCGCTACGGCCAGTGCCACCAGAACGTCCCCTGCCTCGGACCCATCGTGTGCCGCGTGGTCACCTGCGTCCCGCCGTGGCAGACCGACTCGTCGTGTGGCACCACGGCGCGCACTGACAACGCGACCCGCACGCACCACCGCCCCTGCCTGACGGGCGACCCGTTCGGAGCCATCGACTCGGTGAGCCTCGCGCCGGAGGGCCTGCGCGTGCGGGGCTGGGCGATCGACCCGAACACCACCGATCCGATCCGCGTGCACCTGCACGTCGACGATGCCCCCTTCCGCTCGCTCCTCGCCGACGTCGCTCGCCCCGACCTCGCCGCCCGATACACGGCATCGGGTCAGGCGCACGGCTTCGACGAGATCCTCGTGCTGCCGCCGGGTGTCCACAAGGTCTGCATGTACGGCATCAACGTCGGCGAGGGGACCACGCGGCCGATCGCGTGTCGCACCACCACCGTCCCGTCCAACCCGTTCGGGCACCTGGACGCGGCGATCGACGCCGGCGGTGCGGTGCGCGTGCAGGGGTGGGCGATCGACCCCGACACGCCGGACCCGGTCCGGGTGCACATCTACATCGACGGCGTCGGGCGACGTTCAGCCACGGCGGATCGGCCACGCCCCGACCTCGACGCGCTCTACTCGTTCGGCCCGGATCACGGGTTCGACGAGACGATCGACGTCGAGCCGGGCGCGCGTTCGGTGTGCGTCTTCGCGATCAACCAGGGTCCGGGCGCGAACACGTTGCTCGCCTGCCGCAGCGTCAACGCCACCGAGTCCCCCTACGGCGTGCTCGAGGTCGTCGAGGCGCCAGGACCGGGCTTGGCACGAGTGGCCGGCTGGGCGGTCGACCCCTCGACCACGGGCACGGTGCGGATCCACGTGTACGCGAACGGGATCGGCCGCCTGTCGACTGGTGCCGGCGATCCCCGCCCCGACGTGGCGGACCTGTACCCGGAGCAGGGTCCGCTGCACGGCTTCGACGACACCTTTGCGACCGAGCCCGGCACGCAGCAGATCTGCGTCTACGCGATCAACCAGGGTGCCGGCGGCAACCGGCTCCTCGGCTGCGTCGAGGTCACGGTGCCGTGATGGGTGCCGCAGTTGTCGCCCTCGGTCTCGTCACCGCCGTGCTCGCCATCCTGGTGATCGGCCTCCTGCGCAGCCACGCCGACATCCTGCGGGCGCTGCACGACCTGGGGGTCGGCGAAGCGGAGCTCGCCGACGCGTCGACTCCCGCTCGACGTCGATCGACGGGTACCACCACCCGGCCCGCAGGCGTCGAGGATCGTGGGGGCGACGGTCGCGTGCACCCCATCGTCGGCAGCACGCCCGATGGTGGCGCCGTGCGCGTGGCCTTGGACGAGGGCCGCGGAACGACGCTGCTCGCGTTCCTCTCCTCCGGGTGCACCACCTGTCACGACTTCTGGCGCGCGTTCGACACCGACGCCGTCAACGAGGTCCCGGGTCGAGACAGCCGGGTCGTGGTGGTGACGCGCGGGCCTACCGAGGAGAGCATCTCCGCGATCGCGGAGCTCGCACCGAGTCGTGCGATCACGGTGCTCTCCTCGGAAGCATGGGACAGCTATGGCATCCCCGTGTCGCCGTACTTCATGCTGATCGACGGCGCCCACGGCATCGTGGGCGAGGGCGCCGCACCCACCTGGCCCCAGGTGCTCCAGCTCATGCGGAACGCGATCGCCGACGCCGGCCTCGATCTCGACGACCCGAAGCCCTCACGGCGGGACCTGCTGATGGGTCGCGACCGCGAGCGCCGTGCCGACCGGGAGATCACCCGAGCGGGGATCCTCCCCGGCGACGCGTCGCTGTACCGGCCCTCGATCGGTGAGCTCGACGCGACCACCGAGGACGCGGAGTGACCCACCTGCGCGCCTTCGGTCTCGAGGTGGATCTCCCCGCCGGGTGGGACGGCGAGATCTACCGGCGCCCAGGCGACGCCACCACCTCCCGGCGCGACGCCGTCAGCGGCAAAGGCACAGCGAACGCTGTGGCGCACCTCGCCAACTTCCCGCTCCCCGCCGAGCGCGGCGACTACGGCAGCGGCGCGGTGGAGCGGATGACCGCGCGCGACGTCCTCGTGTGCGTGCTCGAGTTCGACCGTGAGGCCGCGGCCACCGCGATGTTCCGCCACGACGGCGTGCCCCAGTTCGCCGATGTCGACTTCGCCCCGCACACGATGCAGCGCACGATCGCGGGGCTCTCGGGCGCGCAGGCGTTCTTCCGGGAGCAGGGGCGCGCCTTCTGCGCCTACGCCGTGATCGGGGCCACCCGGCTCAAGGCGCCGCTCGTGGCCGAGGTCAACCGGCTGCTGCGGACCCTTCGGATCGACTGAGGTCGCTCCCCGGCCCGTGCACGTAGTGCGAGGGCTGCACGCCGAGCTCGAGCTCGATCCGTCGCACGCGCTCGAGCGTGCGCTGTGAGACGGTTCGGTGCGCGGCGATCAGGTCGGCCAGCACGCCGAGCGCGAAGGTCTGCACCGCCGCGACGAGCAGCACGCCGCCGACGACGATCGACTGGAGGTGCCCGGACCGGTCGCCGTTCACGAGCCAGTCCCACACGAACGGCGCCCAGGCGAGGCCGCTCAGCACGAGGAGCAGGCCGGCGAGCCAGCTGAACACGAGCAGGGGCTCGTAGCCGGCGTAGATCCGGAAGATGGCGACGAAGTTGCGTCGCACGTAGCCCCAGGTGGACCCGAACAGGCGTGACTCCCGCAGCTTCTCGTTGGTGCCGACCACCACGTGGTCGACGGCAACGACGCTCTTGCCCGCCTGGATGAGGCTCTCCAGCGTGTAGGTGAACTTCGAGACGACGGTGAGCCCGAGCGCGGCCTCCCGGTTGTAGGCACGGAAGCCCGAGGTCGCGTCGGGGACCGTGGTGCCGGACGCGCGCCGAACGACCCAGCTCCCGAGGCGCTGGAGGCGCTTCTTCGCGAACGAGAAGTGCTCGATCTCCATCACGTTGCGATCCCCGACCACCATGTCCGCGTCGCCTCGCACGATGGGCGCAACGAGCGCGGGGATGTCGTCGGCGGAGTACTGGTTGTCGGCGTCGGTGTTCACGATCACATCGGCGCCGAGCTTGAGGCAGGCGTCGAGTCCGGCCTGAAAGGCGAACGCCAGTCCCTTGTTGTTCGTGAGCTTCACGATGTGATCCACGCCGAGCGCGCGGGCGACCTCGACCGTGCGGTCCGTGGAGCCGTCGTCGACGACGAGCCACTCCACCGCGTCCACGCCCTCGACCTCCCTGGGCAGGGCGCCCAATGACACGGGGAGCTGGTCCTCCTCGTTGAGGCACGGGATCTGGATGATCAGCTTCATGATCGGGCGACACGCTATCGGTGGCCGTCGCACCGGAGAAACCGTGCCGATCTCAGGCGATCGCGGCGCACTGGGTAGAGTCGTCGCCGATGTCCGAGCCCGCTGACGGCGACCCGCACCCACGCTCGGCCGCCGCGCTCTACGGCCCCTGGTACTACGACTCCTACACCGTTCCGTACGAGGAGAACGAGCACTGGCGCCGCTTCTTCGGGCAGGTGGCCGATCAGATCGTGCGCACCTTCGCACCCAAGACCGTGCTCGACGCCGGCTGCGCGAAGGGCTTCCTCGTGGCCGCGCTGCGCGAGCGCGGGGTTGACGCGCGCGGCGTCGACGTGTCGGAGACCGCGATCGCCGCTGCGCCCGAGGCGGTCCGGGACCACGTGCGCGTCGGCTCGCTCACCGAGCCGCTCGGCGGCCCGTACGACCTCGTCACCTGCATCGAGGTCATCGAGCACCTCGATCCCGTCGATGCCCCGGTCGCGGTCGCCAACCTCGCGGCGGCGGCGGATCGCGTGCTGTTCTCCTCCGCACCCGACGACTTCCGCGAGCCGACGCACGTTGGGCTCCGGCCGCCTGAGCGATGGGCGGAGCACTTCGCCGATCACGGGATGTTCCGGGCCGATCACGACGCCGGGTACCTGAGCCCGTGGGCGCTGGTGCTCGAACGTCGCGACACCAGTGTCGTCGAGCTCGTGCGCGACCAGGAGCGGATCCTCGCACGCCTCCAGCGGGAGGTGGTCGAGCAGCGGGCCGCGATCCTCGACCAGCACGCGCTGCTCGAGCGCTCGGCTCGTCGCCATGCCCCGCGCCGCGGCGACGAGCAGTCGCCGGACGCGCTCCGCGAGGAGATCCTGCGCCTCCGCGACGCGCTCATGGGCAAGGAGGCCGAGCTCGCCACCGCGCTCGGCCGGGTGAACGAGCTCGAGACGTGGGCGTTCCGCTACGACCAGCTCGCGGATCGTCACGACGCGCTCCTGGCGTCGCGCTCGTGGCGGTTCAGCCAGATCGCGCTCGCCCCGCTCCGTTGGCTCCGGCGCTCGCGCGCGTGACCGACGCCCCGCCGACCACCTTCTCCGTCATCACACCGGTGTTCGAGACACCGGTGGACGTCCTCGCTGCCACCATCGACTCCGTTCGCGCTCAGGACCACCCGCACTGGGAGCTGTGCCTCGTCGACGACGGGTCCACCAACCCGAAGGTGCACCGCGCGCTCGCCCGCGCCGCTCGCCGTGACCCGCGCGTCCGAGTGCAGATGCGCGGCGAGCAAGGCGGCATCGTGGCCGCGTCGAACGACGCTCTCGCGATGGCCACGGGCGACTTCGTGGTGCTGCTCGACCACGACGACCTGCTGTTGCCCCGTGCGCTGTCGTCCCTGGCGAGCGCGATCGCCAGCATCCCGCAGGTCGACTACCTCTACTCCGACGAGGACAAGGTCGACGCTGACGGCCTGCACTCCGGCGCGTTCCTCAAGCCCTCCTGGTCGCCCGAGCGGTTCCGCACCCAGATGTACACGTGCCACCTCAGCGCGATGCGTCGGGCGCTGGTCGAGGAGGTCGGCGGCTTCGACCCGAGCTTCGAGGGCTCGCAGGACTGGGACCTCATCCTGCGCGTCACCGAGCGAGCCCGACGGGTGGTGCACATCCCGCGGATCCTCTACAGCTGGCGCACGCTCGCCACCTCCACCGCGTCGGCCTCGGCGGCCAAGCCGTACGCGTACGACGCCGGCACGCGCGCCCTCCAGGCGCACTGCGACCGCACTGGCTTCGCGGCCACCGTCGAGCGCGACGAGGCGCCGGAGCGCTCTGGCGTGTACCACCTCGAGCCGGCGCTCTCGGACACGCCGAAGGTGAGCATCATCGTCCCCAGCGGCGGCGGCACGCGGGAGGTCCGCGGTCGCGAGACGACGCTCGTCAGCCACTGCCTGGGCAGCATCAAGGCACACTCGACCTACCCGGACTTCGAGATCATCGTGGTGCTCGACGATCACGTCCCTCGGGCGCTCGCCGACGAGCTGGAGAGCCTCGCGCCCGATCGCGTGCGGATCGTGATGTTCGACCGCCCCTTCAGCTTCAGCGAGAAGATCAACGTGGGAGCGCTGCACGCCACCGGCGACCACCTCCTCCTCCTGAACGACGACACGGAGGTGTCGACCCCCAACTGGATCGAGCGCCTCGTCATGTACTCCCAGCACCCGGGGATCGGTGCGGTGGGCGCACGCCTCCTCTATGAGGACCGGCGCCTGCAGCACGTGGGCCTGGCGAGCCAGGACAGCTGCGTGGGCCACATCTACCACGGCTTCGCGCCGGGAACGCAGGGCTACGCGAACAACGTCCTCGTGGCAGCCAACTACCTCGCCGTGACGGGGGCGTGCCTGATGACGCCCCGCGCGGTCTTCGAGGAGGTCGGGGGCCTGTCGCCGCAGTTCCCCCTGAACTACAACGACGTCGACTACTGCCTGAAGGTCTGGCGATCAGGTCGGCGCGTCGCGTACGACCCCGACACCGTGCTGTTCCACTTCGAGTCGGCGAGTAGGGAGACGGCGGTGTCCGACGCCGAGCTGCGACTCCTGCGCGACCGGTGGGACTACGAGATCTCCCAGGATCGCTTCTACCCGCGCAACCTCAACCCGAAGTCCGTCAACTTCGTTCCGCCGCTCCAGCTCCGAACCGGCGAGCTCCTCGGCGCGTCCTCTGCGGGAGTGAACGGCCCCTGATGACGCCCCCATCGTCGGCAGCCGAGCGACGGCTGATCGCCGCCATCACCGCGGGCATGTTCCTGTTGCTCGTCGCGTACTCACTGCTGATCCCGACCTTCCGGAACCCCGACGAGGCGGCGCACGTCGACCTCGCGCGACTGATGGCTCGGTCGACCCACTACCCGGAGTACGACGACCGCTACATCGAGGACGAGGTGATGCGGGGGGTGGGGCTCTCGTGGGCTGGCCAGCAGGGACGCCACCTCGC